>NZ_FOIB01000012.1:0-300000 GCF_900111765.1 Myxococcus fulvus
TCCAGAAGGCCACCGAAGCTGTTACTCAGCGAGATGCCGAGGGCTGGTTCATTCATTGTGGCTACCCGGTTCCGTGCGACTGATCACCGCTATGACTGAGCGGCGGCCACGAGGGTCGGCAGCGCCCGAATCCATACCGCCATTGAGTTGCTCCCCACCTGACGCCGAAGGACGGCGACCGCTCACGTCTGGCTCTACCCGTGAGACGAATGGTAATGGGTTGCAAGCACGAGCGTGAGGGAAAGGGCCCCTCGGAACCTCACCCCGGGGTGGTATTCCCATCGGGGCGGGCGTGACCCAGCGTGGGTCTGAAAGGTGTCGCGGATTGCGGCGCCTTGCTCATGGATGGGTTTCATTGCCGAGGTGTGTGATGCCACTGCCGCTCATTCCCGCCGCGTTCCTCCTCGCAGGTCTCATGGGCTACGGCGCCAAGAAGGCCTACGACGGAATCGACAGCATGAAGGACGCCAAGAACATTGGCGAAGAGGCCGAGGCGCGACATCGGGATGCGGTTCAGCGATTGGACGGTGCTCGCGAGGTGCTGCGACAGCAGCTCGATGCCTTGAACGCTCAGCGGGACGGCATCATCACCACGACCTTCCGCCGGCTCTTCGACTTCCTCGAGCAGTTGAGCCAGAAGGCGCGCCTCGAAGCGCTCGAGCGCCTGGGGACGGTCGGCGTGAGCCGGGAGGAGGTCCGACTGTTCGCCGCGCAGTACCTGGAGGCGGGCGGCACGCTCTCGGGCTCGGTGGCGGCGGCCGTCACGGGCGCGGGCGCGAGCGCGCTGACCACAAGCCTGGTCACTACCTTCGCCACCGCGGGAACGGGCGCCGCGATGTCGGGGCTCTCCGGCGCGGCGGCCAACAGCGCCGTGCTGGCGTGGCTGGGAGGCGGCTCGCTCGCCTCGGGAGGACTGGGCGTGGCGGGAGGCACCGTGGTCCTTGGAGGCATCGCGGTGGCCCCCGCCGTGGCCGTGGTCGGCTTCGTCCTCGCCCATCAGGGAGAGAAGGCGAGGACGAAGGCCATCGCCTACGCGGAGGAGGTCGACGGCCAGGTCGCGTGCATCGACGCGGCCATCGCGCTGCTGGCACGGGCGTGCACGCGCGTGGAGGAGCTGAGCGGAGTGCTCGGCGCGCTCGATGAACGCGCGGGCCGGGCCATCGACGCGCTGTGGGAGCTGGGAGGACGGTTCGACGCGGAGGACGATGTCCACCTGGCCCGGTTCGCCACCGCGATGCAGTTGGCGAAGGCCCAGAGCGAGCTGATGCGGATGCCCCTCTTCGCCGACGGCGGAGACCTGAACACCCAACTGGAGACCTTGCTGGAGCAGTCGCGGGGCCTGCTTCAACGGGAGGCGTCATGACGCTGAAGACAGCGCTATCCTTGAAGGACGTGCTGACGGGCATCCAGGTGGTGGCCGACTGCGTGCGCGACATCGAGAAGGAGCGCACGGAGCAGACCCGGCTGCGGGAGCAATCCCGGGTGGATGTCGAGCACATCCACGCCATGCGCGACGTGCTCATGGACTACCTGGACCGAAGCTTCGACGAGCGGCGGGAGAACTTCCGACAGCTCTTCGAGCGTCTGGACGGAGCCATCGCCAGCGACAACGTGGGGATGGCGGCCGCGGTCCTGGAGTCGGTCGTGAAGCTGGCCGACGCCTCGCCCTTCAAGGCGCTGCGGGATGTGGCGGCGACGCGCGCGGCGCTCGGCAAGGAGACGGAGTGGAAGTTCTGAGCGGCGAAGTCCACGCGAGGGAGGCATGCGCGCGGGGGGCCGCCTGCCTGCCCCTGGACCTGTGAGGCCGATGCGTGGGGACTCGGGGTTCTCGGCTGCCTGGAGCGTTCACATGTTGACGCGGAAGCAGCGGATGCGCCGGGTGTGTGGGTTCAGCTCTGGAACGACACGCGTGGGGAGGCCGGGACGATGGACCGCAAACGCCGGGTCAGGGGGTGGGCACTCGGGCTCCTGCTGGCCGTCTGGGGCGTGAGCTGCGAGCGGCAGGAGGACACGGGGGGTGGCGGTGGTGAGGGCCTGCCCTCCGCGAAGAACCGTGAGCTGCGCTCGGCGTTCTGGCGGGACCTGATGGCCTCGCGGGAGAAGGCGCCGGACCCCGAGGCCCTGAAGGGACCGGATGAGCGGGGCGTGGGAGGCTCGGGGCGCGCGGAGCCCACGGGCATCGTGCACGGCCGGGTGACGTGGGTGGGGGACAACGAGCTGCTCGTGCGGGACGGCGCGGGCGTGGAGCAGGACATCGAGGTCGTCCCCGATACGCGGCTGCGGCTGAACGGGAACGTCGTGGGCCTGGCGTCGATGCGTGAAGGCGACGCCGTCAAGGTGGCCTACGACGACGGCCCAGGCGGCTGGGTCGCGCGCGAGGTGGACGTGGAGGTGAGTCCGCCTCGGGACATCTCCACGGAGCGCGAGGGCCGACGCGGGCGCGCATCGGGCGAGCCGCGTGGAGATGACTCCTCCACGCGGCCTCGCTGACGGCGCTCACCCAGGACGCGTCATCCGCTCAGAACGCCGAACCATTCGCGCGCCGTCCGGGAGACGAGCCGCTCGAGGGGTTGAGCTGGTGATGGCGGACGAAGGGAGCGCCGGCCTGGGTGTCGGGCGAGCGATTGATGGAGACGTTGTCCTCGGTGGACGTGTAGCTCGTCTCATCCACGGTGGCTGAGTCCAGTGAACGCAGGAACACGGAGTCGCTGCCGTTGTTGAGCCCGAGCGCCCCGGTCGAGGCGGACACGGTGTTCGGTGTACCGGGCGCCCAGCCGCGATTCCCGCCGAAGACCACGTACGCCTTGCCCGCGGGCACGAGCGTTCCGTTGGAGAAGACATGACGGACGCTGGAGGAATCCGACAAGGTCCACCCGGACAGGTCGATGGGGGACGTGCCGAGGTTGACCAGCTCGATGAACTCGTAATCGGGGTCCGGCGTGGAGGTGCCGTCACCGTTCGGGGTAGAGGGCTCGTTCGCGAGGACCTCGTTGATGATGACCACCGGAGTCGCTGGCGGCGCTCCGCCAAAGGCATAGCGGCTGATGACCGGGTAGTGGTCGCTGACGACGTCGCCGTAGTTGGGAATCCCCGTGGGCCGGACGACTTTCAGCGAGCCAGGGACGAAGGCCCCGGCGACGCTCGCGTTGACGAGCGTGTGGTCGATGGTGTCGGGGTGACTGGTGGTGGTGCTCTCCGAGCGACTCGAAAGGGCCCGGGTGATGAAGGTGTAGTTCGAGTCGCTGGTGAAGTTCTCGAAAGGCGTGGCCAGGGGCACACCGCCGACGGTGGTGATGGACTGGTCCACGTCGTCATTCCAGTCTCCGATGACGAACACGTTCTGGAGCGCCTGCTCATCGAGGTAGTACTTGAGGACGGTGCTCGCATCCCGTCGTCGCCCATGGGAGTACTCGTCGGCGAAGGCCTTCATGTGCAGGACGATGACGGTGAGGGGCGTGGTCGTCCCGCGCAGGGTGAAGTTGACGCGGAGGGGAGGGCGTCCGGCGAAATAGGCTTCGCTCTCCACGAGGATGAGCTCGGCGCTCTGGAAGGTGACGCTGTCGTCGTAGAGGATGGCCGGCTTCTGCTCGCTCGCGGAGTAGTAGCTGCCGGTGTTGGGGACGCGGCTCCAGTCATTGGCGACGAAGCCCTGGTGGTTGGGGAGCTGCGCGAGCACGGTGTCGAAGTCCTGATTGTCCACGACCTCGACGAGCCCCCAGATGTTGGCGCCGGTGCCGCGGAGGATGTCGCGGGCGTGCGAGATCTGCAGGTCGTCGAGCGTGCCGCCAGGAGAGGTGGAGTTCGGAGGGCCCTCGGTGTCCGAGCCGAACCACTCGAGGTTCCAGTGGCCCACGGTGAGCTCGACGCCCGCGGGGAGGATTCTGAGCGGCAGCTCGCGTGAGACGAAGGTGTTCCGCTCGTCAGTCACCACGAACGTGATGTTCGGAGTTCCCGTCGTGGTCGGGGTGCCGGAGAGCGTCCCCGTCGTGGAGAGTGAGAGCCCAGCGGGCAGGGTGCCCTGGGTGCTCCATCGCAGGGGCGCCTTGCCGCCGGACGCGGTGAGGGTGACGGAGTAGGACTGGCCCACGGTGGCGTCGGGCAGGGTCGTGGTCGTCACCGCGAGGGGCGGGTAGATGGTGGTGAGCGAGAGGCTCTTGTCCGCGAAGCGGCCGTTGGCGTCGGTGGCGCGAGCGGTGAAGGTGGTGGGGCTCGCGTTCGTGGTGCCGCTGATGACGCCGGAGGCGGAGAGGCTCAGTCCCGAGGGCAGCGCACCCGTGGCGATGCTCCAGGTGAAGGGCGCCTTGCCGCCAGAGGCGGCGAGCTGGGTCGAGTACGGCTGGCCGAGCGTGGCGGGCGGCAGCAGGTCCGTGGTGACGCTGGGGAGCGCGTAGATGGAGAGGGTGGCCTGCTGTGTGGCGGAGCGGCTGGCGGCGTCGGTGACGCGAAGGGTGACGGTAGCGGAAGCGGCGCTGGTGCCGAGGGTGCCGGTGACGAGTCCGTTGTCCGGTGAGAGGGTGAGCCCCGAGGGCAGCGCACCCGAGGCGATGCTCCAGGTGAAGGGCGCGCGTCCGCCCGCGGCGGTGAGGGCGCTGGAGTACGAGGTGCCCGCGTAGCCGTCGACGAGCGTGCCGCTCAGGGAGAGCGGCGCCTCGACGATGAGCGCGAGGGCGCGGCTGTCGGTGCGTCCATTCGTGTCGGAGACGCGCAGGGTGATTGCGTGGGAGCCCGTGGTCGACGGCGTGCCGCTCAGCGCGCCTTGGGTCGACAGGGAGATGCCCGAGGGGAGCGCACCGGAGGCGAGCGTCCACGACAGGGTGCCCTGGCCGCCCGTGGCGCCGAGAGTGTGTTGATAGGCGATGCCGCGAGTCGCCTCGGGGAGGGTCTGCGTGGTGATGGTGGGCAGCGCGGAGACGGAGACGGAGACGGAGCGCGAGACGGTGCGGTTGTTGGCGTCACTGGCGACGACGTTGAAGGTGAACACGCCGCTCTGCGTGGGCTGACCGTGGAGGAGCCCCTCGCGAGCGAGGGTGATTCCGGGGGGAAGTGGTCCCGTCGTGGTGAAGAGGTACGGGGGCTTGCCCTGGGAGGCCTCGAGGGGGCGGGTGATGTTGTCGCGGACGTAGAGGCTCAGCGCCGGAACGGCGGCGAACGCGGGGGGCAGATAGGTCGAGAGTGAGACCTCACGCGAGTCCGTGGTGCCGGCGGAGTCCGTGACGCGGAGGACGAGCGTGAAGTCGCCCGACGTGGTGGGAGTCCCTTCGAGGTGGCTCGAGTCACGGAGGTTCAGTCCGGGAGGCAGCGTGCCGCTGACGAGTGTCCACGTGTACGGCGCCTTGCCGCCGAGCGCGGTGAGGGCCTGGGCGTAGGTCCTGTCCGTATAGGCATCGGGGAGGTGCGTGGAGGCGATGGTGAGGCCATCGCGGACGGTGAGCTGGAAGGCGGCGGAGGCCGAGTGGCTGTTGGCATCACGGGCCTCGAGCGTGAAGGTCGAGGTGCCGGCGGTGGTGGGCGTGCCGACGAGGGACAGGGCGTCGAGGCGGAGGCCCGCGGGCAGTGAGCCCGAGGCGAGATGGAGGGAGAGGGGAGGGCGGCCACCCGAGGCCGTGAAGGTGAACGCGTAGGGGGCACCGACGACGCCGAGCGACAGGTTCGCGTTGGCGAGTGTCGGTGGGGTGAGGACGGTGAGCTCGAACTGCTTGGAGATGCGAGTGCCGGAGGCGTCCTCGACCTGGAGGGTGGCGGAGAAGGTGCCGACGGCGGTGGGGGTACCGGAGACGAGGCCCTGGTCGGAGATGCTCAAGCCGGAGGGCAGCTCACCGCCGGCGAGGCTCCAGATGAGAGGGGCGGTGCCGCCGGAGGCGACGAGGGGGGAGGCGTACGACTCGCCGAGGTACGCGTCGGGGAGGGAGGTGGTCTGGAGGGAGAGCGGAGTGCCGCCGCCATCGGAAGGGCCGGGGCCCGAGTCGGGCGTGTCAGGCAGCTTCGGTGGGGGGGAGCTGGAGCAGGCTGCGAGGGAGACAATGAGCAGCAGCGAAAGGGCGCGGCGTAACCGCATGGGGACTCCGGTCCGTCGGAGCAGGAAGTTTTGCTCCGTGGTGCAGTCAACACTGTAGTCGCCGGGAATGACATGGATTCAAGGCCGCCCAGGCCCCAGCCAATAAAAAGGCCGCGGCCCCCGAAGGGACCGCGGCCGGGTGTTTCAGGAAGAGAGAATCAGACTACGGATTCGCGACGCCCCACGACGAAGGACCGACCGCCCAGTCCGCCGCCGTGTTGGTGTCCGTCGCGCTGACGCGGCGGATGGTGACCGTGTCCGGCGTCACCTGCGCCGTGGGGATGGTGGCCCAGTCCGCGGAGACCGCCACCGCCGAAGGCGTCGTATCGTAGGTGCAGTTCGCGCCACCGCAGTTCGCGGGCAGCCACTGCCCCGCGGCCTGGAGAGCCTGCAGGTTCGCGGGGAAGCCTCCAGGAGGCGTCGTGAATCCGCTCGCTCGCGCGAACGCGGCCGCGTCCTGAATCGCTCCGGAGGCATCCTTCACCAGCACGAGGCGGTTCGAGAACGTGATGTTCGCAGTGTTGCCCTTGAAGTCCCAGGCGTTGTCGTAGTTCGCCGGCGTCCCGCTCTTGGGGAACTGGTTCTTGGCGGTGGTCTCGCCCACATACGCCGCGGCCTCGCTGAGGTGGACGACGATGATGTCATCCTGGGCCACGGTGACATTCGGGAACGTCAGGAGCGTCGCGGGGGAGTTGATGTCCTGCTGGAGCACGAGCCCGTCCGTGGTTCCGCCCTGGATGACCTGCAGCTCGACCAGGTCCCGGTTGCTTGGACCGTTCGGCTGAACCTCGGTGATGCGCAGCACCGCGACGACGCGGTAGCCCGTGAAGTTCGCCGTGTTGTTCGCGGCGGCGACACCCACGCCCCTCGAGTCCGTCACGGTGTTGGCGACGGTGACCGTGTACGCGGCGCCCGGCGTCTGGTCGGCCGTGGTCACCGCGACCTGGCGTCCCGTCACCTGGGCGCTCGTGGCAGTGAGTCCGTTGGAGAAGGTGAACTGGCTGGCCGCGTCGGTGATGCTGTCCTGGGCGATGTTGCGGTCGAACGTCAGTGTGACCGTCGTGGCCGCAGTGCCCGCAGCGGCGGTCAGCTTGGGAGCCGGGCACTCGCTGATGGTGAAGTCAGACTCGCTGAACGCCGAGGGCTGGGAGTTGTTGTTGAACCGCCACACGGGGCCCACGAGGCGGAACTTGCAGCCGGTGGTGACGTCGAGCGACCGGGCGAGGCCCGTCGGCAGACGTGCCCGCAGGGAGCCCACCGCCGAGGTCTGCCCGGTCGTGGTGAACGTGAAGCCAAGGAAGCCCGCGCCCTGGTCAGAACCATTATCCGCGATGGTGCCGGTGACCGAGATGAGCTCGTACTCGTAGTTGGGCAGACCTTCCGCTGTGGAGAGATCGGCCGCACCGGAGCGGTCGACGACGAGCGAACTCACACCATGTCCCTGGCTGATGCGGGTGAAGTTCGTGACAGTCCTGGCCTCCTTAATCGCGTTGGTGACCACCTTCTCGGTGACGGTCAGGCTGACGCGGTCACCCACGGAGACTTGGCTCAGGGTTGCGGCATCAGTGACCAACATCGCGGGACCATTGGGCTCCGCCTGGAGGAAGAAGCCCACTTGCTCCGTGGCCGCCTGCCCCGGCACAGCAGGCTTGATGAACGTGACGTAGGCACCGTTGACCGCCTGGTTGATGCCCTGGGGATCCGCGCTCAGGAACGCCGTAATCTGGTCGCTGGTCTCGGCCGCCGTCGGGCCCGGAGCCGTCTCGCACGCGTTGGTCGTCGTGTTGCAGACCTGGCTCGCCGCACACTGCGAGTTCGTCAGACACTGCACGCACGCCGTGCGGTTGTTGCAGACCGGCTTCGTCGGATCCACACCCGCGCACTGCGCGTCGGTGACGCAGACTTCGCACTGGCCACGGCCGTTGTTGCCCGTCGTGTCGCAGAAGTCACGGGCGCTGTCCGGCACGCCGGCGCACTGCTCGTTCGTCGTGCAGCCGCACAGGTAGTTCGCGTTGCAGGCCGGCTTGGTCGCATCACAGTGAGCCGTCTGGTCTGCGGTGCACTCGACGCACGCCGTCGGCGTGGTGTCCGTGCGGCAGACCGGGGTCGACGGGTCACACGAGGCGTTGTCCGCGCAGCCCTCGCAGGCCGTGCCCGTGGCGTTGCACGTCTGCTCACCCTGGCAACCCTGGGTGGCGTTGCACACCTTGCACTCACCCGCGCCGTTGTTGGCCGCCGTGTCGCAGATGTTGGTGGGAGAGGAGCAGCCCAGGTCGGGGCTCGTCGCCGAGTCCATGCAGACCTTGCACGCGCCCGCGCCGTTGTTGGCCGCCGCGTCGCAGATGGGCGCCGTGGCCGAGCAGCCGTTGTCCTGGCCGTTGCCCGTCGCGGAGTCCGTGCACGCCTTGCAGACGCCCACGCCATTGTTGCCAGCAGGGTCGCAGACCGGCGTCTCGGCGGAGCAGCCGGTGTCCTGGCCGCTGCCCGTGGCCGTGTCACGGCACGCCGTGCACACACCCTTGCCGCTCGCGCCCGTGGGGTCGCAGATGGGCGTCGTGGCGGAGCAGCCCTCGTCGGTGCCCGTGCCCGTGGCGGTGTCGCGGCAGGTCTTGCACACGCCCGTGCCGGAGCTGATGTCGCAAATCTCACCCGTGGCGCAAGCCGGGCTGCACGTCACGCCCGCGTCCGGCGTGCCCGAGTCCGGGGTACCGGAGTCCGGCGTGCCCGAGTCTGGGGTACCGGAGTCCGGCGTGCCCGCATCCGGGTCCGGCGGCTGGGTGACGGGCTCCTGCTTGCAGGTGCCATCGTCACAGACCCACTCATTGCCCTGGCTCGGCTGGCCATTGTCGGCGCGACAGTCAAACTGGTCGACGCACTCATCTCCACAGCCCGTGCCCAGCGTGACGAACACGGCGGTCATGAGAGCTGGAAGCCAATTTCGCTTCAGCATGCGGTCCCCTCCATTGGGATGCGGCAGGTAGTAGCCCCGCCCCCTTACACCCGAACCCGGAGAGGGTCCATTGCGGGGCCCGCGTGACACCGCCATGTCACGCAGGATTCCCTTGAAAAGTCAGGCTTTCACGGAGTCTTGCGGGGTGTCTGGCCGCGTTGACCCGCGTACAGGTCGATGACCTGTGAAATCGCGCTCTGACACACCGCGCAGAAGGGCACGCGGTCCCGGGTGAACATGACGCAGTCGAGCTGGGGTCGGTAATACCCCCGCGCCTCGTAGTTCGCTCCCTCGAAGGCGCCCACCTTGCCCGAGTACTTCTGGGAGGACAGGAACTTCTCCTCCCAGTCGCGCTGGACGATGAAGAGCGAGTCCATCTCCGACTCCGGCTTGCGCTGCGCGCGGACCTGCCGGCGGCGCTTCTGGATGTCGTTGGAGTGGTTCTCGTAGGCCTCCTTGCCCCACGGGGTGGGCAAGGGTGTCCCAGTCGTCACCAGGTGCTTCCACTTGAGCTGCTCAGGGTCCTTGAGCGCGGTGACGTTCTTCTCCCACGGCTCCAGGCGGTCCTCGCTGGGTACGTAGACGGACTCGGAGGTGTAGTACTCGTCGGCGAGCCCCGCGAAGTGGTGGCCGAACTCGTGGACGAAGACGTAGGGCGCCCACAGGCTGTCGGACGCCACCGTGCCGTAGAGGCCGAAGATGCCTCCGCCGCCGTAGGTGTTGCCGTTGGACAGGATTTCCACGAACTCGTAGGGCGCGAAGGCGGACAGCTCGCGGAACGCTTTGTTGTCGAAGGTGAGCACGTAGCGCTCGCTGCCGAACGCGTCATACGTGGTGCCCACGGGCGAGCGCTTGTGGACGCCGGTGGATGGGCGGGAGATGCCGGACTGCGTGGCGGGGGGGACGAGCCCCCAGACGTTGAAGTCGGCCTTGCGCTCCTTGAAGGGCGAGAAGGTGAAGAGGATGTCCACCATCCGCTTGGCGTCCTTCTCGAACTTGCCGCGCTCGGCCTGGGTGTAGCCGTCGCCGAGGATGAGCAGGTCGACCTTCTGCTCCGGCGGCCCGTTCTCCATGAGCTTCAGGAGCGGGCCCGGCGCGGGAGGCGAGGACGGGTCCACGAACATGCCCTTGGGGTCGACGACGAGCGACCACACCTCGCGGAAGGCGTTCTGTGCGTCGCGCTTCTTCACAAGGACCTGCACGGGGCGCTCGGGCGTGGGGAAGCGCAGGGATTCGTGGAAGGTGCGGTTCTCGCTCTTCGCGTCGGTGGTCAGCTCCCACTCGCCATAGATGGAGGCGAAGCCGCGGGAGAAGAGGAGTTGGTTCGTTTCACGGTCCCTCACCTCGTAGAGGTACTTGCCGAGGTTGGTGTCATCGATGGTGCGCTGGGGATGTCCCGGCCAGGGCAGCGGCTCGATGACGACCTTGTCGAGGCTGAACCGCTCCTCGGTGGCGTTGCCGGTGTGGAAGTAATCCACCCGGAGGGTGCGAGGGGCCGCGGCGGAAGCGCTCGTGACCAGCAGCAGGAGGGCAAGTAGGGCTCGCGTCATGCGCGGCACTCTACGCCGCGGATGCGAGACTGGCGCGCCAGGTGCGCGAAAGCGCGGCCTTCCTGACGCACGGAGGCACGGAGGCACGGCAGGACCACTCCAAGCGGGAGTGAGCCGCCGCCAGGTCATGAAGGCGCGAAAGTCAGAAGGTTCCGGAGAGGCTCGCGGAGAAGCCGTCACCGTCCGTGGCGACTCCCACGGAGACAGGCGGAGGAACCTCGGCCGAGGGCGAGAGCAGGAAGAGCACTGCGCCCGTTGCGGCCGCGGCGCCACCTCCGACGAGCAGTCCCGTGAGGAGGTTGTTCTTCTGCACGAGTGAATCACGCAGGCGCAGAGACTCCTGGTCCGTGGAACGGATGCGACCGTTCTCGAGCCGCTTCTCCAAGTCGTTCACGTCCTTCTGTGCCAGCAGCCGCACCACGCCCGCGCCACCCAGCGCCGCCACGCCCGTGCCGAGCAGGACATAGGACGCCACCCGCAGGCCGGGAGTGGACTGGGAAGCCGTGCCCGTGACGCCCTCCGTCAGGCGGTCCGGCGCGCTGACATCCAGTCCGCTTGCCGGTGGAGTTCCGTTCTTGTCCGTGGTGCTGGGCTGTTCCCAGGGGGCGCGGCCATTGGAGTTCATCACCACGAGGTTGGAAGGGGATCGTCCCGTCGTCACGAAGTCGACGAGCGCGGAGAGGGCTTCCGCGGGAGCGTCGAGTCCCTGGGTCTTGAAGCCGCCTTCACGCAGCTTCTGTCCACCCTCGACATTGAGCACGGTAGCCGCGAACCACTTGGGGCCGCTGCTCGGGCGCTCCAGGCGCACGACGATGACCTCCTCGACGCCGAGCGTGCCTCCCAGTCGGACCGCGTGGCTCAGGGTCCGCTCGTCACTGCCGTCGGTCGTGGTGAGACAGGGAAACGGCGTGGCGATGATGGAACCCTCGTAGGCGAGGTCGACGAGCAGCGGTGTGTCCGCGCCTTGCGCCTGGATCTGCCGGGGGAAGCTGATGGCGTCGCCCTTCACCACGGTCAGGTCATAAGTGCCTGCAGGCACGTCGAGCGTCATCGGTGACTGGCCCACCTTGAGACCATCCAGATAGACATCCGAAGTGGGAAGCGTGGACCGAATCGAGAGCTTCACCTTGCGAGTCTGGTTCATCTCCCGCCGCAGCTTCTCGAAGCCCTGCCTCACCGAGGGCGCGAAGTAGTCGGGGTCGAGCGCGTACGTGGGTTGAAGCCGGAGCACGTTGCGGAACGCGGTGTCGCTCTCCTTCTGTCGCGACATGGCCCGGTAGTTGATTCCGTGCAGGAGCTGGGCGCTCACGAAGAGCTTCCGGCGCGCCTCGCCGACAGGGAGTCGGTTGATCTGCTGGAGCGCTTCGTCGACGAGCTGTGCGGCCTTGGCGTTGCGGTTCTCGTAGAAGTGGTCCTGCGCCGTGTCGAGCTGACGCTGGAGGTCCTCGTAGCTCTTGCTGGGCTGAGGGAAGAGCCGCTCGCTGAAGCCCTCCGCGCTCAAGACGTCCTGCTCGGGGCGGGACACGAGGGCGCCGAGGAATGCGTTGGCCTGGCTGCCCAGCTCCGCGTCCTTGCAGTCACCGCTTGCGACGACCATGCGCCGCGATGCCGCGAGTCCGAGTGCGGGAACAACAGCGATGAGAATGATGAGGAGTCTGAGGGCTGACATCTGGAGGTCCGTGGAGTGGTGCCGAGTAACCGTCAAGACAGAGGCTGGACGCGCTGGGGTCGAGGACTAGCGGTTGAAACGACGCACACGCATGCGGGTTCCCGTCTCGGTGCTTTCCTGCCAGGAGAGGATGATTTCGCCAGTGTTCGTGCGTTGAAGTGAGTGGACGCTGGTGAGTGCCGAGCCGTCGTTGGCGAAAGAGCTGTCGTCGAGGGACTCCCACTGCTGTCCAGACCAGCGAGCTGTGTGCAATCGATGCTTTGGGTGGTTGTAGCCTGTCCAGGCGATGAAGGGGGTTCCGGAAGCGTCTGTTTGAAGTGCTGAGCCCGTCATGGCGAGGTCTCCTGAAAGAGGCATCATCATGGGACCCATGAGTGTCCACGTGAATTCATGCCATCTTGAGGTGGTTACTGCTTCGTAACCTTCGGAGTCCGTGTACAACCACGAGATGATAGGCGTGTCGGAGGAGCCTATCGCCAGGGAAACATATGGCTCCTGGTTTTGCACTTCGAGATCTTCTTGAAAGAGAGGCTCCCAGGTGTTGTTGGTGAATTGGCTTGCGTGAATGGCGTTGATGTTGGACGGATTGGTTGCGACCCAGGCCAGCGTAGGTGTGTTGTTGCTCGTGTATTGCAGGGCAGGGGCGCGTGCCCACTGGGTGTGCTCTTGAGTGTTATAGCATGTCCCCAGGATATGCCATTTGTTCGATCCCCACTCAGCGGCACAGATGATTGCGTTTTGTGAGGTGTCTTGCTCTGTCCAAGCTATTGCCGGATGGCCTGATGCAGTCCATGTGAGGTGCGGCGAGGTTTTGTAAGTCTTGGTCTCGTCCTTTCCGATGCTTGTTTCCATTGAGTTCCATTGACTGCCTGACCAGTAGGCGGCGTGAATGCGTTCTTGGTGCGGGCTGGAACTGTGTACCTGCTTCCATGCGACGATTGGATGCCCCTCTGGGTTGAGAAGGAGTGAAGTCTCATAGAAGGTCGAGACGCCTGAGGCGGCTATTCCAGAAGAGCCATAATCAATCCATTCGCCTTTCGTAAAATGCCTAACGCGAAGGTAGCGCTGGGAGGAGGTGGGCCTCGTATCGCGCCATGCGGCAATCAGGTTGCCGGAGATATCGAATGCGTAACTCCCCACGCTCTCGTAGCTGGAGAAAGACGTGCGCGCCCCATCTCCAGTCCCCCACGGAATCCAGAATGGCACCACCCAATCCCATCCACGTGACTCGGGGACCAGGCTGTTCCCCGCCAGGTCCACGACGGTCTCAGTGAGCACCAGTCGAACCGGGTTCGACGGCGCATAACCCTCGCCCGGGGACACCGTCAGCGTCTTCCCATCCCCCGACAGGCCCACCGTCCGGGGCACCTCCGCGTCACCCACCGTGAGCCGGACCGTGGCGCTCGTCACCGTGTCCACCTTCATCGGCTCGGAGAACTCCGCCTGGATGGGCGCCTTCACCCAGACCATCTGCGCGCCCGGCTCCGGCGTCCGCGTCACCAGCCTCGGCGCCGTCCGGTCCACCACCACTTCCCGCGACTCCCCCTCGAACACCGTCTCCCCGAACACCGTCCGGGTCCGCAGCGTGTGCTCCCCCTCCGCCTCCACCGTCGTGTCCCACGCATACACGTACGGAGGCTCCAGCACTGCGAGCACCTCTCCGTCCCGGAGCAGCTCCAGCCGGTCCGGGACATGCCCCGCGACCTCCAGCCGGACCTCCAGGACGCCATTCGTATGGGCCACTCCCGCGGGCGCGACGATGCGCACCTCACTGTTCACGGGAGTGATTGCCGGCACCTCGATACACGCCGGCGAGGACAGAAGAACAGCAGCCACCCAGGGCAGCAGGACAGGTCTTGGAGTGCGCATCACGAGACGTCGGTGCAGGCCCCATTCCGTTGCCCACAGGACAGTCCTCCGCACATAGCAGCCCTCCCTCACCCCCTTCAAACCCCCTGCTTTCAACTGCTTACCCTCGACCCTCTCCCCCTGTGCCCCGGGTGGAATCCACACGGACCCGTCCCGCGCCGGGACCCCCGTCCGGACGAGGAAACCGCTCCGCCGCCCGCCCTCCTGGGGAGCCCCACGGGGCACGGGGCGCCGCCCGCCTTCATCCCCATCTTGCCCGGAGGGTCCGTCGCCACGGCCGCGACCCCTCACCACGGGAGACTTCGCACCCATGAAGCGCGCCTGGAAGAACCGCGTCGTCGTCATCACCGGAGCGTCCAGCGGCATCGGCCGCGCCACCGCCCTCGCCCTCGCCAAGAAGGGCGCCCACCTCGTGCTCGCCGCCCGCCGCGAAGACCCGCTCGAGGACCTCGCCCGTGAGTGCGAGGCCCGCGGCGTCCGCGCCGTCGCCGTCCCCACCGACGTCTCCGACGCCACCTCCGTCCAGGCGCTCGCCCAGGAGGCCGTGCGAGCCTTCGGCCGCTTCGACGCGTGGATCAACAACGCCGGCGTCTACCTCATGGGCAGCCTCGAGGAGACCCCCGACGACGCCTTCCGCCAGCTCATGGAGACCAACTTCTTCGGCACCGTCAGCGGCACCCGCGCCGCCGTGACGCAGTTCCGCCGCCAGGGCCACGGCACCCTCGTCAACGTCTCCTCGTCCTTCGGCGCCGTCACCGCCCCATACGTCAGCGCCTACGTCGCCTCCAAGCACGCCGTGCGCGGCTTCACCGCCTCCGTCCGCCAGGAACTGCTCGACACCGGCATCCACGTCTGCACCGTCATGCCCGCCGCCATCGACACCCCCCTGTGGCACCACACCGCCAACTACACCGGCTGGCGCGTGCGCCCTGTCGAGCCCGTCTACACCCCCGAGCGCGTCGCCAGGAGCATCCTCCTGGTCCTGCGAAAGCCCCGCGCCGAGGTCCTCGTCGGCCCCGCCGCCCGCGCCTTCGCCGCCATGCACGGCCTGATGCCTCGCACCTTCGAGCGCACCATGAACGGCGCCACCGAGGCCCTTCACTTCGAGGACGAGCGCCAGGGCACCACCGCCGGCAGCCTCTTCCGCCCCATGCCCGAGGGCACCAGCACGTCCGGCGGCTACCACTCGAAGGGCAAGCAAGCCCTGCGCCGCCTCCTCTTCGCGGGGGGCGTGGTCGCCACGGCCGCCTGGCTGGGGAGGAGGGAGACCCGAGGGCGGCTCGGCGCACGCGTCGCCCACGCACTGGGCGTGTGAGGCACACATTGTCGTCACGGGGCGAGTCCCTCGTGTCCCGTGACCGGGCCATGACACGGCCCGGGGAAAGTCCGGCCGCCATGACCGACATCGCCGTCCTCGTCAACTTGCGCGCACGCCGTGGCTCCGAGGGAGTCGGCGGCCTGGTGCAGCGCTTCCTCCCCCGTGCCCGCGTGGCGCTCACCCGCTCGCTCGACGAGGCCCGTCACTGGATTTCCGACAACCTCCGGCCCAACCCGCCCTCCCTCCTCCTGGCCGGCGGCGGCGATGGCACCATCACCGGGCTGCTCAATGAGCTGCGCGCGGCGGGCGTGGCGCTGCCCGCCATCGGCGTGCTGCCCATGGGCACCGGCAACGCCTGGGCCCGAGTGACGGGCGCCCCGAAGCCCTCCGTGGCGCTCAAGCAGATCGCCGCGATGAAGAATGATTTGCCGCCCCTGCGGCCCTTCTCGCTGGTCCGCGTGGACGGCAAGGTGGCCCCCTTCGCCGGCACGGGCTGGGACGCGGAGATGATTCAGGACTTCAAGGATCAGCTCGCGGCTTCCGGCCCCCTGCGCAGCCAGCAGGCCGGCCTGCGTGGCTACCTCACCGCGATGTTCACCCGGACGGTGCCCCGGCACATGTTCGGCGGCGGCAACCCCCGCGTGTCCGTCTACAACATGGGCGACGCGGCGCTCACCGTGGACGCGAAGGGCCACGTGGTCCCCGTGCCCAACAGTGAGAAGGGCGCGCTCTTGTACGAGGGCCCCGCGGGCGTGGCCGGCGCCGCCACGACGCCCGAGTGGGGCTTCGGCTTCAAGGCCTTCCCCTTCGCCCAGAAGGTGCCGCACCGGCTCTCCGTGCGCGTCTACGGCGCGGGCGTGCTGGAGGCCACGCGCAACATGTTCAAGCTGTGGCGCGGCGAGCACCCGCTGCCGCACATGAACGACTGGTTCGTGCAGAAGCTGCGCATGGACTTCGACCGCGAGGTGCCCTTCCAGATGGGCGGCGACGTCATCGGCCTGCGGCGCTCGGTGGAGTTCGACCTGGCCGGGGAGAGCGTGCAACTCGTCGACTGGCACAAGCTGTCGCGCATGGTGAAGGCGTAGCGGCGGGCGTTAGGCTTCCAGCTCATGGAAGCCGCGCAGGCGCTGTTCCCCCGGGTCGAAATCGTCTCGAGAGCCAAGGCCATCCAGCGCCTCATGTCCCCCAGCCGGCGGGGGGAAGTGGGGTGTCTGGTCTCCATTGGCGCTCCGGACCAGCGCCCGCCCCGGGGCTTCCTCGGTGTCGAGCGCAGGCTTCGCCTCTTGTTCCATGATGTGGAGCGGGACGAAGGGGCCTTCCTCGCGCCCTCGGACGAAGACGTGGCGCGCCTCATCCAGCTCGCGCACGAGCTGGTGGGCTCGACGTGCCTGGTGCTGGTGCACTGCGAGGCGGGCATCAGCCGCTCCACCGCGTCCGCCCTCACCCTGTTCGCCGTCTGGTTGGGGCCGGGGTACGAGGAGGAGGCCGTGGCTCGGGTCTTCCAGCTCGTCCCCGAGGCCTGGCCCAACGAAACGCTGGTGAGGCTGGCCGATACGCGGCTGGGGCGTGAAGGCCGGCTGGTCGCCGCCGTGGAGCAACGCATCGCCGCGCGGGGTGGTGGCTGCCGGCCGTGACGGCCCCCGGCCGCGCGTTGACTCGGGTGTGCTCCGGACACTATGCCCACGGTCCGTGAGCCACACCTACGAGTACCCGAGACCGGCGTTGACGGTGGACTGTGTCGTCTTCGGCCTGGATGACGACGACCTGAAGGTGCTGCTCATCCAGCGCGGCGTGGAGCCGTTCCAGGGACGCTGGGCCCTGCCCGGCGGCTTCGTGCGCATGGACGAGTCGCTGGACGAGGCGGCCCGGCGCGAGCTCGAGGAGGAGTCCGGCATCCGCCCCGGGCACCTGGAGCAGCTCTTCACGTTCGGCGAGCCGGAGAGAGACCCTCGGGGCCGCGTCGTCACGGTGGCGTACTTCGCCCTGGTGAAGCTCAGCGCGCACACCCTGCGCGCGGCCACGGATGCGCGCGAGGCGGCGTGGTTCTCCGTCTGGGACACGCCCAAGCTGGCGTTCGACCACGCGGACATCCTCACCACCGCGCTCCAGCGCCTCAAGGGCAAGGTGCGCTACCAGCCCATCGGCTTCGAGCTGCTGCCGCCCAAGTTCACCCTCACCCAGCTCCAGCGCCTGTACGAAATCGTCCTGGAGCGCGAGCTCGACAAGCGCAACTTCCGCAAGAAAATCCTGGCCATGGACCTACTCGAGGAACTGGACGAGGTGGAGCAGGACGTCTCCCACCGCGCCGCGCGCCTCTACCGGTTCGACCACAAGAAGTACCGGCAGCTGGAGAAGGCCGGCTTCAACTTCGAGCTCTGAGCCCCCTGGAAGCCCCCTCCCCGGAGGACGAGACGCGCTCGCGTTGACATCGTGTAGTTTCGACACTATGTTGGTGTCGTAGATACACGAACAAGGGGCCGTGAGGCTCCGTGAGTCCACATCCGTGTCTGCCATTGCCCGCGTCGCGGGCCAGGGGAGAGCCATGTCCTCGTTGCCCTTCGATGTCGCCGCGGGCTCGGTGCTCGGCCGGGAGCATGCTCGGGCGGGACGCAACAACCAGGATGCGTGGTGTGTGCGGGCCAGCGAGCACGGGCTGGTGGCGGTGGTGGCGGACGGGTGTGGCAGCCAGCCCTGCAGTGAGCTGGGGGCGCAGCTCGGGGTGCGCCGGGTGGTGCAGGCGGCGCTGACGCGGTTGGCGGAGGACGAGCGTGTGGATGAAGCCGGGTTCCTTCCCGGCCTGCGAGAGGATGTGTTGTGTCTGTTGAGCGAGCTTCGGGGGGAGCTCGGTCGCGACACACTGGGGGACTTCCTCTTCACGGTGGTGGGCGCGGTGATGACGCCCTCTCACACGCTCGTCTTCTCCGCGGGGGATGGGCTGTGGGCCCTCAACGGCGAGGTGCATTCGCTGGGGCCCTTTCCGAACAACGCGCCGCCGTATCTCGCGTATGCCCTGTCGCGCGGCGAGGAGGACACGCCGCTCGTCCGTCAGGCGCTGGTACCCACCGAGGATGTGCACGCGCTCTTGCTCGGCACGGACGGCGTGGCGGACCTGGCGAAGCTCGCGGACGTGGTGATGCCCTCGGGGGATGAGCGGGTGGGGCCGCTGTCGCGCCTGTGGACGGAGCCGCGCTACTTCGAGAACCCGGATGCGCTCCGGCGCAGGCTCGCGATGCTCAACCGCGAGTCGGTCCGCGCCGACTTCGAGGCACGGCGGCTCGTGCGCACGCCGGGGTTGCTGCCGGATGACACGACGCTGGTGGTGCTGCGCCGCCGCATGGGGAGGGCGTGAGGCCATGGACGTCTGGCTCGAGGGGAAGAAGGTGCGGTTGGATCCCGCCAGGGCGCTCGGCAAGGGGGGCGAGGCGGACGTGTTCGACCTGGGGGATGGCCGCGCGCTCAAGGTCTTCAAGCTGCCCGAGCACCCGGACTACACGGGGCTCGCGGTGGAGCAGGAGGCCGCGCGGGCCCGCATCGACGAGCACCAGCGCAAGCTGCGCGTGTTCCCCACGGGGCTGCCCGGGCGCGTGGTGACGCCGCAGGCGCTGGCCACGGACAAGAAGGAGCGCACGGTGCTGGGGTACGCCATGCGCAAGCTGGACGGCGTGGAGTCGCTGCGGCGCTTCGGCGAGCCCTCGTTCCGTCGCGCGGGCGCCACCTCCGAGCGCGCGGTGGAGGTGCTGCGCTCCCTGCACCACACGCTCACCGGCCTCCACGCGGCGGGCGTGGTGGTGGGGGACTTCAACGACCTCAACGTGCTCGTCACGGGCGCGGCGGACGCGCACCTCATCGACGCGGACAGCTTCCAGTTCGGCGGGTTCCTGTGCGCGCTGTTCACCGAGCGCTTCGTGGACCCGGTGCGGCTGAACGGGAAGAGCCTGGTGCCCACGCGCCCGGCGTCGAGTGAGAGTGATTGGTATGGCTACACCGTGGCGGCGATGCAGTCGCTCTTGTGTGTGGGGCCGCATGGTGGTGTCCACCGGCCGAAGTCTCCGGCGGCGCGCACGACGACCGCGGGTCGGCTGCTCCAGCGCATCACCGTCTTCCATCCGGACGTGCAGTACCCGAAGCCCGCGCTGCCCATGCGCACGCTCCCCGATGACGTGCTCCAGCATCTCCACCGTGTCTTCGTGGAGGACCTGCGCGGCGCCTTCCCGCTGCCGCTGCTGGAGGGACTGCGCTTCACGCAGTGCGCGTCGTGCGGTGTGGAGCACGCCCGGCGCGCCTGTCCCACGTGTCAGCCGAACGCGGTGGCGCAGACGACGCCCGTCACCTCGGCGCGAGGTCAGGTGACGGCCACGCGCCTGTTCACCACGCGCGGGGTCCTGGTGCACGCGAGCGTGGAGGACGGTCTCCCGCGCTGGCTCTACCACGCGGATGGCGCCTATCGCCGAGGGGACGGCCGCGTGGTGATGCGAGGGCCGCTGGACCCCTCGCTGCACTGGGCTCTTCAGGGGGACGTGACACTGGTGGGGCGGGATGGCGTGGTGGCGGTGCTGGGGCCGCTGGGCGAGCGGGAGCGGTTGGGGGTGGACGCTCCCGAGGGACGTCCGGCCTTCGCGGCCAACGCGAGGCATCGCTACTGGGCGGTGGGCGGCGGACTGTGGCGAGACGGTGTGCACGGTCCGGAGCGCATCGGGGATGTGCTGGAGGGGCAGACGCGGTTGTTCGTGGGGCCCCGCTTCGGGCTGGGGTTCCATCGCGCGGGTGGACTCCGAGGCGCGTTCGTCTTCGACGCCGAGCGACTGGGGCTGCGCGATGGGCTGACGCTGCCGTGGCCATCGGGGCAGCTCGTGGACGCGGACTGTCTCTTCGATGGGGCGCTCGCGTGGTTGTTCCTCGCCGAGCAGACGCAGGGGCGCACGGTGCATCACTGCGTGGTGCTCGGCTCGGATGGCGCGGTGCGGGCGCAGGCGGTGGCCGAGGCGGGTGACGGCTCGTGGCTGGGCGGCGCGCTCGGGACGGGACGATGCGCGGTGGGTGAGGCGCTGTTCTGCGCCACGGACGCGGGGCTGACGCGCGTGGAGCTGCGACAGGGGCGACTGGAGGCCGTGCGGGAGTTTCCCGACGCGGAGCCCTTCGTGGACTCAGGGGCTCGGCTCCTGCTGACGCGGCAGGGACTGGTCGTGGTGGGGCGACAGGAGCTCACCGCGCTGCGGATGGCTTGAGCAGGGTGGATGTCTTTACATGACAGGGGGTCGTGCGATGAGGAAGCAAGTGAAGGAGCTGCCGGTACCTGGGTTCTATCGGGCGGAGCACGCGGGGAAGTACAGCTACGGGCCGGACGCGGGGAAGCTGCAGATGGAGGCGGGCACCTGGCGCAGCGCGAACGGTGTCACCGCGGCCGCGTCGGATGGGTTCAACCTGCACCTGCTGCTCATCGACGTGCAGAAGGACTTCTGCTTCCCGGAGGGCTCGCTCTACGTCGCGGGGCGCAGCGGGCGCGGCGCCGTGGAGGACAGCCGCCGCATCGCCGAGTTCATCTACAAGAACCTGGGTGCGCTCACGAACGTGACGGCGACGCTCGACACCCACTTCGCGTACCAGATCTTCTTCCCGTCCTTCTGGGTGGACCAGGACGACCAGCCGCTCACGCCGTATCGCGAGGTGACTCGCGAGCAGATTGAGCGAGGACAGGCGAAGCCGAACCCGGCGATGGCGAAGTGGCTGTGCGGTGGCAACTACCCGTGGCTGCTCAAGCAGGTGAAGTACTACTGCGAGGAGCTGGAGCGCGCGGGCAAGTACACGCTGTACCTGTGGCCGCCGCACTGCCTGCTCGGTGGGGACGGGCACGCGCTGGCGGGTGTGGTGCAGGAGGCGCGGCTGTTCCACTCGTACGTGCGCGGCATGCAGTCCTGGGCGGAGGTGAAGGGCGGCAACCCGCTGACGGAGAACTACTCGGTGCTGCGCCCGGAGGTGATGAGCCGGCATGACGGACAGCCGCTGGCGCAGCGCAACACCCAGTTCCTCAAGACGCTGCTGACGGCGGACGCGGTGGTGATTGGCGGACAGGCCGCGAGCCACTGCGTGAAGAGCTCCATCGACGACCTGCTCGGCGAAATCGTGGCGCAGGACGCGGCGCTGGCTCGCAAGGTGTATCTGCTGACGGACTGTATGTCGGCGGTGACGGTGCCGGACGGGAAGGGTGGCTTCGCGGCGGACTTCACGCCGCAGGCGGACGCGGCGCTCAAGCGCTTCGCGGACGCGGGCATGCACCTGGTGCGGTCCACGGACCCGCTGGCGAGCTGGCCGGACCTGCGCATCGGTTGAGTGTTTCCTGACGTGAGTTCGATGACCGCGCCTGGCTCAGGTGGAGCGGGGCGGCGGAGCCATGCCCTCACGACGAGGGAGAAAGAGAGAGCAGGACATGAGCAGGACGACGAGTGGAGGCCACCGGACGGCCACGCAGCTCTTCGAGGACGCGCACGCCGAAGGAGTGCTGAGCCCCGCGGGACTGCAGGCGCTGACGGTGGTGGACCTGGGCGCGCAAATCCAGGCGGGTCTGGGCGTGCGGGTGGAGGACGTGCAGGCCAGTGAGGTGGTGCTGGTGACGGTGATGCCGGACGACTCGGGGAGCATCTCGACGTCGGGGCACACGAAGACGGTGTGCGACGGGCACAACCTGGTGCTCGATTCGTTGCTCGCGAGCAAGCAGAAGGACGGGGTGCTCTTCCACACGCGGTATTTGAATGGCCAGGTGCTCAATCCCTACCGGCCGCTGGAGGACGTGGTGCGGATGCACTCGGGCAACTACCGCGCGGACCAGGGGACGCCGCTGTATGACCAGGCGGTGGTGCTGCTGGGGACGGTGCTGGCGAAGTCCCAGGAGTTCAGCGCGAACGGCGTGCCGGTGCGCACGGTGACGCTGTTGATTACGGACGGGGCGGACATGCACTCGAGCCGCGCGCAGGCGAAGGACGTGGCGGCGGTGGTGAAGGACCTGCGGCGGGCGGAGAACCACATCGTCGCGGCGATGGGCATCGACGACGGGAGCACGAACTTCCGGCGCGTGTTCCAGCAGATGGGCATCGAGGACGCGTGGATTCTCACGCCGGGCCAGTCCGAGCGGGAGATTCGCTCGGCCTTCCAGGTGTTCAGCCAGTCCGCGGTGAAGGTGAGCCAGGGTGGCGCGAGCTTCAGCCGCACGGCCCTGGGCGGCTTCGGGCGGTGAGGCTTGGAGGGCCGGTGAGCCGCCCGGAGGCGAGGATGCGCTCCGGACGGCTCGGGTCCTCGTCCTTCAGTGCACGCGGGCGCGCGGCAGGTTGGAGGGCGCCAGGCCCACCGACTTGAGGCCCGCCGTGGGCGCGCACACCAGCGCCTTCAGGTCCTCGGCGCGGCGCGTGAGGTCGTCGAACGTGCGAATCGACTTCGTCACCGGGTCCGTCACCGTGGTGCCTCGCAGGTAGGGCGACAGCGTGGACGTCCTGCCCGAGGCCCGCGCGGACACGTGCACGAACTCCGTCTGCGTCTCACCCGCGTGACACCCGCTGCACGTGTTGAGCGAGAACTTGTGCCGCACCTCGTTCGACACGTTCGGCGCCCGCCAGAAGAAGTCCAGCGGCACCAGCGAGTGCGCCCCGAGGAACGGGATGCCCCCCATGCTGTCGGGCACCGTGTGCCGCTCCTCCAGCACCGCCGCCGAGTTCTCCGTCAAGTAGCTGGCCAGCATCTGCGTGTTCTCGAAGTGGTTCGCCGGCGTGAGCTTCATGGTCGTCGGCATCAGCCCCAAGGGTGACAGCACGAACTCGCGCAGCTCCCACGGCTCCTCCAGCTCGATTTCGTTGGTGCGAATCTGGTTCAGCGCGCTGCCCTGGTGCCGACCCGTCATCACCCCCGCCTTCACGAAGCGGTCCGTGAGCGCCTGCAGCTTCGCGTTGTAGCCCGCGTTGCCCACCTTCACCGCGCCCAGGGCATGCCAGTCCGAGGCCCAGCTTTGGATGGCCTGGGGCGTGGTGCCCGGCAGCGCGTACTCCAGGATGACGGTGAACTCGAGCGGCTCGCCGTTGGGCGCCACCACGCCGTAGATGAAGCGCCCCTCGCCCGCCGTCACCCCCTGCTCGCGCAGGTCGATGCGGTTGACGATGGCCAGCAGCCGGAACGGCGCCGAGTTGAAGTCCAGCGGCTTCGACGGCCCGCCGCTGCGCGTCTCCCACGGCCCCAGCACCTTCGTCTGCATCTCCGGACGCGGTGGAATCGCAAGCCCGTTCACGTGCTGCTTCTCCAGCCACGTCTTCAGCCACGCGCGCACCAGCTCGGACGGGTCCTGTCCGCCGTTCATCTCGCGCATCACCGTGCCGAAGTGCCACGCGCCACCGGGCGCCGTGCGCACCGGGTCCTCCACCACGGACAGGTGGGTGATCATCAGCTCGCTCGGCTTGTCGATGGTGCATGTGTTGGTGGGCTGGCACACCGTGCGCGACTCGCAGCCGTTGGACGCCTTGCCGTCACAGTCGTAGTAGCCCGGCACGCAAGTCTGTCCGCACGTGGCCGCCACGCAGACGCCGTCCGCGTAGGGACCGTCCTGGCACGAGTTGCCGCACGTGCCGCAGTGATTGGGGTTCGCCGTGAGGTCCACCTCGCAGCCGTTGGACGAGCGGCCGTCACAGTCCGCCGTGCCGGGTGGGCAGCGCAGCTCGTACGCGGGGCCCTCGGCGCACGTGGACACGTTGCCGCACGCGTCCTTCGCCGCGAGGAACACGCGGTGGCTGCCTCCGGGACCGAACGGCGCCACCGTGCTGAAGCGCCCCTGCGCATCCGCCTGCACCGTGCGCGTGGGCGTGCCCGTGCAGGCCACGTCGACGAAGATGCCCACCGTGGCGTGCGGCTCCGCGGTGCCCGTGATGACGAGCTGCTGGCCGTTGTTCAGGTACTGCCACTTCACGTCCGTCACGCGCGGCGGCTCGGGTGGCTCGCCGTCGTGCTGGTATTCGAGCGGGTTGGAGCAGGTGGACGCGGAGTCGTAGCCTCCCGCGGCCGTGGCCCGGGCGGACACCGTCACCTTCGCGTTCTTCGCCACGTTCACCTGGGCGTAGAACAGGCCGATGTCGTCAGTCGTCACCGTCTTCTCCACCGGGCCCTGGCAGTTGGCGGTGCGGAAGACCTCCACCGTGACGCGCGGCTCGGCGCGGCCGTTGAAGACGGGCTGCAGGCTGCCGCCCGGGGACGTGGGCGAGGTGCTCAGCAGCACCGGCGCCATCCGGGGCGTGCCCGGGCCATAGGGGTAGTCCACCGCGGGGCTGCACTGGGACGCGTTGCCGACGGCGTCATAGGCTCGCGCGGAGTAGCGGGCGCCCGGGCCGTTGGGAACGGAGACAGGGACCTCGCAGTAGTTGCCCGCGTTGGCCACGGTGTAGCCGACCTCGGTGCCAGTGCAGCCGGGGCCCTGGTAGACGCGGACGGTGGCGCCGGCCTCGGTGTGGAGGGTGAGGGCGCGGGTGGTGCCGGAGCCGGCCTGGGCCCAGGTGGGCGCGGGGGTGGGCGGCGGCGTGCGGTCCACGAACACCGCGTTGCCGAGGCGCTCGTTGTTGGCCTCGCTGTCCTCGGTGACGAGGCCATCCGGGTCCACGCGGGCGCTGAGGAAGTAGTCCCCTTCGGGGATGGCGTGGGCGCTGACGGACGCGGAGACCTCGCGGCATTCACCGGCGCGCAGGGAGGAGCGGGGGCTTGCGCCCAGGTGGAACTCGGAGGTGCCGGGGGCGGAGGAGGCGGTGAGGAAGAAGGCCGCCTCCGTCATGCCGGAGCCCGCGCCGTCGTTGCACAGGCGCGCCTGGACGCGCTGCTCACCCGTCCCCAGGGCCTGTGGGCCGGAGACGAGCTCCACCCGGAAGTCGGGGGCGCTCGGCTGGGGCCTGGGGGTGCTGGGGTCGGGTCTGGGCTCGCTGGGGTCGTCGTCCCAGTCGGGCGGGTCGTCCAGCCCGGACTCGACGATGCAGCCCGCGAGTGTCCCCGCGAGCGCGATTGCCCACCACGGGCGCGCGTGCATGTGTGGAATGCCTCCGGAGGAGCCTGTAGGGGTCCGGCCCTGGGGTAGGGGTGGATCCTCCGTGCCCCTGGACGGGGGCTCGCGGGAATTATTCACGGGCCGGCGTCAGGAGGGTGCGTTCTCCTGACGCCCGGGTCATGTGGTTGTGGGGCTTACTGGACTTCTTCGCTCACGAGGTCAGGTGCCTTGAAGGGGTCGCAGTCGACCAGCGTCGAGAACCCTTCGGCGGAGGAGAAGTTCAGGTCATTGGGCTCTGGGCAAAGCGGGCAGTCATCGTCGCGCCACCCGGAGCAGTCGTTGTCGATGCGGTCGAAGCAGACGTCCGTCCTCCCGGGGTTGATGTACGGGCTGGCATCGTTGCAGTCCGTGGCATCCGCGACATAGCCGACGGGCTTGCCGCAGCTCTTCGTCGACAAGCTCGTCGTGCCGTAGCCATCGCCATCTGCGTCGCGGTACCAGGTGGGTACCGTCACCCCTTCGTCCGCGGAGCCGTTGCAGTTGTTGTCCAGGGAGTCGCAGACCTCGCTGGCTCCGGGATAGACGGTCGCATTCCCATCATGGCAGTCGGTGGAGTTCGCCACATAGCCGGCAGGTGATGCACAAGCTTGCGTGGTGTTCGTCGAGTACCCGTAGCCGTCGCCATCCGTGTCGCGATACCAGGTGGACATCACGCCTTCGTCGACGGAGCCGTTGCAGTTGTTGTCCACGCTGTCGCAGGTCTCCGAAGCCCCCGGGCGGATGCTGGCGCTGCCGTCGTTGCAGTCCGAGGCATTGCTCACGTAGCCGGAGGGCTGGCGGCAGTTCTGGGTGGAATTGCTGGAACTGCCGTGGCCATCACTGTCCGCGTCGCGGTACCAGGTCTGCGTCGTGAGGCCCTCGTCGGCACCGCCCGCGCAGTTGTTGTCCACGCCGTCGCAGACTTCGGTGGCTCCTGGGTGGATGGACGCGCTGCCGTCGTTGCAGTCGGTGGCGTTCGACACGTAACCCGTGGGCTTCGAGCAGGCCTGGGTGGAGGTCGACGCGCTCCCGTAGCCGTCGCCGTCCACGTCCCGGTACCAGGTCGAGGTGACGCCTTCATCCACGGAGCCGTTGCAGTTGTTGTCCACGCTGTCGCAGGTCTCCGAGGCACCCGGGCGGATGCTGGTGCTGCCGTCGTTGCAGTCCGAGGCGTTGCTCACGTAACCCGAGGGCTGGCGGCAGTTCTGGGTGGAACTGCTGGAGCTACCGTAGCCATCACTGTCCGCGTCACGGTACCAGGTCTGCGTCGTGAGGCCCTCGTCCGCGCCGCCCGCGCAGTTGTTGTCCACGCCGTCGCAGACTTCGGTGGCTCCTGGGTGGATGGACGCGCTGCCGTCGTTGCAGTCGGTGGCGTTCGACACGTAACCCGTGGGCTTCGAGCAGGCCTGGGTGGAGGTCGACGCGCTCCCGTAGCCGTCGCCGTCCACGTCCCGGTACCAGGTCGAGGTGACGCCTTCATCCACGGAGCCGTTGCAGTTGTTGTCCACGCTGTCGCAGGTCTCCGAAGCCCCAGGGCGGATGTTGGCGCTGCTGTCGTTACAGTCGGAGGTGTTGCTCACGTAGCCCGAGGGCTGCCGGCAGTTCTGTGTGGAGATGCTCGTGTTGCCGTACCCGTCGCCGTCCGCGTCGCGGTACCAGGTCTGGGTCGTGAGGCCCTCGTCGACACCACCCGCGCAGTTGTTGTCCAAACCGTCGCAGATCTCGGAGGCGCCTGGGTGGATGGACGCGCTGCCGTCGTTGCAGTCGGTGGCGTTCGCCACATAGCTCGGGGGCACCGAGCAGGCCCGGATGGAGTTCGACGCATTCCCGTGACCGTCACCATCCGCATCTCGGTAGAAGGTGGAGGTGACGCCCTCGTCGATGGAGCCATCGCAGTTGTTGTCGACGCTGTCGCAGGTCTCCGAAGCGCCGGGGCGGATGCTGGAGTTGCTGTCATTGCAGTCGGAGGCGTTGCCCACGTAGCCCGAAGGCTGGCGGCAGCTCTGGGTGGAGACGCTCGTGTTGCCGGACCCGTCGCCGTCCACGTCCCGGTACCAGGTCTGGGTCGTGAGGCCCTCGTCCGCGCCGCCCGAGCAGTTGTTGTCCACGCCGTCGCAGACCTCGGTGGCGCCTGGATAGGTCGTTGGGTTGGCGTCATCGCAGTCCGTGGCGCTGCTCACGTAGCCCGTGGGCTGACGGCAGCTCCGTGTGGACAGGGTCGCCCGGCCATGGCCATCCCCGTCTCCGTCCAGGAACCACTCCTGCGTGGGGACACCCTCGTCGGCGCCACCCGCGCAGTTGTTGTCGAGGCCGTCGCAGACCTCGGTGGCTCCTGGGTGGATGGTCGCATCCGTGTCCAGGCAGTCCGTGGTGTTGGTGACGTAACCCGTGGGCGTGGAGCATGCCTGCGTCGTCTGGCTCGCGCTGCCGTAGCCGTCACCGTCCGCGTCCCGGTAGTACGTGCCCAGCACTCCCTCATCCGTCAGGGCATCGCAGTCGTTGTCCGCGCCGTCGCAGACCTCCGCGGCGCCGGGCTTGATGGAGGCGCTGCCGTCGTTGCAGTCGCCTGCCACAGCGACGTAGCCCGCGGGCTGCCGGCAGTCGTTCCCCGTGTCGCTCGCGACGCCGAAGCCGTCACCGTCCGCATCGCGGTACCACGTCTGCCGAGTCAGGCCCTCGTCCACCTGGCCATCACAGTTGTTGTCCAGGCCGTCACAGGACTCGGGAGCACCTGGGTTGAAGGTGGCCCGCGTGTCGTCGCAGTCACCCGCCTGGGCCGCGTGGTTCGTCGGACGCGCGCAGGCCTGCAGCGACTGTGAGGCGATGCCGTAGTCGTCGTGGTCCTGGTCCAGGTACCACGTCGCGAACGTCAGGCCGTCGTCCGTCTGGCCGTTGCAGTCGTTGTCGCGGTTGTCGCAGACCTCGGCGGACGGGGCATCCCTCTGCACGCACTCGAGGGCGCCGTGGGTGCAGTACTTGACGCCCTCGCCGCACACGCCGACACCGCCCGTCTCGCACGCGACGAGTCCGCCCGGGTTGCCGTCGTCCACCTCGCCGTCACAGTCGTTGTCCAGGCCGTCGCATTGCTCGCTGGATGCAGCCTGGTTCTGCGCGCACACCACGCTGCCTTGCGTGCAGGCCGTGGTTCCCTTCGCGCAGACACCCACCAAGCCGGTGGAGCACTCGTCGCCGCCGCTCGGGTTGCCCTCGTCGACCTCGCTGTCGCAGTTGTCGTCCGTGCCGTTGCACGTCTCAAGCGCGCCTGGGTACGTGGCCGAATCGAAGTCGTTACAGTCGATGTCCTCGACGTAGCCGTAGGGAGCCTCACAGGCCTCGGCGCTGAAGAGTTCGTCGCCGAAGCCGTCCATGTCGCTGTCGAAGTAGTAGGTGTTGACGAGCGATGTCGTCACAGGCGAGGACGTCGGCGTCGTGACGTAGGTGCCCGTGCCTAGCTGCCCCTGACTGTTGTTGCCCCACGTCCACACAGGGCAGCCCGAACGTACCGCCAACACATGGTGGTAGCCCGCGGCGATGGCGGTCACGTCCTGGAGTCCGACCACGTCCACCGGCGCTCCGCTCGTGCCCCCCGGGGTCCCGTACCCGAGCTGGCCCGAGGCATTGAGACCCCATGCCTTCACGATGCCGTTGCCCATGATGACCAGGGAGAAGGCGTGGCCCGCGCTGACGCGCGTCGCGGCGAACACTCCTGAGACGGCGGTGGGCTGCAGCACCGGCGCGGTGCTCGTCGTCCCAGTGCCGACCTGCCCCGAGGAGTTCTGTCCCCAGCCCCAGACATTGCCGAACTGCTCGTCAATCGCCAGCGAGTGCGCCGCACCCGCCGCAATGGCCTTGATGCCGGACAAGGTGGCCATCATCGAGGGCGTCAGGACGGTGCCTCCGGCCGTGCCGGTGCCCACCTGCCCGAAGTCGTTCCGTCCCCAGCCCCACACCTTGCCGTCCGCGTCCAGCGCGAGCGCGTGGTTGTGGCCGGCGGCGATGGCTCGGATGGTGGGCAGGCTGTTCACCTGCCGAGGCGTGGACTCCGCGGTGCTGACCGCGCCCGCGCCCACCTGTCCGGAGGCATTTTGTCCCCAGGCCCAGACGCGGCCGTCTTGCCCCAGTGCGAGGGAGAAGTTCCCGTTCGCTGAGATGGCCTGGATGCTGGACAGCCCGCTCACGCGAGTGGGGACCGTGACCAGTCCTCCCGTTGCTCCGAGACCTAGCTGTCCGAAGTCGTTCTTGCCCCAGGCCCAGACGCGGCCATCCATGTCGAGCGCGAGCGAGTGAGTCTGCCCCGCGGCGATGGCCTTGATGCGAGGCAGACCCACGGGCTTCGTGGGGCTCGCCACCGGGGTGTTGTTGATGCTGCCGGTGCCGAGCTGTCCGGCGAGGTTCTGCCCCCAGGAATAGACTTCGCCATTCCTCTGGAGGAAGAGCGAATGGTAGGTGCCGCCCGCCACCGCTCGGTCCACCGGCACCTGGGAGGACAGCTTCTTCTTGGTCGTGGTCGTCTCCGACCCATTGTCAGACAAGGACTCCGGCTCGCCGCAGGACAGCAGGGCCATGAGGAGGGGAACCACGTAGTGGATGCGAGGTATGAATGACCTCGGCTGACAGGGGTGTCTCAAGCTGCGCTCCAAGGATTTTCTCCGGCGACCGGCCTCGCGTGCGCGGAGGAATGGGGACGAACTCCCGTCGAAGGGTGTGGGGCGGTGGTGACACCCGGCTGCGGTGAGGGAGCGCGTCTCAACCCGACTGGGATTGAGTCACGGACCGCGAGCCGGGGGGAGTGAGGGCGAATCCATGGTGTGAGTGATTCGCCGGGGGTGTCCAATCAAATCAACTGGCGTTGTGCGTCGTGATGAGGGCGTGTCGAATGGCAAGCCATGTCTCGGCCGACCGTTGGTGAGCGCGGGGAGGCCAAGCGGCCCCGGCTGGGTGGATTTGTGCCCAGGAACGCTCGTTCTCGAAGCCATTCACCGCGCGGAGATACCCGTGAGGACCTGGGCCGCGGTTCAGGCCTGGCCGTCGCTCCGAGAGACCACTCGGCTCTTTCGGAGCGACGGACTTCCAGGTGCCTACCCCGATGATGCGGGAGGGAACCTGTTACGCCTGGAGCACCTCATGCATGCTCCAACCTGCCCAGGGTGAGAGTGCTGCCTGGGCCCTCTTTACAAATCACAGGGATCGGGAGGCCACGGCGGACGCATGCTGACCTGTCGCTCGGGGTCCGCGTTCTCGTTGGAGCGAGCACACGTTCCGCCACCGCAGAACTCGTCAATGACGCCGGAGCAATTATTGTCGATGCCGTCAAAGCATATGTCAGGCTTGCCAGGGGCGATGTTGGCGCTGAGGTCGTTGCAGTCCGTTGCGCTCGCCACGTAGCCGCCGGGTTGGCTGCAGGACTGCACGGGCTGGCCCAAGTTGCCATACCCGTCTCCATCCGCGTCGCGGTACCAGGTCGGCGCCGTCACCCCCTCGTCCACGGAGCCGTTGCAGTTGTTGTCCACGCTGTCGCAGGCCTCGGAGGCGCCGGGGCGGACGCTCGCGTTGCCGTCGTTGCAGTCGCTGGCATTCGTCACGTAGCCGGAGGGTTGTGAGCAGGCCTGGGTGGGGCTCGACGCGCTCCCATAGCCATCTCCATCCGCGTCGCGGTACCAGGTCGGCGCCGTCACCCCTTCGTCCACGGAGCCGTTGCAGTTGTTGTCCACGCTGTCGCAGACCTCGGAGGCTCCGGGGCGGACGCTCGCGTTGCCATCGTTGCAGTCCCTGGAGTTCGTCACGTAGCCCGTGGGCCGTGAGCACGCCTGGGTCGGAGCCGCCGCGTTCCCGTAACTGTCGTCATCGGCGTCCTGGTAGTAGGTCGTCGTGACGCCTTCATCCACGGAGCCGTTGCAGTTGTTGTCGACGCCGTCGCACGACTCGGAGCGCCCCGGACGGATGCTGTAGGAACCATCGTTGCAGTCCGTCGCGTCCGCGACGTAACCGGACGGTTTGCGGCAGCTCTGCGTGGAGAGGGACGCGTTGCCGTAGCCGTCGGCGTCCGAGTCCTGGTACCACGCTTGCGTGGGGATTCCCTCGTCGACCGAGCCACTGCAGTTGTTGTCCTTCCCGTCGCAGACCTCCGTGGCGCCGGGGTAGATGACCGTGTCGTAGTCGTCACAGTCTCCCGTGGTCGCCACATAGCCGCTGGGCGCGGTACAGGCGCTCTGGGATGTCGAGCTCCTTCCGATGCCGTCACCGTCGTAGTCTCGGTAGAACGTCAGCTTCACGCCCTCGTCGACCAGGTAGTCACAGTTGTTGTCCACACCGTCGCAGACTTCCGTGGCGCCCGGGTAACGGTTGGCTCGGTTGTCGTCGCAGTCGCTGTTGTTGGACACGTAGCCACCAGGCTGCGCGCATGCGTACGTGGACGAAGTGCCGCCGAAGCCATCCCCGTCCGAGTCGCGGTACCAGCGGCTCTGTACGCCCTCGTCCACGGAGCCGTTGCAGTTGTTGTCCACGCTGTCGCAGACCTCGCTGGCGCCGGGACGGATGTTCGCGCTGGCATCATCGCAGTCCGAGGCATTCGATACATGACCGGTGGGCGATGCGCAGGCCTGGGTCGACTGACTCGCGGCACCGTAACCGTCACCGTCCGCGTCCCGATAGTAGGTCGAGGTGACGCCCTCATCCACGGAGCCGTTGCAGTTGTTGTCCACGCCGTCGCATGACTCCGCGGTCCCAGGTCGGATGTCGGCACTGCCATCATGGCAGTCCGAGGCGTTGCTCACGTACCCCGAGGGCTGCCGGCAGTTCTGCGTGGCGCTGCTCGCGTCGCCGTACCCATCGGAATCCGCGTCCCGGTACCAGGTCTGGGTCGTGAGGCCCTCGTCGACTCCGCCCGCGCAGTTGTTGTCCACGCCATCGCAGGCCTCGGTGGCGCCTGGGTAGGTGGTCGCGTTGGCGTCATCGCAGTCCGAGGCGCTCGCCACGTAGCCCGTGGGCTGACGGCAGCTTCGCGTCGACAGGGTCGACCGGCCATGGCCATCCCCGTCTCCGTCCAGGAACCACTCCTGCGTGGGGACACCCTCGTCGGCGCCACCCGCGCAGTTGTTGTCGAGGCCGTCGCAGACCTCGGAAGCGCCTGGGTGGATGGTCGCATCCGTGTCCAGGCAGTCCGTGGCGCTCGTGACGTAACCGGCGGGCGCTGAGCACGCCTGGGTTGGCTGGCTCGCGCTGCCGTAGCCATCGCCATCCGCGTCCCGATAGAACGTCCCCTGCACCCCTTCATCCGTCAGGGAGTCGCAATCGTTGTCCACGCCGTCGCAGACCTCGGCGGCGCCGGGCTTGATGGACGTGCTGCCGTCGTTGCAGTCGCCGGCCACGGCGACGTAGCCAGCAGGCTGCCGGCAGTCGCTCACCGTGTCGCTCGCGACGCCGAAGCCGTCACCGTCCGTGTCGCGGTACCACGTCTGCCGAGTCAGGCCCTCGTCCACCTGTCCATCGCAGTTGTTGTCCACCCCGTCGCAGGACTCGGGAGCGCCCGGGTTGAACGTTGCCCGCGTGTCGTCGCAGTCACCCGCCTGGGCCGCGTGATTCGCCGGACGCGCGCAGGCCTGCAGCGACTGGGAAGCGATGCCGTAGTCGTCGTGGTCCTGGTCCAGGTACCACGTCGCGAACGTCAGGCCGTCGTCCGTCTGGCCGTTGCAGTCGTTGTCGCGGTTGTCGCAGAGCTCCGCGGAGGGGGCATACTTCTGCACGCACTCGAGGGCGCCGTGGGTGCAGTACTTGACGCCTTCTCCGCACACGCCGACGCCGCCCGTCTCGCACGCGACGAGTCCGCCCGGGTTGCCGTCGTCCACCTCGCCATCACAGTCGTTGTCCAGGCCGTCGCATTGCTCGCCGGATGCAGCCTGGTTCTGCGCGCACACCACGCTGCCCTCCGTGCAGGCCGTGGTGCCCTTCGCGCAGACACCGAGTTGACCCGTGGCACACTCCTCGCCGCCACTCGGGTTGCCCTCGTCGACCTCACTGTCGCAGTTGTCGTCGATGCTGTTGCACGTCTCCGGCGCACCGGGGTACGTGGTCGACGTGAAGTCGTCACAGTCGATGTCCTCCACGAAGCCATCGGGAGGGGTACAGAACTCGAGCGCGACATGCTCGTCGCCGAAGCCGTCCATGTCGCTGTCGAAGTAGTAGGTGTTGAGGAGCAGTGTCGTCACGGGCGCGGAGGTCGCCGTGGTCGTGTACGTCCCCGTGCCGAGCTGCCCCAGGCTGTTGTTGCCCCACGTCCACACCGGACAGCTCGGACGCACCGCCAGCGCATGATGGTAGCCCGCGGCGATGGTCGTGGCGTCCGTGAGTCCCACGACATCCACGGGTGCCCCGCTCGTGCCTCCCGGGGCTCCATGCCCGAGCTGCCCTGAGGCGTTGAGGCCCCACGCCTTCACCACGCCGTTGCCCATGATGATCATCGAGAAGGCAAGACCCGCGCGTACCTGCGTCGCGGCGAACACGCCCGGAACGGCCGTGGGCGTCAGCACCGGCGCGGTGCTCGTCGTCCCGGTGCCGACCTGTCCGGAGGAGTTCTGCCCCCAACCCCAGACGTTGCCGAACTGCTCATCGATGGCGAGCGAGTGTGCCGCTCCGGCTGCGATGGCCTTGGCCCGAGGCAGCAGGGTCACCAGGGTGGGCACGAGCACCATGCCGGGCGTGGTGCTCCCCGTGCCGAGCTGACCGAAGTCGTTCTTTCCCCACGCCCACACCTTGCCGTCCGCATCCAGTGCGAGGGCGTGGTTGTGACCTGCCGCGATGGCGCGGATGGTGGGTAGGTTGTTCACCTGGCGGGGCGTGGGCTCCGCGGTGCTGACCGCGCCCTTGCCCACCTGTCCGGAGGCGTTCTGTCCCCACGCCCAGACGCGCCCGTCCTGTCCCAGCGCGAGGGAGAAATTCCCGTTCGCCGAGACGGCCTGGATACCCGACAGTCCACTCACGCGGGTGGGGGCGTTCACCAGTCCGCCCGTGGTGCCGAGGCCCACCTGTCCGAAGTCGTTCTTGCCCCAGGCCCAGACATCACCCTCCATATCGAGCGCGAGGGAGTGTGTCTGTCCCGCGGCGATGGCCTTGATGGGAGGAAGGCCCACGGGCTTCGTGGGGCTCGCCACCGGCGTGGTGTTGGTGCTGCCTGTGCCGAGTTGGCCGACGGAGTTCTGTCCCCAGGCGAAGACCTCTCCGTTCTTCTGAAGGAACAGCGAGTGATAGGCACCCGCCGCCACGGCCCGATCGACCTTCACGGACCCGGACAGCTTCTGCTTCGAGGTCGCCGTGGTCGTCTCCGACCCATTGTCAGACATGGTTTCGGGCTCGCCGCACGAGAGCAAGGCCACGAAGAGGGGAATTACGTAGTGGATGCGAGGTGTGAATGACCTCGGCTGACGGGGGTGTCTCAAGCTGCTTCTCCAAGGATTTTCTCCGGCGCTCGGCCTCGCGTGCGCGGAGGAGTGGGGACGAACTCCCGTCGAAGGGTGTGGGGCGGTGGTGACACCCGGCTGCGGTGAGGGAGCGCGTCCCAACCCGACTGGGATTGAGTCACGGACCGCGAGCCGGGGGGAGTGAGGGCGGATTCATGGTGTGAGTGATTCGCCAGGGGTGTCCAATCAATTCGTCTGGCTTTGTGCGTCGTGATGACCGGTTGTTGTGTGGTGAGAGATGGCTCAGGCGAGGCTCGTGAGATTCCACGAGGGTGAAGCAGCCCCAGCCGGGTAGATTCATCCCCATGGCTGCTGGCTCACCTCGTGTCCTTCTCCTCGCTGAACGCTTCCCGCCTGATATCGGTGGCCTTGCTCGCAGCGGCGCCCGCACCGCGGGGGCCCTGGCTCGACTCGGGGCTCGGGTGGAGGTGCTCGCCTGGACCCGCACCGCGGCTCCCGGCGCGCTGAGCACACTGGACGATGCGGGCGAGGTGACGCCGTTTGCTCGCGGTGTCACGTTGCATCGGCTGGGGCTCTTCGGCAGCAGTGACCTGTCCATGCAACACACGCTGGATGTGCTCGGGTATCTGCACTCGCGTCGGCGCTATGACCTGGTCTGGGGGCACTACCTGTCACCGCCGGGGTTCCTCGCCGTGGTGTTCGCCGCGTCTGTTGGCATCGCCTCCACCGTGAGTGCTCGCGGCAATGACGTGGACCAGCACATGTTCCCGCCCGGTGACTTCGCTCGCCTGCTGTGGACGCTCCAGCGCGCGGATGTGCTCACCGCGGCTTCCGCCGACCTGGGCCGGAAGATGAGCATGCTGCTCGGCAAGGACGGCCGCGTGGAGGTCATCCCCAACGCCGTCGACACCGAGGTGTTCTCACCGGGCCCCGCGGATGTCTCGCTGCGCACGCGGCTGGGCATCGCTCCGGATGAAGCGGTGCTCGGCTTCTCCGGAGAGCTTCGTCACAAGAAGGGGCTGCCGTTCCTGCTCTCCGCGCTCTCGGAGGTGCGGCGCACCCGGCCCGCGTGTTTGCTTGTCATCGGTGAGGTGCGGCCTCGGGACGCCGAGCACCTCGTCGCCTTCCGCGCCGAGCAGCCCGAGGATGGAGCTCGCATCATTGTCTCGGGCGCGCTCGAGACACCGGAGGCCATCGCCGCGCACCTTCGCCTGTGCGACCTGTATCTCCAGCCGTCCCTGTGGGAAGGCATGCCGAACGCACTGCTGGAGGCGATGTCCTGCGGTCTGCCCGTCGTGGCCAGTGACGCGGGTGGAATCCCCGAGGCCGTGGACCATCAGCGCAACGGCTTCATCGTCTCCAAGGCGTTGCTCAATCACCTCGGACAGGCGTGTCTCGACGTACTGTCGCTGTCCTCGGAGCACCGCGCCGCCATCGGCGCCGCCGCGCGCCGCCGCATCCTGGAGCGCTTCCAATCCGAGGCCGAGGCGGAGGTGCTGCGCCGGGTGCTCACGCGCGCCGTTCCTCGCGTGGGATGACGCCCGTATCCCTGCGCGTCATCCCGAGCTCTGTCTCGTACGCGCTCACCAGCGCCTCGCGGGCCCTCTCCCAACTGAAGTCCCGCTCCACGCGGGCCCTGGCCCTGTGACTCAGTGACGGACCCAGCTCCGCGTTCGCGCACAGGTCCTTCACCGCCTCCATGATGGCCTTCGGCGAACCCGGCCTCACGAGCAGCACCTCGTCCGGCCCCGCCAGCGTCCTCACCACCGGCAGGTTCGACGCGATGACCGGGGTCCCCGAGGCCATCGCCTCCAGCAACTTCAGCGGACAGCACCCCTGCACGCAGTTGCGGTCGTTCACCGGCAACGGCACCAGCACCGCGTCACAGGCGTGATGCAACGCCGCCAGCTCCGCCTGGGGCAGGGGCTCTCGCAGCTCCACCGCCCCCTCCAGCAACAGGTCCCCACACCGGTCCAGCATCACCTTGCGCTGGTGCTTGCGCAGCGGCCCCACCAACGTCAGCACCGCCGGCATCTGCTCCCTCAAGAGCCGCAGCGCCTCGATGGCGTGATGCACTCCCTGCCACGACGTCATCGTCCCGCTGTACAGCAGGCGCACCGGCTGCCCCGGCGCTCGAATCCTCGGCGGCGCGTGGCGGAACACCTCCAGCTCCACGCCATTCGGAATCACCCGCACCTTCGACGCCTGCGCGCCGCGCTTCACCAGGTACTCCGCCGTCACCTCGCTGGGTGTCACGAGCAGGTCCGCGCTCGCGATACACGCGTCCTCCTGCGCGACGAGCTTGAGCATCAGCTCCGCGTCGTCCGCCACGTCCGGGTGGTGGTACTTCAGCTCGATGGACGGCAGCCCGTTCACCTCGAACACCAGCGCGTCCGTCAGCGCGGCCTTCCTGGTCGCCACCGGATAGCCCTCGAAGATGGAGCGCACGTGGACCACCCGCGCCCTCGGCCGGTTCCTCCACCACGCCGCCAGGTGCGTGCGGAACGACAGCGCCTGCGCCACCAGGTCCCGCCCCCTCGCCTCCAGGGGGTGATACGTCACACCCTCGACCAGGGGCCTGGGCTCCGCGCTCGCCGTGGGGCCGTCCCGGAGCGCCAGCAGGTCCACCCCTCCGAAGGCCGCGCCCAGCGCCTCCACGAAGGCCCGGATGTGCACGGCTGCTCCCTTGGGGGCCGGGAAGCGGTCGAACGATGCGTAGACGATGCCGGACGCGGAGGCCACGTCATGCGTGCTATCGCGCCTGACCCTCCTCGGCCAACCTCCTCGTTTGCCCCGCTCCCCGCCGACCCATACACTCAGCGCCTCCGTACCGTGGCTCCGAGGGGGAGCACTCATCGTGTCCTTCGACGTCGACCGCTTCCGCGTGGAGAAGCGCTACCGCAACACCGCGCCAGTGTCCGTGCTGATGGAGGACCTGGACCTGCTCGGGCACTTCGACGAGCGCATGGCCGCGCAGACCCGGCTCTGGCGCGGTCGCTCCGGCCTCGCCCTGAAGGTTGGCGGGGCCTGCCTCCTCCTGGCCCTGATGATGCGGTTGTCGTTCCCGTGGCCCGCGGCGGTGCTGGCGGTGTCGGGGGCTGTGTCGCTGCTGGCCTCCCTGGGGCTGTACCTCAAGTCCTCCGGCTTCGCCGGGTGCGACCTGGAGGACCGCCGCTACCTGCTGCCCGCCCGACTGCTGCGCCCGCTGCTCCGGGACATCGACCCCCAGGAGCCCGTCACGCTGGAGCTCGACTTCCAGCCCATCGACCATTCCTCGAAGTCCACCCGCCATGGCAAGACGCCCACCGGCTGGGAGACGAGCGACTACGAGGACCCGTGGCTGTCCCTCCAGGCCCGCCTGCGCGACGGCACCCACCTGCGCCTCTCCCTCACCGAGTGGCTCCAGAAGCGCATTCGCACCCGGCGCAACCCGCGCGGCAAGTACAAGACGAAGCAAAGGAGCAAGAGCGCCACCTTCCTCCAGGCCCAGCTGCGCGTGAAGCCCGAGCGTCACCCCGGCCTCGTCCAGATGCGCGCGCAGGCCCAGCAGGCCGTGAAGCTGCCTCCCAAGGTGAAGCTGTCCCGGCTCGACGTGACGGAGGACAAGCTCGCGATGCGCGCCCACATGGACTCCGAATGGAAGGTGGAGCCGGACGCCACGCGGGCCTGCCTGATGATGCTGTTGAGCCTCTTCCAGGTGCTCCACGCCTCCTCGGCGCGCGGCAAGCACCTCACCTCGAGGGCTTCATGAGCCGCCTCCCACTCCTCCTGTGTCTGTTGCTCGCCTGGGGCTGCTCGCGCCCCTCCGGCTCCGAGCCTCCCCAGGCCCCCACGACCACCGCCGCTTCCGCGGAGGACGTGCCCCTGCCGGGCAAGCTCAAGTTCAAGGACGGCGACGGTCGCGAGCGCTTCTCCCTCAAGCCCAAGGACGACGGCGCCAAGCTCGTCGACGGTGACGAGCGCGAGCTGGCGCGCCTCAAGTGGAAGGGCGCCTCCCTCAAGGTCTCCGGTCCCGATGATGTCGCGCTGGGGTATGTGCTCGCTTCGTCCGGTGGCGCGCTCATCGTGCGCGACGGCGAGCAGCGCCAGGTGCTCTACACGCTCTCCATCCAGGGCCCCGGCTGGCGCCTCACCGACGCCAAGGGCGCGCTGCTCTACACCGTGTCTCCTGATGACGAGGGCGCTCGTGTCCTGGATGCGCAGGGCGCGGAGATTGCGCGCGTGAAGGTGCGCGAGGGCAAGGTGTCCCTGCGCGATGCCCAGGGCAAGACGACGCTCTCCACGCATGCGCTCGTGCGCGCGGACGCGGCGGCGTGCCTCGCCTTCGAGTCGGTGTCCTTGCCCTTGCGCGTGGCCTTGCTCCAGCAGCTCCAGCAGCCGCCTGCCGGACCCACGCCATGAGCCCCGCTCCCGTGAATCATGGTTGTCAGGTGGGCCTGGGCTTCCTGTTGCCCCGCGAGTGCGGGATGCCCGCGAGCACGCACTGTGAGCTGTGCGGCAAGCTTGCTTGCGAGCTGCATCTGACCCCGCAGGAGGACCAGATGGTCTGCACGGGGTGCGCGGGCATGCTCTCCGACGATTCGGATGAGGCGAGCACCTACTACGACGACTACGGCTACTACGGTCGTGGCGCGTCGTGGGGGGGCGGCTCCTCGAGGGACCCGCATGACTTCACCGAGGCGGACGGCGAGAGCCTGCGCCACGAGGAAGATGCCTCCTTCGAGGAGGACCTGGGCGGAAGCTGATGACTCCCGCGCGCTGGCTCATCTACGCCTTGGGCGGCGGCATGGGGCACTTCACCCGTGCCTCGGGGCTCGCGCGCAATGCGGCTCGGAAGGGCCATCACGTCACGCTGGTGACGAACAGCCCCTTCGCGCCCGATGTCCCGCTGGAGGCGGTGCTCGGTCCGGAGGTGCATGTGCACCGGCTGAGCCCGGAGCTGGGCAAGGCCGCGATGCGCGAGACGGTGGACTGTCTGCTCGAGGGCGTGCGCCCGGACCTGCTCGTGGTGGACACGTTCCCTCGCGGGCTGGTGGGGGAGCTGGCGCCGCTGTTGCCCTCGCTGCGCATGGGCAAGGTGCTGGTGCATCGCGACTTGAATCCCACGTACGTCGCGCGCTTCGACATCGCCGCCGCGGTGGAGGACTTCCACCTGCTGCTCGTCCCGGGCGAGGACGCGCCCTTCGCGGGGCATCCGCGCGCGGTGCGCACAGAGCCTTGGTTGCTGCTCGGGCGCGAGGAGTGGCTCGGGCGCGAGGAGGCTCGTGAGCGGCTGGGCGTTGCGCCTGACGACACGCGTCCCCTGGTCGCGGTGATGGGGAGCGGCAACGCGCTGGAGGTGGAGGAGGCGGGGCTCATCGCCGCACGGCTTCAGGAGCGGCTCGGTGCCCTGGCTCCGGTGCGGTGGCTCGCGCCTCCGGGGCCTTGGCTCTCCGAGAAGGCGCCCCGGAAGAAGAACGTGGTGCGTGACGGCGCGCCCCGTCCGTTGCGTGTGTGGCCCGCGTTGGCGGTGATGTCTGGCGTGGACGTGCTCGTCGGCGCGGGCGGCTACAACACCGTGCAGGAGGCTCGCGTGACGGGCACTCCGCTGGTGGCCCTGGCGCGGGAGCGGCGCTACGACCGGCAGGCGGTGCGGCTGCGCCCCGAGGAGCTGGCGCGCACGCCCGAGGAGCTGGTGGAGCGGGCCGTGGCGCTGGTGGGCTCGCGCCCCAGGCGCGACCCTCCGAGCTACGCGAACGGCGCTCGGGACGCGGTGGCGCTCATCGAGCGCGTCCTGCTCGGAGTTCGAGGCCGCTGAAGACCCGCGCCCGGACCGACACCGCGCGGGACACGGTGAGCGCCGTGCTCCGCGATGAACGGAGCACCCGGCGCCACGGTGCTCAGTGCTTGAGGTCCTTGTGGCCCGGCGCGGGGTCGATGCCGTGCGCCATGATGAAGTGGTAGAGCACCTGCGGGTCCTCCTTCGGACCGCCCATCAGCTCCACCAGGAAGTGGCCCTGGGTGCCCGAGTCCGGGTCCGGCGCCACGTTCACCTCGGTGACCTCACGGCCCGCCATCACCAGCTCGCCCACGAGCACCTTGCCCTTGAGCACCTGGATGATGTGCTGGCGGTCCTCCTCCAACACCACCCAGTGGAAGTCGTCGTGGTCGTACAGCATCGCGTCGACCGAGCCGCACCGGAGGATGCACTGCGTGTGTTCCTGGAGCCAGCGCCAGAAACCATCGAACTTCAGGGTACGACTCGGTTGGGGGAGCATGTCCATGGTGGTGACCTCACGCGCGGCCAGCAGGCTCTCGCTCGCCCGCCTCGCTGAAAACCTCCCTAGCACGATTGCCCGCCGCCAGCGCTGACACCGTGCGGGGAACCCACCCCCGCGCCGAGCCGCTGTCCACTCGGTGAATCCCCCACGTCCGGGGCTTGTTCCTCCAGTCAGACAGGGGGCACCGCCGTCTCACCCGTCCCCAGTCCAGGAGGGCTTGAACCGTGCCCCGTCCCGCCCTCGCCACTCTCCAGGAGACACCATGAGCCTGCGCGCCTGGCTGGCCGCCACCATGGGCGGGCTGGCCCTCCTCACCCTCATCGCCGCCGTCGCGCTCATCGTCCTCACGAATGCGCAGAACCACTCGGCCAACACCCTCGGCAACTCCGTGGACGGACTGCACATGGCGGAGGAGCTGGAGATCGACCTGCTCAACCACTTCCGCCTCAGCGACGGCGCGGGACCGCAGGACACCCGCTCCCAGCTCATCCGCGGCCGCTCCGTGGAGAGCATCGAGGCCTCGTTCCCCCTCCTGCTCGACGGGCTGGAGAGGAACGCCGTCAGCGACGCCGAGCGCACCCTCATCCAGGAGGTGGAGGAGGACTTCGAGCGCTACCTGCAGGTCCAGCGAGAGGCCATCCGCCTGCCCGAGCGCAAGCGCCTGGCCGCCGTGGTGCCCGCCATGGACGCGGCGCTCGATTCACTCGAGCGACTGGTGCAGCTCAACGTGGAGGAGGCCCGCGTGGCGCGCGACGCCTCGGCGGACTTGAACCGGCTGGGCAACACCGTGGGCCTGTCGCTGTGCGGCCTGCTCCTGGTGGCCTTCGTCGTGGGCTCGTTCCTGTTGCAGCGCATCGCCCTCCAGCCGCTGAAGGACATCAGCCAGGCCATGCGCCGCTTCGGCGTGGGCCGCAAGCGCACGCGAGCGCCGGTGGCCGGGCCCACGGAGCTTCGCGACATGGCGAGCACCTTCAACGAGATGGCCAACAGCCTCACGCACCAGCAGGAGCAGCAGCTCGCCTTCCTCGCCGGCGTGGCCCACGAGCTGCGAAACCCCCTGTCCGCGCTGAAGCTGTCCACCGCGCTGTCCGAGCGAAGCCACGCCCAGCTCACGCCCGAGCGCATGCAGCGCACGCTGGCGCTGGTGGGACGTCAGGTGGAGCGCCTGGACCGGATGGTGGGGGACCTGCTCGACGCCACGCGCATCGAGGCGGGCAAGCTGGAGCTGCGCCCGGAGGTGCGGGACGCGCGCGAGCTGGCGCGGGGCGTGGTGGAGCTGTACCGCTCGAGCGACAGCGGCCACGTGCTCCAGCTGGACGTGCCGGACGCACCGCTCTTCGTGCGCGCGGACCCGGACCGGCTGGAGCAGGTGATGGCCAACCTGGTGAGCAACGCGCTGAAGTACTCCCCCGCGGGCAGCCACGTGGAGGTGGCGGTGCGCGGGGAGGCGGAGCACGTGCTCCTGGTGGTGAAGGACCAGGGCATCGGCATCTCCGAGGAGGACATGGCCATCCTCTTCGCGCCCTTCCAGCGGCTGGGCAACCCGCGCGGCAAGCGCGCTCCGGGGGTGGGGCTGGGACTGTCCGTGGCCCGGCGGATCGTGGAGGCGCACGGCGGGAACATCGAGGTGGACAGCGCGCCCGGGGCGGGGTCCTCCTTCTGTGTCCGGCTGGCGCGGGTGAGCGGCGAGAAGGCGCCCGACGCCGAGGGGCCGGCCGCGGAGGCCCGGGGCGACGGCCCGGACGCCCTGCACTAGACGCAAAGCGTTGCGCGCGACGCTCGTGTCGTGGAGGCTGGGTGCGCCGGACGCTCGTAGGACGTACCTTCCGGGCCACATGCCAGGAGTCGCAGGGATTATGAAGAATTCGCGCCGGGTCGCGCCGCTCGCCATCCTGCTGTCCGTGGGAGGACTGGGGGCGTGTGCCTCCCGCCAGACGGCGCCCGAGGCCCCGGTGGCCCCGTCGGCCGCCAGTGCTTCTGTCGTCCAGTCCACGGAGGGCGGCTTCTCCGTCGCGCTGCCGGGGCCGGTGAGCGAGGAGCGCCGCTCGCAGGTGACGGATGTGGGCGAGGTGACACTCCATACGTTCATCGCCGAGCGCAAGGAGTCGTCCACGGCGTACTACGTCTCGTACACGGACTTCCCCGCGTCGGCCGTGTCGCAGGCCAAGCCGAGCGACGTGGTGTCTCGCGCGAGCATGGGCGCGCTGGAGGCGCTGGGGGCCACGGGTGTGTCCTCGCGGCCGCTGACGCTGGAGGGCTTCCCGGGCTGGGAGGTGGAGGGCATCTCCGGACCGCGCCGGCTCAAGGGCCGTTTCTACCTGGTGGGGCCCCGGCTCTATCAGCAGCTCCTGCTCCACCCGGAGGGCCAGCCGCCCGCCGACGCGGAGGCGTTCTTCGAGTCCTTCCGCCTGGACCCCCAGGTGGCGGCGATGTTGTCGGGCGCGCAGCGCTCCTGAGGGTGCCTTCAGGACGGCGCGTGCGCTATGCCCGTGCCGTCATGAACCTGTCCGCCATCGACCTGAACCTGTTCCTCGTCCTGCACGCGGTGCTGGAGACGGGGAGCGCCACGGACGCGGCCAAGCAGCTCCACGTCACGCAGTCCGCGGTGAGCAACGCGCTCGCCCGGCTGCGGGAGATGTTGGGGGACCCGCTCTTCGTGCGCAGCGGTCGAGGCCTGGTGCCCACGCCGCGCTGCGAGGAGCTGCGGCCGCTCGTGGTCAACGCGGTGGCGCAGCTGCAGGTGGCGGTGGATGGACAGCGCTTCGTGCCCGCGGAGAGCACGCGCACCTTCACGCTGTCGTGTGGCGACAACCAGGATGTCTGCGACGTGCCCCGGGTGGTGGAGGCCTTCGCCCGGAAGCTGCCGCGCGCGCGGCTGCGCGTGGTGAGCATCGACTTCCTGATGGCCTCGGACGGGTTGACCACGGGGGAGGTGGACGCGGCGCTGGCGCCCCAGATGGTGGCGACGCGGGATGGCTACTTCTGCGAGGACCTGTACCTGGAGGAGATGGCCTTCCTCGTGCGCAAGGAGCATCCACGCCTGCGCGGGTCGACGCTGACGAAGGAGGAGTTCAACGCCTCCCGGCACATCGGCATGGTCATCGCGCAGGGGCGTCCGGGCATCGGCCACCGGTACTTCCAGGAGTTCTGCAAGGAGCACGGCCTGGAGTTCAACCCCGCGCTGTCCGTCTCGCACTTCATCGCCGCGGGCATGGCCGTCACGCGCACGGACTACGTGGCGGGGATGCCGGGGCGCACCGCGGATGCGCTGTGCGCGATGCTGCCCGTCAAGCGGCTGCGCCTGGCCATCACCACGCCGCCCATGCCCATGGCGTTGATATGGCATGAGCGCACGCACTCGGACCCCGGCGCGCGCTACTTCCGGCAGTTGATGGTGGAGGTGCTGAAGGAGCCCTCGATGACGCGGGCGACGGAGCCCCGCGCGAAGCCGGCTGCCGCCGCGCGTCGGGCCCGGGGACGCTGAGCGCCCGTCGGAGCACGGGGGCTTCCGACGGGCGTCGCGCTGGACCTACTGGGTGGCGCCGGGCGCATCCTCGGGGATGTCGCCGAAGCGGCCCATCTCGAAGTCATGAATCGCCTGGAACAGCTCTCGCTGGCTGTTCATGACGAACGGGCCCATGTGGAAGATGGGCTCGCGGATGGGCTCGCCCGCGAGGACCACCAGGTGCGTGTCCTCCTCGGCGAGGAGCGTGAGGTGCTCGCCGTCATTGGCGAACACGGCCAGCTCCCCCTCGGTGGCGCGCTCACCGCCGGACGACACGCGGCCGGAGGCGACGAGCACCATGGCGTTGTAGCCACGGGGCAGGGGGACTTCGAGCTTCGTCCCCGCGCGCACGTTGACGTCGAGCAGGGTGATGGGCGTGAAGGTCCGCGCGGGGCCTCGGGTGTCGGCGAAGTCGCCCGCGATGACGCGCACCGTGCCGCCCTCGATGGGGACGGTCGGAATCTGGGCCGCGGTGATGGGCTGGTAGCCCGGGGCGGCCCGCTTGTCGGCGCGAGGGAGGTTCACCCAGATTTGAAGGAACTCGAAGATGCCACCCCGCTGGGAGAAGGACTGCTCCTGGTACTCCTCGTGGAGGATGCCGGACGCGGCCGTCATCCACTGCACGTCGCCCGGGCCGATGACGCCCGAGTGGCCCGCGTTGTCACGGTGCGCGACGACGCCCTGGAAGGCGAGCGAGACGGTCTCGAAGCCCCGGTGCGGGTGCCAGCCGACGCCGCGCTGCCCCTTGGCGAGGGCCGGGTACTCGTACGGAGGATGGTGGTCCAGCAGCAGGAAGGGGCTGACGCGCTCCTGGGTGAGGCCGCCACTGGGGACGAGCGTCTTGACGCGGAAGCCGTCACCGACCCAGTGCAGGGGCCCGCCGCCGTGGACGCTCTCGAGCGTCCGCGCGCGGGGATGCGCATGGGGAACGGTGGGGGGAGGAAGTGTCTGGGTCGTGGTGCTCATGACCCAAACAGTAAGGCTGGGAGGCGACGTGTAAATCGCCGTTGCCCATGATGCTTAGCATCACGTCGCGTGATGGTCCGCGGACAGCGCGAGCTGACACAGGTCCGTGAGCCGGTTCGAGGCCCATGTGGCCACCGGGCCCAGCGGCACGCCCTTGCGGCGCACCAGGGCGAGCGGGCGCCGGGGCGGAGGGCCTCCCTCCCACGCGGCCAGTCGGAGCTGCACGAGCCTGCCGGCGCTCAGGTCCTCGCGCACCAGGTGCTCGGGCTCGTGGCCCCAGCCCAGGCCTCCGAGGATGAGGGCATGTTTCGTCATCAGGTCCGCCACGCGCCACTGCTTCGGCGAGAGCACGCCCCGGTCCACCGTGCCCGCCTTGCCCGTGGGCAGCCGCTCGCTCAGCACCAGCTGCGTGGCGGAGGCGAGGTGCTCCTCGGTGATGACGCCCTTCACGCGGGCCAGCGGATGCGAGGGCGCGGCGACGGGCAACATGCTCAACAGCGCGATGGGCCGCTGCTCCAGGCCGGTGAGGTCCAGGTCCGCGCCGGCGATGCCGAGCGTCGCCTTGCGCTCGCGCAGGCGCTCCGTCACCGCGGAGAGCAGCTCCACCTCCAGCGTCAGCTCCACGCCCGGGTGTGTCTGGGCCAGCTCACGCACGAAGGAGAGCAGGGCGGGCGTGGGGAACATCGCGTCGACGACGAGCGCGAGCTTCGTCTCCTCGCCGCTCTTGATGCGGCCCACCACCGACTGGAAGGTGGCCAGGTCTTCATGGAGACGGCGCGCGGCGGCGACCACGGCCTCGCCCTTGGCTGTCAGCCGGGGGACGCGGCTGCTGCGGTCGAAGAGGCGCAGGCCCAGCTGCTTCTCCAGCCGCTGGATGGCCTGACTGACGGCGGGCTGGCCCTGGCCCAGCTTGCGCGCCGCCGCGGAGAAGCTGCCCTCCTCGGCCACCGCGCGGAGCGTCCGGAGCTGGTCGATGGTGACGCTGTCGAGCACCGCGCGACTGCATCACATCGACGCGGGCGGTGCTACTTGCGCGAGGTCAACCAGGAGACGATGAGCGACGCGAGCGTGTTGGCCGCCGTGCTCTCCGCCACGGCCCCGCGCAGCACGTCGCGCGACAGGGCCTCCGCCGCGCCGATGATGGCCACGCAGCGCTGGCGCAGCGCCTCCCGGGGCAGGTCGCAGAAGGGCCCGAGCGTGCGCTGGTAGAAGTCCACGTACTGGTCCAGCAGGCCCTGGTGGAAGGCCTCCATCTGCCCGTCCCCCTTGAGCGCGGCGGCGATGGCCGAGTGCTCGGGGCCGGACGTGGTGTAGCAGCTCATGTACGCGGCGCTCATCACCCGGGCCACGTCCTCCAGCTTGCGCCGCGTGCGCTCGAGCGCCTCCTGGAGCTGGGCCACCTGCCGCGCGTCGGTGCGCTCGTACAGCGCCATCAAGAGCCCGGCGCGCGTCTGGAAGTGCTCGTAGGTGATGGGCTTGCTCACCCCCGCGCGCTCGGCCAGGTGCCCAAGCGTCAGCGCGTCCGTGCCCTCCTCGCGCACCACCGCCACCGCCACGTCGAGCAGTTGCTCGCGTCGCTGGGCCTTGGGCAGCTTCTTGGAAGAGGTCTCACTCATGCGCGTCACCACGGCTCTTGAGGGCTTAGCCGCCTCGCCCCTGGCGCGCAACCAACGGGTCCTGGTCGAAATGGTTGCGGACCTACTTTTGGTAACTTACTTCTTGTAGGGTCGTCGGAATTCCCGTCCGTGCCGGTCCTCCGGCCCTCTCGACCACTGCCTTCGCTGGCAGGGGAGCGCACCCGTCATGTCTTCACCTACGCAGAAGCCCGTTCTCATCATCGGAGGCTCGGGCGTCGTCGGCTCGCTGGCCGCCCAGACGCTTCGTCGATTCCATCCCGAGCTGCCCATCACCATTGGGGGGAGGGATGTGGCCCGCGCGGAGGCGGTGGCCCGGGGGTTGGGGCACGCGGACGCGGTGCGCGTGGACTTGTCGCGCGCGGATTTGGGACTGCCCGAGGGGCGCGGGTACAGCGCCGTGGTCCTGTTCGTGAAGGACCACACGCTCAACGCGCTGCGCTTTGCTCAAGCCCAGGGCATCCCGCACCTGGGCATCTCCACGGGCCTGTTCGAGGTGGCGCCCGAGGTGGCGTACTTCATGAACGCGCCCCAGCGCTCGGCGGTGCTGCTGGGCACCAGCTGGCTGGTGGGGGCGGCGACGCTGCCCGCGCTCCACTTCGCGCGGGAGTTCAAGACGCTGGACTCCATCGCGATGGGCGCCGTGCTGGACGAGCAGGACATCGGCGGGCCCGCCGCGTCCGCGGACCTGGAGCGCGCCGCGAGCGCCGCGCCCAACGCGCTCATCCTCGAGGACGGCAAGTGGCGCTGGGTGGGCGGCGCGGCGGGGGAGCGGCGCTTCCTCGATGGCGACGGGAACGAGCACGTGGGGCAGGCGTACTCGCTGACGGACCCGGTGAGCCTGGCGGCCGAGACGAAGGCGCGCGCCATCCGGCTCGATGCGGTGGTGGGCCTGTCCGCCGGGCGTCGCAAGGGTGGGGCCTACTCCGTCGAGACGCTCTTCGAGCTCGAGGGCACGCTGCATGACGGCACGCCAGCGCGCGTGCGTTACGAGATGAGCCACGCGCAGGGACAGGCGCCCGTCACCGCGGTGGGGGTCGCCGTGAGCGTGGAGCGACTGCTGGGGCTCGCGGGCGGCGCTCCCGTCGCGCCGGGGCTCTACCTGCCGAACGTCCTCATCAAGCCCACCTACCTGATGCGCCGCCTCGAGGAGGCCGGCGTCCGCACGCGCCGCTTCTCCTGATTCGCATCCCCTCGCTCGAAAGGAATCCCGTCATGAACAACGCATCGAAGCTCAACCCCGTCCTCTTCGTCGGTGGCTCCGGCGTCGTCGGACGTCGCGCCGTGAAGGCCCTGCGCGACCTCCAGCCGCACCTCCCCATTCGCATCGGCGCGCGCGATGTGACGAAGGCGTCCGCGCTCGCGCGTGAAGTGGGCCACGCCGACGCCGTGCGCATCGACCTGGAGCGCGATGACCTGGGCCTGCCCCCAGGCTCCGCCTTCAGCGCCGTCGTCGTGCTGCTCAAGGACGACTCGCTCCGGACCCTGCGGTACGCGCAGGACCAGGGCGTGCCCTACGTGTCCTTCTCCGACTTCGTCTTCGACATCGGCCCGGAGGTCGCGCTCCACGTCCAGCGGCCCACGGCCGCGCCCACGCTGTTCCTCGGCCACTTCCTGGGCGGCACCGTCGCCCTGGCCACCGTCCACTTCGCGCGCGAGCTGGCGAAGGTCCACGCCATCCGCATCTCCGCCGTGTTCGACGAGGAGGACGTCGGCGGACCCGCCGCGCTCGGCGACATGGACCGCGTGGCGAAGGGCGTGCCCAGCCCGCTCATCCGCAAGGAGGGCCGGTTCCTCTGGGCCACGAGCGAGGCCGACATCACGCGCACCTTCCAGGGCGTCGACGGCACCCCATGGAACGGCCGCGCGTATCCGCTGCTCGACGTGGCCTCGCTCGCCGCCGTCACGGACGCGAGCGACATCCGCCTGGACTTCGCGCTGCGCCCCGCGTCGCGCCGCGCGCCGGGGCAGGGGCCGGGCCACGAGGTCATCATCGAGCTGGAGGGCGTGAAGGCGGACGGAACGCCGTCACTCGTGCGTCACGCGCTGGTCGACTCGGACGTCCATTCCGGTCTCAGCGGAAAGGGCGCCGCGCTCGCCGTGGAGCGGCTGCTGGGCCTCACAGGTGGGGCGCCCGTGAAGCCCGGCCTGTACTCACCCGAGGGCGTGCTCGACGCGGCCTACGTCGTGAGCCGCCTCCAGGAGTGGGGAACGCGGATTCACCGCGTATGACGTAATCGAGTGCCTGGAGAGGAGGCCGCCGTGCCCACCCGACTGGCGACTGTCAGTCCACGGGCGGATACTCGCGCCTCCCCCTCACTCCGTCCCCGCAGGAGTCCGCTTCATGTCGCGTCCGCTGACCGCAGCACTCCCTCGTCCTTCTTCGGTGAATCGGTCTTCTGTGAGTGTTGCTGTCTCGAACGTGAAGGTGGCGGACCCCGGTGACGCGGGCGCGCCGCGCGCCGTGCCCCCGGGTGAGCGCACGGAGCGGCTCGACGGCATCTCCCGCTTCATGCAGGAGCTGCAGCAGGGGCAGCGCGCGCTCGTCGGTGTCATCCAGTCGGCGCCCTCGGGCGAGCGGCTGTCCAACGCGGAGCTGCTCGCGCTCCAGGCCTCGATGACGCGCTACACCCAGGCGCTGGAGCTGGTGAGCCAGTTGGTGGGAATCGGCGGCAGGACGACGCGCACCGCGCCGGCGCGCTAGCCGGACTTCTTGCGCTGACCCCGGGGCGCCGCGGCGGAGGACTCCTCGCCCAGCCGCGCGCCCAGCTGCTCACGGATGGCGAGCACGCGGGCCTTCAAGTCCCGGAGCTCCTCCAGCGAGCAGCCCGAGGCCTCCAGGATGGACGGCGGCACGCTCTCCGCCCTGGCGCGCAGCGCGCGACCCGGCGCCGTCAGGCGGATGCGCACCTGACGCTCGTCGAGCACGTCCCGCTCGCGCTTGAGCAACCCCGCCGACTCCAGCCGCTTGAGCAGCGGCGTCAGCGTGCCCGAGTCGAGCAGGAGCCGCTCCCCCAGCGCCTTCACCGTGACGCCGTCCTCCTCCCACAGCACCATCATCGCCAGGTACTGGGGATAGGTCAGGCCCAGCTTCTCCAGGAGCGGCCGGTACGTGCGGTTGAGCAGGTGCACCGTCGAGTACAGGGTGAAGCACAGCTGCTCGTCCAGGTGCAGCGCGTCGCCGCGCTTCTTGTTCGACGGGGACATGACGGCTCCTCTCTCCAGGATGCCCCCGGACTGCATTGCGCGCAATGAAATCGCGCCTCAGGGCCGGGGCAGGTCGCGCGCCAGACTCAGCCAGATGGGGAGCCGCTCCAGGAGCGTCTCCAGGTCGAAGGGCTTGAGCAGCGTGTCCAGCACGCCCGGGTGATGGATGGGCCGCGTCGTCATCGCGACCACGGCGAGGCCGGGCCAGTGCCGCGCCACGCGCACGAGGAAGTCGTGGCCCGTCATGCGGGGCATTCCCATGTCGAGCAGCACCAGCCTGGGACGGCCGTGCACCTCCAACCAGGTGAGCGCCTCCAGGCCGTCCTTCGCCATGGACACGCGCTGTCCCGTGCTCGCGATGATTTCGACGACGGCGGCTCGCAGGTCCGCATCGTCCTCCACCACGAGGAGGATGCCTTCGGGGACTCCCGACATATGCGAGCGTGCGTAGGTCAGCGTGGCCGTGGGGAACAGGGAACATCTGCCGGTTTCCACCGGCAGATGTCCGAAGAAGACTACGAGTCCTCGAACATCGCCTGGAGCACCCTCCGGGCGAGCTTCACCTCCGGGTCGGAGCGACACGAGAGGAAGTCGCAGATTTCCGCCACGTCGCCGGTGCGCTCGTGCTCGAAGCCCTGGAAGAGCGTCTTGAGCGACACGTCCAGGCCCACGGACAGCTTGCCCAGCGTGTCCAGCGAGGGAGAGAAGGACCCGCGCTCGATGCGACGGATGGCATCCACGGACAGGTCGCACCGCTCGGCCAGCACCTCCTGGGTGAGCTCACGGCCATTACGGAGCTGGCGCACATGGCCACCGAACTTGCGATGGAACCTCGTCCAGTTCGCTACCTTGTTTTTCGCTTTCTCCATATGAGTGGCGGCTAATTTGGGGACGCGGCGGCCCAAGTGAAGTGAGTCTGTTGGCGTGTGGACCCTGGCATCGGCCTGTCCGCCAACTCGCAGGCCCTGTGTGTCGCAGGCGCGCGCGAAACCAGTGGGCAAGGTGCGAGCCGTGGAAGGCTTCGGGCTCCCTTGGAGAGCAGGGGGCCTGGCGGGCCGGGAAAATGCGCGGGCGGAAGCTTTCGTCTACGCTGCACGCCGCATGACGCATTCGGAAGTCGGGTGGGTGGGCGTCGGGCGCGTGCTCCGCGTCCTGGCCTGTGGCGGGCTGCTGACCGCTTGTGAAATCGGTTCCGAGGCACGTCCCCTCGCCGCGCCAGTCCCCGCGGCGGTGGCGACGCCCGCCGTGGCGTCACCGAGGACCCCGGTGTCGGTGCCCGCCGCGGCGCCTCGTCGGGCCCTTCCGGAGCCGTCCGAGCGGACCCGCTCGACGCAAGCGCTGGCGGTGAAGCTGGGTGCTCCGGGCGCGAGGGTGGATGACCCGTGCGTGGCGTCGGTGGCGCAAGGGTGCGCGCGCACCGCGCTGGCGCCCTTCTTCGAGTCGCTGGACGCGCTGTCGTCGGGCACGGCGAAGCGGCCCACCGTCATCGAGGCGTTCGGCAACTCCCTCATCGCGGGCGATCGCATCGTGGACATCCTGAGGGACGACCTGGGCGCGAGCTTCGGCGCGGCGGGCCGGGGCGTGCTGCTGGTGGACCGGATGGCGCCCTACGGCGGGCGAGGCCGGGCGAGCCACAGCGCGAGCGGTTGGACGCCGCGCACGCTGGGCGAGCTGCGCGCGCCGCCGCTGCCGTTCGGAATCACCGGCGTGTACCACGTGGCCACCCAGGCGAAGGCGCGCGGTCGCTTCAAGCTGGAGGGTGAGACGCGCGGCGCGCTGTGGTGGCTGGACGTCCCGCAAGGCGGCGCGCTCAGCGTGGTGAGCGGCGACACGGTGCTGGCGCGCACGACGCCGGAGGGCACGGGCGCGTCGCGCTCCACGCGCTTCGAGCTGCCGCCCGGCGCGACGACGGTGGACGTGGTGGCCGAGGGCAAGGGCGCGGTGGTGCAGGGCGTGGTGCTCCAGCACGAGCGCCCCGGCATCGTCCTGGACATGTTGGGTGTGCCCTCCGCGGACGCGAGCCTGTACGCGCGGCTGGAGGATGGGGCGCTGCGCTCGCAGCTCACCGAGCGGGAGCCGAAGCTCTTGGTGTTCTTCCTGGGCGGCAACGAGTCCAAGCGCCTGGAGTGGAAGCGCACGGACCTGACGACGCTGCGCGAGGACCTGGGGGCGCTCTTGCGGCGGGCCCGCGTGGCGGCGCCCTCGAGCGCGTGTCTGGTGGTGGGGCCGATGGACGCGGTGCGCGACGCGAAGGACTCGGGCAAGGCCTTCACCCAGCGCCCGTTCCTGGAGGCGGTGGTGGAGGCGGAGCGCGAGGTGTCGCTCGCGGAGGGCTGCGCGTTCTTCAACCTGTACGAGGCGATGGGCGGCAAGGGTGCGCTGACGCGCTTCCACAAGTCCGGCTTCATGCATGACGACCTGGTGCACCCGCGTGGACGGGGGCTGGATGTGCTGGGGCATCTGGTGACGGACGCGCTCTTGCGCGCGTGGGTGGAGACGCCGCCGGCCCAGGGCCCCGTGGCCCAGGTGGCCCCGGCGGCCGAGCGGGTGGAGGCCGTGCCATGACGATGCGACGCGCGGGGTGGCTGGCCGTCGTCCTCTGTGTCTCGACGCCGGTGGTCGCGGCGCCGAAGCTGCCGTCGGTCTGCGAGAGCGTGGAGGCGGACGAGGCCGGCGCCTCGGCGCGCGCGCTGCCCGAGGAGGTGACGAAGGCGCTGGACGCCATCGTCCGCTCGGAGCTGTCCCAGGGGCCCGTGGCGGGGCTGTCCGTGGCGGTGTCCCGCGGAGCGCGGCAGTGGGTGTGTGGTTATGGCTACCGCGACGTGGCGAAGCGGCTGCCCGCGACGCCGCGCACCACGTACCGCATGGCGTCCGTCACCAAGTCCTTCACCGCGGTGGCGGTGTTGCAGCTGGTGGAGCAGGGGAAGCTGTCGCTGGACGCGGACATCCACACGGTGGTGCCGACGTATCCGGCGAAGCAGTGGACCGTCACGGTGAAGGACCTGCTGGGACACCTGAGCGGCGTGCCCACGTATGACGGCGTGGCGTCGACCCAGAACGTGAAGGCGGTGAGCACCGAGGAGGCGCTGGCGCTGTTCTCCCAGAAGCCGCTCGCGTTCGAGCCGCGCTCCCGCTACCTGTACAGCACGTGGGGCTACAACCTGCTGGGCGCGGCGGTGGAGTCCGCGTCCGGGAAGTCGTATCGCGACTACCTGCGCGAGCATGTCTTCCAGCCCGCGGGCATGGCGCACGCGGACCTGGATGTCACCGCGACGCGCGACGAGCACCAGGCGGCGGGCTACCGGGTGAAGGACGGGGTGCTCAAGCCCTCGCGCTTCCTGGATGTGTCCAGCCGCTTCGGCGGTGGCGGGACGCGGGGCACGGTGGGGGACATGCTCGGCTTCGGTCGGGCGGTGCTGTCACATCGGCTGGTGTCTCGCGACACGATGGGGAAGATGCAGGCGTCCATGGCCACGAGCGACGGGCGGCTGACGGACTACGGCATGGGCTTCGCGACCTATCCCTTGCGCGGCCACTACCTGGTGGCGCACGCGGGAGGGCAGCCGGAGACGACGACGCTGCTGGTGATGTTCCCCGCGGAGGACACGGTCATCTCGCTGGCCACGAACATCGAGGGCGAGGCGAAGCGCCTGCGCCGGCTGTCCATCCGGTTGATGGAAGGGCTGCTGGAGCAGGGCGTCACGCGGAGGGATGCGCACTTCACGGACCCGGTGGACTCGGTGGTGTACGAGGGGCTGGGGCGCATCGCGAGCTATGGGCTCGCGTACCATCTGTGGGCCACGCGCGGGCCGGGCTCGCTGCCGGCGGACGAGGACCTGCCGGGCGCGTTCGCGCGGGTGTCGGAGCTGCTGGACCGCAAGGCGATTGGACGCGACGGCAAGGCGGCGCTGGAGCGCATCCGCGGTGGGCATGACCCGCGACTGGGGTCGGTGTTCATCCGCGTGGGGGCGCACATGGCGCGCACGTTGGAGAAGGCGCAGGGACCGGAGCGACTGCTGGCGTATCCGGCCGAGGGGCCGCTGTCGTTCTTCGCGGACTACCTGGCGGCGTGTGATGCGCAGGGGGTGCCGGACACGGAGCGCTTCGGTGAGCCGCTGCGCACGGACCTGCTGCGGTTCGTGGCGGGGTGGAAGCGCGCGGAGGTTCCGGAGCTGCGGCATCAGCGGTTGGATGAGGAGTCGAATCCGGAGCCGCGCTGGGCGGTGGTGAAGAAGGCGGCGGGGCTGTCGCCGGACGTGCGGCCGGACTACTCGGACGAGATGCTGCGCATCGCGGAGCGCTTCGCGTGGCGCAAGCAGCAGGCGGGGCGGCTGCGCTGGCTGGAGCGCGCGGTGGAGCTGCATCCGAGGAGCGTGGACGCGCGATTGGCGTTGTCGCAGGCGCTGCTGGTGGCGAAGCGGGACGAGGAGGTGCTGGGGCACCTTCGCGAGGCGCTCGCGACGCCGCAGGGCATGTTGGCGCTGGCGCCGACGCAGTTGCTCAAGCGCGTGGCGGAGGCGGAGTCTCCGCGCGTGGGGCTGGGGCTGCTGCGCGCGGCGGTGGCGCTGCATCCGGAGTCGCCGGAGCTGTGGGAGTCGCTGGCGAAGCGGGAGAAGGCGCAGGGGCACAAGGCCGAGGCGAAGGCGGCGCTGCGTCAGGCGCGCCGCGCGCGTGAGGCCCGGCCGGAGTCCTCGGTGGACCCCGCGAGCCGGAGCGGTGGAGACCGTGGCGCGGGCCCCGTGCCAGATGACCACGGACTGGTGCGCCCGCGTCCGTCGCCTTGAGCGGGTGGCTCGCTCGTCGAGTCATCGAGGGCAGACGGGCAGGCGCTGAACGTGAGTTGCTCCCGGTGCTGTCCCGGTGTGTCCTTGCGAGCGTGAAGACTGTGCGAGGATGTGAAGCGTGTCCGAGCTCGTGTGTCCCTTCTGCCAGTTCCCCGTGGGCGCGGGTGCCCTTCGCTGCGGTGGCTGCGGCGCCTCCTTCCTCGTCTCGCCTCCGCCCGACTCGGGCGCTCCGGTGTGCGCCGTCCATCCGCAGTGGATGAGCCAGCATGCGTGTGAGCGCTGCGGCGCCTTCGCGTGCGCCCAATGTCTGCGCCGTGGCCCTCGGCAGGAGCTGGTCTGCGAGTCGTGTCACGCCCGCGTGCCCCACGCGCAGCTCCCCTGGGACCAGCGCGCCGAGCTCGGCTGGGTCAAGGCGTTCTGGAAGACGTGCGTCGAGGTGATGCTCCGCCCCGTCACCACCTTCGCGCGGATGTCGCGCGAGGCGTCGGTGGGCGACTCGCTCCTCTTCGCGGGCCTCTCCGCGTTCGTGGGCTACTTCTCCACCTGGTTCCTCTACACCCTCTTCCTGCTCGCCTTCCCCTACGAGACCTTCCCCGCCAGCGGCTCCGACAACGAGACCAACCCCGCGCTCTTCCGCGGCGTCGCCGTGGTCCTCTTCGTCATCTGCATGCTGCTGGTGCCGTTGCTGAGCATGGGCCTCACGCTCGTGGCCGCGGGCCTGGACCACCTGGTGCTGAAGGTCGCGGGCGCGCAAGGCACCTTCGCGACGACGCTGCGCGGCCATGCCCTGGCCCAGGGTGTCTACCTCGCGGGCCTGGTGCCCTTCTGCAGCATGTACGTGCTGCCCTTCTGGAGCCTCGGCGTCCGCGTCTCCGCGTACCGGAGCCTGCACGGTGTCGGCTGGGGACCCGCGGTGTTCGGCGCGCTGCTGATACCCGCGCTCACCTGCTGCATCGGCGTGGGCAGCTACGTGGCCATCCTGACCTCCATCCTCGCCCCCGGGGCCCTCAAGCTCTGACGCGCGCGCTCAGTGCTTCGCGTCGCCATCCCGTGAATGCGGCCCTTCCTTCGCGGCGCGGCGGCGCTGGGCGCGCTCGTGCACCTGCTTGAACTGGCGCGACAGCTCCGCGAGCTCCTCGTCCGTGGCGTGCTCCAGGTCCGTGAAGAAGTTGCGGGCATGCCGCTGCGAGCGGATGAGCTCATCCAGCTTGAGATGGATGGCCTTCGCATCCCGGTTCTGCGTGGCCTGGATGACGAACACCATCAGGAACGTGACGACCGTCGTCGCCGTGTTGATGACGAGCTGCCATGTGTCGCTGAAGTGGAACAGCGGCCCCGACACCAACCACAGGACCACCACCGCCACCGCCAGGACCAACGCCTGGACCGAGCCCACGCGCTCGGACACGCCCTGGGCGAACTTGTGGAAGCGCTCGTGCATCCCCTGGAAGATGCTCACGGACGGGAGGGCTGGCTTGGCCGCTCGGATGCCCGCCCGCCCTCCAGGGGACTACTGCGCCGCCGACGCGCCCGCCGTCGGGATGGCGGCCGTCACCGTGCGCTGCTTGGGCCAGAAGCGCGCGTCATGCACGTCGTCCAACGACGCGATGCGCTTCTTCGTGCGCGCGTCGTAGACGCGGGCATGCGCCTCCGCGCTCACCAGCAGCAGGGCCCCCCTGACGCGCACGGCCACCACCTCCGTGGGCGACAGCGACAGGGACTCAGGCTCGGACAGCCGGTCTTCCGACTCCCACCGCAAGGGCAGCATCAACACCGGCAGCTCGGTCGCCGCGCGCCACGCATACAGCGGCCCGCCATGCGTCTCCAGCGAGACCCAGGCGCCGTACTCCGTATGGCCCTTGTCCTTCACCACCGCGTCCAGGCGCACGGCGTCCTCGCTGCCCTCGGCGAGCTCCGTCGCGACCGGGTCGTCCGGGTCCGTGCCGACGGTGGAGGACACCAACTGGCTCGCGGTGGCCAGCGCGCTCGTGCCCGGAGCGTCCTCCGTCTCATACACCGTGGCGACCGACTCGATGCGCTTCCACGTCTCACCCTCGCGGCGGTACGCGTGGGCGAGTCCCGGGCTGCCCTCCATCTCCGGCACCATCAGCTTGCGGCCGTCGACGACGAAGAACTCCTCGCCGCGCTCCTCCTTGCGCGCCAGCCCCTCGAGCTGGGAGACGAGCGCCACCACCTGACCTCGCGCGTCGAAGCCGACCGTGTCCGTGTGGCCCTCGGTGGGCAGCGGCAGCGGGGCACCCTGGGCGGCGTCGAAGTCCACCTTCCAGGCGCGCGGCTGCACGTTGCCGTTGCCCCGGTCCACCAGGACGCCCTGCTTGCCGTCCGGGCTCCACGCCAGGCTGACGCGAGCGCAGGGCGCCTCCACGGTGGCCAGGGCCTTGCGTATGCCCGTGGTGTCCTGACGCAGCCACGTACAGCCCGCCGGCGCCGCGTCCTGGAGGAGCGACAGCGAGAAGGCGGGCGCGGGCTCTGGGGCGGGCTTGGGCGCCGCGGGCGTCTCGGGGACGGGGTCCTGTGACTTCTTGCAAGCGCCACCGAGCAGCATGGTGCCGAGGAAGAACGCGGGGCCGAGATGGCGGAGCATGAGGCTCTCCGGTGCGGGGTTCCTTCACACCATCGCAGAACGGCCGGAGTGGGAGGAAGTCACCCTCGGAGTAGACGGCGAGGAAGTTTCCGATAGCCCACTCGCGCGTGGGTGCCATTCACCCCGCTCCCCCCGTCACGACGCATCGCTTCCGTCGCATGTCTTTTCATTTTCTCGCGCGATGAAGGCAAGCGAGCTCAGACGAGCCAGCCGCTCTCGTCGAGGAAGAGGGCCTCGGTGAACACCGTGTCTTCCTCTTCCTTCGCGCCCCGCGCGTTGTCGAAGTAGAGGCTCTCGCCGTCCTTGACGATGTGCAGCACGCGCAGGTCCTCGCGGGCGCGGGGTGTCACGGTGAGCGGGTTGTCGGAGAGCACGACGAAGTTGGCGCGCTGACCGGGCTCGAGCGTGCCCTGGGTTTGGGGTTCGGCGTCGCCGGCGGCCGCGTCGGTGGTGGTGGGGTCATCGACGATGGCGGGAATCATGGTGCCGCCCCGCAGCGAGACGACCTCCGTGTCGGGGCCGCGCAGCGCGAGGATGTCGGCGCGGGTGCCCACGGCGAGGATGCGACCGGCCTGGACGGCGACGGCCTCGGCGGTGGGCTGCTGGTCGTTCATAGTGAGGAGGGTGCCACCCTCGAAGATGCGGTCCGCGGGCTGGGTGGGGCTCATGGCGTGGGCTCGGGGGAGGGGGTTGCTTTCAGGAAAGGTGTTGTCGCGCCCGGAGCCCGTCCACGGGGGCGTGAGGTGTCGCGCCGTCGCCCGAGAGGTTGCCCGCTGGGGTGGGAGCGCCGTGCGGACGGTCCCTGGGTCTGTCGGCGTGGATTGCCCGCGAAAGGTGGCGTCCCCACGCTGCCAATGGGGTGGTGGAGCGCTGACGGGCCGCCTCGCGCATGCCATGTCACTCGACCTGACGGAACCCAATGTCCAGGAGCAGGTCATCTCGCTGGGGACGCTGGTGGCGGACCTGCTCGGGGTGTTCTCCGGCTCGGTGCTGGGCGCGCTCTTGGCCGAGCGTCGGAAGATGGACCTGATGGGCTTCCTCGTCCTGGGCCTGGTGTCCGGCGTGGGCGGCGGCATCCTCCGCGACACGCTGCTGCAGGTGGGGCCTCCGCTGGTGTTGGTGAAGCCGGCGTACCTGGTCGCGGCCTTCACGGGGGCGTTCGCCGCGTTCCTCTTCGAGCTGCGGCACGGGCCGACGGTGAAGCTCTTGTCGATGCTGGACGCGCTGACGCTGGGCTCGTTCGCGGTGGCGGGCACGCAGCGCACGCTGGAGGTGGGGCTCAGTCCGGGGACGGCGGTGTTGATTGGCATCATCACCGCTGCGGGAGGCGGCATCATCCGCGACGTGCTCATCCGGCGCACGCCCACGGTGATGAGACCGGAGCCCGGGTACTACGCCATCGCGGCGCTCGCGGCGAGCCTGGTGTGTCTGGCGTTCTCGCTCACCGGGCACCGGCGTCTGGCATTGGTGGCGGGCATGGCGGTGGGCGCGCTGGTGCGCCTCGTCTCGGTGCGACGCGGGTGGAGGCTGCCGGTGAAGCGCTCGCGTCAGCCGCCCCGGAAGGGCGATGACTTCGGTGGACCCCCGGACAGCGAGGAGTGGGTGAAGCCGTGAGGGGCTGGCGCGAGTCGACGGGCGGGGCATGCCCGGTCGGCCCCACCCGTGCGCGCCAGGTGGGGCCGTTGAAGCCAGGACTGCGGGCTACTCGGTGTACAGCTCCGCGGAGGAGTACAGCTCGGGCTCCTCCTGGCTGGTGCCGCCCACCACGAGCACCTTGCCGTTGATGAGGCGCGTGGCGGTGTGGCCCTGCGTGGGCTGGTCATTGCCCACGACGTACAACTGCCAGAACGCCTGCGGGTCGTAGACCTCCGTGACGCCGCCAATCTGGTTGCGCGTGCCGCGCGCGACGAGCACCTTGCCCGACGGCAGCAGCGTCAGGGAGTGGCCCATGCGGCGCTCCTCGGTGGCGTAGGACGTGTACTCCCATTCGTTGTCCTCCGGCCAGAACAGCCATGCGCCGCTCGCGTACTGGCCCTGCTCTTGACCGACGACCAGCACCGCGCCCTGGTTCAGCAGGACAGCCGCGTGCCCCAGGAACGCGGGCGCCGCCGCGGCGGTGCTCCACGTGCCGGTGCTCACGTTGTAGACCTCGGCCGCGCCGATGACACCGTCGTCGTTGACCGCCAGCACGTTGCCGGACGGCAGCCGCGTGAGGCTGGTGCGGCCCGCCACCACGGACGTGGAGCCCGTCGCCGTCCACGTGCCCGTCGCCGGGTCATACAGTTCCGCGCTCTTCAGCGCCGTCGCCCCGAAGCCGCCGAACACCAGCACCTTGCCGGTCGACAGCACCACCGCCTTGTGGTTCCGCCGCGCCGTGGCCAGGCTGCCCGTGGCGCTCCACGTGTTCGTCGAGGGGTTGTACAGCTCCGCGCTCGCCAGCGTGCCCGCGCCCTGGCCGCCCACCACGAGCACCTTGCCCGAGGACAGGAGCGTCGCCGTGTGGTTCGAGCGCGTCTGGCTCATCGTCGCCGTCGCCGCCCAGGTGTTGGTGTTCGGGTTGTACGTCTCCGTCGACGCCGTCACGCTGCCCCAGCCGCTGCCGCCCGTGACGAGCACGTTGCCCGTCGGCAGCCGCGTCGCCGTGTGGTACGCGCGCACCTGGCTCATCGACGCCGCCGCGGACCAGGGGGAGGTGAAGGCCGCCCGCGCCTCGGCACGCGGCGCCTCGGCCGCCGCCGTGGTGGCGCCCGCCATCGTCGCCAGCGCTCCCAACAGTCCCAGGCCCAGCCACGTCTTCGCTGTGGTTGCTCGTGTCATCCGTTCCTCGTGGTGAAAGGGTGAGGCCCGCATTGTGACAAGTGGGACCGACGCTCCGGGCGGTCTTCCACGTCAACTCCGCGTGACGGCGGCATAACAGTCACTTGGTTGCATTGGAAATACGGTGTAGATGTGTGTATCTGGTTCTGCAGGTGGGTCCGTGGCAGCCTGCGCGCGTGACGGAGCCTCTGTTCGATGACCTGCTGGGCCTCGCGTGCTTCGCGCGCGTGGTGGAGCACCGCTCATTCACCCGGGCGGCGGCGGTGCTCGGGGTGTCCAAGTCGGTGGTGAGCGCGCGTGTCTCCCGCCTGGAGTCCAGGGTGGGGGAGCGGCTGCTCATCCGCACCACCCGCAAGCTCTCCGTCACGGACGCGGGGATGGGGGTGTACGCGCATGCCGCGCGCCTGTTGGAAGAGGCGGGCGCCGCCACGCGAGGGGCCTCCGACGCGGGGCGGGGGAGCCTGCGCATCAACGCACCCATCAGCTTCGCGCAGATGTACCTGGCCCGTCCCCTGGCGCGCTTCCTCGCGGCCCACCCGGGGGCTTCGGTGGAGGTGATGTTGAGCGACAGGCTGGTGGACCTGGTCGAGGAGCGGGTGGACGTCGCGTTGCGAATCACGCGCCTGCGCGATTCGAACCTCGTGGCGCGCAAGCTCGCGACCACCGCGCTGTGTGTCTGCGCGGCGCCCGCCTACCTGAAGCGGAGGGGGACGCCCCGCAGGCCCGAGGACCTGTCGGGCCATGCGTGCCTGCGCTACGCGCACCTGCGCGTCGAGGACGAGTGGCGCTTCCACGGCCCCCGGGGGCGGATCCCCGTGTCCGTGAGCGGGCCGCTGACGGTGGCCAACGGGACCTTGCTGCGCGAGGCGGTGGCGGAGGGAATCGGCCTCGCGGTGCTGCCGCGCTTCATGGTGGACGAGGACCTGCGCAAGGGTCGGCTCGTCACCGTGCTGGACGACTTCATGTCGAGGCCCGTGGGCATCCACGCGGTCCACGCCGCGGGGCGCTCCCCCGCGCCGCTGGTGCGCGCCCTGCTCGACGTGCTGGCCGCGGAGTTCCGCTCCTCGCGCTGGGGCTGAACGGACCGACGCACGGGATTGTCCTGCCAGCAGAACGATTCGTTCTCGACACAGACCTTCCGCCGGAGCCGCCAGGCGCGCATTCCATGTCGCGTCAGCTCATCCGTCTTCCGGAGGTCGTCGTCATGCTCGGCAACGCATCGAATCCCCACTCATCCGCCCTCGCCGCCACCGTGCTTCGGGTGTCCCTGGGCGTCGTGTTCCTCGCCCACGCGGGCGCGAAGTATTTCCTCTTCACCCTCGATGGCACCGCCCGGTTCTTCGTGGCCCACGGCTTCCCCGGGTGGACGGCCACGCCGGTGTTCACGATGGAGCTGCTCGGCGGCCTCGCGCTCATCGCGGGTCTGCGGGTCCGTCTCGTGTCACTGGCGCTCCTGCCCGTGCTGCTCGGCGCCTTCGCGTCTCACGTCTCCCTGGGCTGGATGTTCACCAACCCGGGCGGAGGCTGGGAGTACGTCGCCTTCCTCATCATGGCGCTCATCACCCAGGTCCTCCTCGGCAGCGGCGCCTTCGCCGTGGACGGTGTCCTCGCGCGAAGCGCCACTCAAACTCACGGCTCGGTCGCCCAGACCTCCACCTCGTGAGCCCGCGCCCGCGCCAGCCCGTCACCGATGACGACCGAGTAGGGCGGCCTCGCCGGCTCCAGCGCCCGCACCTCCCTCGGCAAGCGCTCTCGCTCCCGCCGCGCGTACTCCCGTGCCTCGGCCAGTGACGCCACGGCCCCGGGCACACGCTGTCCCGCGCGCATCACCGGCCGCAACAACGGGCGCCCCTGCGCGGCGTCTCCCCGCCGCACCAGCAGGTCGCGCCTCGCCACGCCGTCCTCCTCCTGCCGATACACCTGCTTCGCCCCGGGGAGCAGCGCCTTGCCCGCGGACAGCTTCACCCGCGCCCGGCCCGCGTACTCCACCAGCTTGTAGGCCATGTCCAACGAGGGCGCGTCCGCGGACACGCCCATCGCCGTGCCCACCCCGAAGCTGTCGATCGGCGCACCCCGCGCGAGCAGCCCCGCCACCTGCTCCTCATCCAACCCACCACTGGCCACCAGCCGCACCCGCTGCAGGCCCGCCTCGTCGAGCAGCTCCCGCGCCGCCAGCGACAGCGCGAGCAAGTCCCCCGAGTCGAGTCTCAGCGCGCGCACGCGGAACTCCTCACCCCGCTCGCGCGCCAGCCGGATGACGTGCTGGATGCCGCGCAGCGTGTCGTAGGTGTCCACCAGCAGTGTCGCGTCCGGATACACGCGCGTGAAGGCGCGGAACGCCTCCAGCTCATCGTCGTGCGACTGCACGTAGCTGTGCGCCATCGTGCCCGCGAGCGGAATCCCATACCGCTTCCCTGCCAGCACGTTCGACGTCGAGTCCACCCCCGCGAGGTACGCCGCGCGCGCCACCTTCAGCCCCGTGTCCGCGCCGTGGATGCGCCGCAGCCCGAACTCCATCACCGGCCGGCCCCGCGCCGCCTCCACCACCCGCGAGGCCTTGGACGCCGCCAGCGTCTGCAGGTGCACCTGGTTGAGCAGGTACGTCTCCACCAGCTGCGCCTCCGGCAGCGGCGCCCGCACCTCCAACAGCGGCTCCTGCGCGAAGACCGGCGTGCCCTCCGGCATCGCGTCCACGTCCCCGCTGAAGCGGAAGCGCTCCAGCCAGCGCAAGAGCCGGTCCGAGAAGCGGCCCGTCGACTCGAGCCACGCCAGGTCCTCGGACTCGAAGCGCAGGTCCTCCAGCGTCTGGAGCGCGTCCTCCAGGCCCGCGGCCACCAGGTAGTTGCGCTGGCGAGGGAGCCGGCGCGCGAAGAGGCTGAACACCCCCTCGTCCCACTGGCCCTCGGCCAGGTACGCCTCCGTCATCGTCAGCTGGTAGAGGTCCGTCAGCAGCGCGGCCTCGGACTCCATGTCGACTCCCCTCATGCGCGGGCCCCGCCTGCCGATGGCCGAGGCACGGGCCGCACGCGAATGCACGACTCAGGCCGTCACGCCCGCGCCTCCCTGCGCCGACGTCGCGCCCGCGACCCAGCGCTCCAGCTCCGGCTGCGGCATCACCCCGCTGCGCCGCGCCACCTCGCGCCCGCCCTGGAACACCACGAACGTGGGAATGCCCTGCACGCCGAGCGCGCTCGCGGAGCGCGGGTTCTGCTCCGTGTTGAGCTTGAGCACGAGCAGCCGCCCCGCCCGAGCCCGGCCCACCGCGTCCAGGATGGGCGCCGCCGCCCGGCACGGCGCGCACCAGGGCGCCCACAAGTCCAACAGGATGGGCACCGGCGAGCCCAGCACCGCCCGGTCCAGCCCCTCTCCGTCCACCTCCTGCGGTGCGCCCGACACATCCAGCGCCCGGTGACACCGGCCACACTCGGGGTTCCCCGAGGGCCGGGGCTCTCTCACGCGATTGAACGCACCACAGGCCGCGCAGCGGAACATGACGCCTCCTTCTCGACAGCCTCTCGTTGCGAAAGGTAGGCCGCGCGGGCTCCCGGCGCGTCCCCCCGCGAGCACGTCACGCGGGAGGCCCCGCCTGCTCGCCCGCCACGGGGCCGCTGGCTTTTTTGCGTCCTTCTGTGCGCGTGCGCAGCTTTTTCGCGGTCCTCCATCGCGCCCGGACCACCAGGAAGGCATGGTGTGGGCGTTGCAGTGGGAGCACCAGCACGACGGGCACCCGGTCCGTCGGCGGGAGGGCAGGCATGCGACTGGCCGTTTTCGACACCCATCGCTACGACCGCGGCGCGTTGGAGGAAGCCAACGCGGACTTCGGCCATGCGCTGACCTTCCTGGAGCCCCGCCTCACGGCGCAGACCGCGCGGCTGGCGGAGGGCTTCCACGCCGTGTGCTCGTTCGTGAACGACCGCGTGGACGCGGCCACGCTGGAGCTGCTCCGCGCGTGCGGCGTGCGGCTCGTGGCCACGCGCTCGGCGGGCTACAACCACATCGACCTGGAGGCCGCGCGGCGGCTGGACGTGCGGGTGACGCGCGTGCCGGAGTACTCACCGCACGCGGTGGCCGAGCACGCGGTGACGCTGGTGCTCTCCCTCAACCGCCACATCCCCCGCGCCTTCGCGCGCGTGCGCGACTGGAACTTCTCGCTCGACGGGCTGGTGGGCTTCGACCTGGCGGGCAAGACGGTGGGCATCGCCGGCACGGGCCGCATCGGCCGCGTCACGGCGCGCATCTTCCGGGGCTTCGGCTGTGACGTCGTCTGCTTCGACGCTGTTCCCGACGCCGCCTTCGCGCGCGAGGTGGGCGCGCGCTACGTGACGCTGGAGGAGCTCTACTCCGTCAGCGACGTCATCTCGCTGCACGTGCCGCTGACGCCGGGCACCCACCACATGGTGGACGCGAAGTCGCTGGCACGGATGAAGCGCGGCGTGGTGCTGGTCAACACGGGCCGGGGCGCGCTCATCGACAGCCGCGCGCTCCTCGACGCGCTCAAGTCCGGCCACATCGGCGCGGCGGGCCTGGACGTGTACGAGGAGGAGGAGGGCGTCTTCTTCCAGGACCTCTCCGGCCAGGTGCTCCAGGACGACGTGCTGGCGCGACTGCTCACCTTCCCCAATGTGCTGGTCACCTCGCATCAGGCCTTCCTCACCCGTGAGGCGCTGGGCAGAATCGCCCACACCACGCTCGCGAGCGTCCGGGCCTTCGAGCGCGGCGAGCCCCTGGTCAACGAGGTGCGCGTGGAGCAGGTGCGGCCCGCGTGAAGTCCATCCCGTAGCCGACTCGAGGAGGAGTCACCCATGTCCATCGTCTGCGCCACCAACTTCTCCGATGCCGCGCGCCGCGCGTGTGATGTCGCCGCCGAGCTGGCCCGGAAGGCGAACGTGCCGCTGTTCCTGGTGCACGTGCTCAACCCCAACTCCGCGCGGGCCTTCGGTCCCTCGCTGCTCCAGGCGGCCGAGGCCGCGCTGGGCGACGAGGCGAAGCGGCTGTCCCAGAAGGGCGCGCGCGTGGAGCAGGAGCTGCGCACCGGCGAGCCCTCCGCCGAGGTCGCCGACGTGGCCCGCCAGCGCCTGGCCACGCTCGTGGTGGCGGCCTCGCCCAGCAAGGAGGCGCCGTTCCTGGGCGTCGGCGGGACGGTGGACCGGCTGGCGCAGTCGCTGGAGGTGCCGCTGCTCGCCGTGCAGGACGCGAGCGCCATGGAGGCGTGGGCGCAGGGCCAGCGGCCGCTCAAGGTGGTGCTGGGCGTGGACCGCTCGCTGCCGTACGAGGCCGCGCGCGAGTGGGTGCGCGCCCTGGGCGCGTGGGGCCCGCTGGACGTGGTGGGCGCGCGCGTGGTGTGGCCGGACGAGGAGTACCGGCGGCTGGGCCTGCCTCGGCCCATGGAGCTGGCCGAGGTGACGCCGGAGCTGCGCGCGGTGCTGGACAAGGAGACGCAAACCTTGGTGACGCCGCTGGGCACCCAGGGCGTGAAGGTGCGCACGGTGCTGGAGCCGTCCCTGGGGCGCATCGCGGACCACCTGGTGGAGCTGGCCGCGCGCGAGCACGCGGACCTGCTGGTGGTGGGCACGCACCACCGCCGGGCGCTGGGGCGCATGTGGAGCGTGTCCCACAACGCGCTCAGGCTGGCGCGGGTGTCGGTGGCCTGCATCCCGTCGCAGGCGATGGGGCCGGGCGTGGACGTGCCCCTGCCGTCGTTCCGCGAGGTCATGGTGGCCACGGACTTCTCCGAGACGGGCAACCACGCGGTGGCGCACGCCTTCGGCCTGGTGCCTCCCGGGGGCAAGGTCTACCTGGTGTCCGTGGCGGAGCTGGGCTCGCAGGTGGACACGGAGCGCGGCAAATTGATGGCGCTGGTGCCGCGCGAGGCGGAGGCCACCGGACGCCGCGCGCAGGCGGAGGTCATCATGGACGCCCAGGACGTCGTCACCGCGCTGGTGCAGACGGCGGAGCGGCTGGGCGTGGACGCGGTGGTGATGGGGACCCACGGGCGCACGGGGCTCAAGCGCGCGCTGCTCGGCTCGACGACGCAGGCGGTGCTGTCGCGAACCTCGCGGCCCGTGCTGCTGGTGCGGCCTCCCACCGTGTGAAAGGCGACGCTCCACGAAGGGCCCGCTCACCCGGGGGGCGGGCCCTCGTACGACGCGTCGAAGTGTTGACCCGAGGATGGCCGGGTGGCTCCAGCAGGTTGGCGGCACGCCAATGGATTGGAGTCAGCCCCTCTTCCTGGGTGGGATGGTGGTAGTTGTCCTCGTCCCTTTACCCTGGAAAGGACCTGACCATGGCCGTCACGCTGCCCCCTCTTCCCTACGCCCATGACGCCCTCGCTCCGCACATGAGCAAGGAGACGCTGGAGTACCACCACGACAAGCACCACGCGGCGTACGTGAACAACCTCAACAAGCTGCTGGACGGCAAGGCCGAGGCCAACAAGTCCCTGGAGGAGATCATCCTCAGCAGCGACGGCGGCGTGTTCAACAACGCGGCCCAGGTCTGGAACCACACCTTCTTCTGGAACTGCATGAAGCCCAAGGGTGGCGGGCTGCCCACGGGTGAGCTGCTGGCGGCCATCGAGCGCGACTTCGGCTCCTTCGACAAGTTCAAGGAGGAGTTCTCCACCGCGGCCACCACGCAGTTCGGCTCCGGCTGGGCGTGGCTGGTGCTGGACAAGAACAAGCTGGCCGTCACCAAGACGAGCAACGCGGACCTGCCGATGAAGCACGGCCAGAAGGCGCTGCTGACCATCGATGTGTGGGAGCACGCGTACTACATCGACCACCGCAACGCGCGGCCCAAGTTCATCGAGACCTTCCTCACGCACCTGGTCAACTGGGACTTCGTGGCGGACAACCTCCTCAAGAAGGGCTGAGGTTTCCACCGGGGGGTGGCTTTCCAAGGCGGGCTGTCATTGGGTTGAATGACAGCCATGGCCCTCGCCGCCCCCCGTTGGTCGTCCCCCCGTCAAAGCCGGGGCGTGACGAAAGCCCTGGTGCTCGTGGCGCTCTGTCTGGTGATGGGCGCCGCGGGCGGGGTGTTCGTCCTGAAGCAACGCGGGTTGCTCGGCGAGGGCGGCCCCACCGCGCGGGCCCCCATCGTGTGGTGCGAGGGTTTGCCGGTGGAGCGCTGCGGGCAGCATCCGCGCGACTGCCGCGTCTTGGCCTACTGCGATGGCGTGAAGTTCTGCGCGGCGACGACGGCCCAGCCTGAGTCCTGTGGCGCGGAGGGCGAGCGGCCCCAGGACCTCGAGGGAGGGACTGCCGGAGCCACCTCGCTCGTGGAGCTGGCGGAGGACCCGGTGATGGAGGCAGTGCTCCGCTCGGACGGGTTCCGCCTGAGTGAGCTCATCGCCTCCGGGCGTGGCATCAACCTGCCGGGCAGGTCCAAGGCCACGCGGAACCTCTCGCCGCTGATGGCGGCGGCCGACAAGGCGGATGTGGCCATCACCCGGATGTTGCTCTCGTCGGGGGCGGACCCCTCGCTGCGGGTGCCCCGGCACGCGGAGACCTGGCCTCCCCATGGCTGGACCGCGCGCTGCTTCGCTCGTTTCCAGGAGCTGTCCGCGGTGGAGGCGGGGCTCGTGGTCACGAGCACGGCGGAGGAGCGATGTCTGCGGGAAGCGGACCTCCTGTCGGCGTTCCGGAGCCGGGACTCCACGCGCGCCCTCTCGCTGAGCCGCGAGCTGCGCGGAGACGTGCAGGTCCGGGTGCTCGAGCGGGCCGTGGAGCTCTCCTTCAAGCACCGCAGCCCTTTGTTGATGCGCGCGGCGGTGGGCGCGGGCTGGGTTCCGCCGAAGGGCGACGAAGCCAGCTTCGAGAGCTGGCCCGCCTACCGGGCGTTGCTCCAACGCGATTTGCAGACCCTGGAGGTCCTCGTGGAGGCGGGGGCGCGGTGGCCGCCGCTCGCGGAGCTGGCCCGGCTGGGACATGCGGACCTGGTGCGGCGCTCCCTCGAGGCGGGAGCGGACCCGAATGCCCAGCTGCCCCGGCTGCCCACGCCGCTCGTGTCGGGCGTGCAGTCGGGGAACAGCTCGGTCGTCGACGTGCTGCTCGAGAAGGGCGCCGACCCGAACCTGCCGAGCCGGGGGGACGTGATGCCCCTGGGCGCCGCGGTGAACCGCCCGGGGGGTGCTCCCGCGGATGAGGAGATCGTGGGGCTGTTGCTGGAGGCGAACGCGAATCCCAACACGGCGGGGAAGGTGGGCGCCCTGTTGTACGCGGCGACGGGAGCCTGTCGTCCGAGCATGATTCCCCTGGTGCTGCGCCATGGGGCTCGCTGGGACAAGGCCACCCAGGGCGCGTTCCTGTATCTGTCGGCCCTGGACGCCCGCAAGTGCCCGGACGCCTCGAAGCTGGAGTTGCTCCAGGCCCTGCTCGCGGCGGGGGTCACCCTGAGCGCCGAGGACGCGGAGCGCCACGATGCGCGGTGGCGCGACGCCATCCTCCATCCGCCCTTCGCGGAGGTCCTGCGTCAGGCGGGGCTCGTGTTGGCGCCCACTCCCCCCAAGCCGGTGCATGAGAAGCACCTGCTCCTGTTCGACTCCGCGGACAGGGCCAAGGACCGGCGCGGCGAGCCCAAGTGGAACAACGCCGCGTCGTCCGAGGCGCCGTGAGGCCCGCTCAGAAGGCGATGCCCGTCTGGATTTGCGGCCCGAAGCTGATGCCGCTGTCGCCCGGCGCGCCGGTGAAGAACAGCGGCAGGTCCAGCTCGATGAACCACTTGAGGTGGTCGGTGACAGGGAAGCCCTTCACGATGATGGGGACGACGCCCAGGTTGAACGGCTGGCCCGCGCCCACCGCCATGGCCAGGCGCACGCCGGCGGTGAAGCCCTCGAAGTTGTAGAGCAGGCCCGGGTCCACCACGAAGGTGGTGCCCACCCGCGCCGGCTCGCCGTCCTTCTCGAAGTCCCAGCGGCTGAAGGCGATGAACTCGAAGTCCAGCGTCCACTTCTCGGTGAGCTTCAGCGAGATGCCGGGCGTCAGGCCCAGGGCGAAGAAGTCCCCGAAGATGACGGTGGTGTCATCGTCGGTGATGCTCAGCACGGGCAGCGCGAAGCCCACGTGGCCACCCAGCCGCGGATACATGGCGGCCATGTCGACGCCGGAGCCGCCCATGGCGGCCTCCTCGTGGTGTCGGCGGTGCTTCTTGTCCTTCTTGAGTGAGTACCCGGAGCTGGGGCGCCAGTCCTCGCGCTCCTGCTCGGTGGCCTGCGCGCTCCAGGGCGCGAACGTCGCGAGCAGCCCACCCAGCCCCACCATGCCTCGCCAACCCAGCCGACTCCCCATGCTGTCATCCCCCTTGTGACACTTCGCCCTACCTCGACAGGACGGAGGGTGGGGAGCCCCTCAAGTCGGGACAAGCCGGCCGGGACTGGGGGGCAAGGGGCGCGTCGGATTCTGGTGGGCTTCAGGGCAGCTCGCAGTCGAGGAAGTCCTTCTCGAAGACAGGGCCCAGCAGCATCCGCTTGCCGAAGACGGCGGCGGTGGCGGTGCCGGAGGTCTGCTGGCCGTCGTCGAGGAAGACCTCGGTGACCTTCATGTCCGCGTCGGTGCCGGACAGGCGCAGCACCTGTGCGGGCGCGCGGGCCTTGCCGGTGGTGTCGCCCGCATAGGCGGCGAAGTCGAGCAGCTTCGGATGGGCGGCGACCCAGAGGTTGCCCTCGGCATCGAGCTCGATGTTGTCCGGGCCGGTGTCCAGCGCGAGCGAGTGGCGCAGCGTCAACGCGCCCGTCGCCACGTCGCGCGAGTAGCTGTCGAGCGTGCGGCCCACGGCCTGCGCCAGGTACACCGTGGCCCCGTCGTGGGAGCGATTGATGCCATTGGCGTATGTCGTGCCCTCGATGACCTTCTTGAAGTGCTGGCCGTCGAAGTAGAGGACGTTGCCCTGGCCCAGCTGGAGGTAGTCCTCCAGGGTCTGCCAGAAGCCCGGCGGGTTGCCGTGGTCGTTCGTCACGTAGAAGCGCTCGGCGTCCACGGCGACCACGTCGTTGGGCGAGACGAGCTCGGGGCCCTCGCGGGTGGCGCGGTGGACGAGCAGGCCGTCGCTTCCCACCTCGAAGCGCTCGATGGTGTTGCGGTGCCCCGGGAGGTGGTTCACGACGAAGAGCGTCTGCGCGCCGGTGGGGCCCACGTACAGGCTGATGCCGTGGGGCTGGAAGGTGCCCTGGAAGCTCCCGGTCAGCAGCACGGGCGGCGTGTCGCCGCTGAGCGAGTAGCGGTAGATGTCGCCCCGGACGGGAGCGCCGGCCGCCATCGCCGCGCGTCGGTCATGCGAGGACACGTAGGCGTACTCGCCGCTCGGATGGAAGGTGAGGTCCTCCGCGCCGGGCATGCCTGACACCGGCTTGCACTTGCCGGGGGCGTGGGGGGCGATTGAGCGGAACTGACCCGCGTCTCTCATTGTCTTGAGCGCGAAACCCGCGAGCAGCACGCACAGCACACCCGCGACCATCAGGAGTTTCTTCATGGGGATTGGGAGGCAGGGAGGAGGAATCCCACAGGTTAACACGGCGAGGTGGCGGCGGCTGGGCTCCTGGCGCTGGGTCGTGGCGACGGGGGGCTTCCTGCTGTGGGTGAGCCAGTCGCGCGGGGCCATCTGGGACCTCCGCCCGCCGGAGCCGACGACGGTGTACCTGCCAATCTCGCGGGTCGAGGGGCCCTCCGGGCCGATGCGCACCTTCGAGGATGGGATTGATGTGAGGGGGCGCGTGCTGGACGCGCGCGGAAGGCCCGTGGCCCGTGGCTTCGTCTCCTTCACGCTGCCGGAAGGCCCGTGTGGCAACGCGCCTCGGATGAAGGGGCGGGTGGCGTTCACCGGGGGCGTCTTCCGGGTGGAGCTGCCTCACGCGAGGTTCGTGACGGTGGTCGCGGAGGATGGCCGCGCGACCTCGGTCCGCGTCGCGCCAGGGCTGTTCCGGAGGGTGGAGGTGACGGCGGTGCTGCCGGACCACCCGACCGCGCCCTCGGGCGCTGACGCCGTGCTGCCCTGGGCGCCGCCCACGGAGAGCCTCGACGAGACGCCCGAGCGACGCTCCCAGGCCGCCGCGCCGGCGGGCCCCCCGCGCACCGCGTGTGAGTACCTGGCGGGCGCGCGCTTCGAGACCGTGGAGGTCCCCTCACAGGGGGCCCGGGAGGTCGAGTTCCCCGCGACGTCTCCAGGGGAGCTCACGTTGGACCTGGGGCGCTTCGTCGGCTCGTACCCGGTGGACTGCGACGGCTGGAACCTGGTCAAGGTGGACCGGGCCGAGAAGACGGCGCGGCGCGTGGGCCACGTGGAGCCGTCGACAGGGCGACTCGTGTTCGAGGGCGTCGAGTACCTGCGCGCGGGCCCGGTGCACGGGGGCCGCGTGTACTGAGACGCGGGGCTCGGGCGCTTCCGGGAGCGGAGGGCGGGCTCGCGCGGGCCGGTGGGCTTCAGGGAAGATGCTCGCGGTGGTCTCCACCGGCGCGAGGACGGCATGGACCTGGAAGAGTTGCGAGCCTTCGTGGGCGTGGCGGAGACGGGCTCGTACCTGGAGGCGGCGGAGGTGCTGGCGGTGTCGCGCACCACGCTGCGCAGGCGCGTGGAGGCGCTGGAGGCGCGCGCGGGCGTGCCGCTGCTCACGAGCACCCGGACGGGCATCGTCCTGACGGAGGCGGGGGCGCTGCTGGCGCGCCGGGGCCGCTTGATGATGCAGGAGACGAGCGCGCTGGTGGCGTCGCTGCGCGAGGTGGGGCACACGCCCTCCGGCACGCTGCGGGTGGTGCTGCCGGTGGGGATGCCGCCGCACCTGCTCGCGCCGCTCTTCGGGCTCTTGAGGACCACCTATCCCCAGCTGCGCGTGCACGCGCGCTTCAGCGAGCACCCCCTGTCGGAGTCGCTGGAGGACGTGGACCTGGCGGCGCACTTCGGCGACGAGCTGCCCCGCGGGCCGTGGTTGTCGCAGGTGGTGCTGCGCGTGCGCGAGGGGCTGTGGGCCAGCGAGGCCTACCTTCGTCAGCGCGGCGTGCCCGCCTCCGTGGAAGACCTGACGACACACGAGCTGTTCTGCTGGCAGGCGCCCGGTGACGACGCGAGCGTGTGGCCCACGCTCACGGGCGCCCTGTTCCCGGTGACACCCGCGCTCATCTCCACCGACATCCACTTCGTGCGCGTGTGTTGTCTGGCGGGGCAGGGCATCGGCCTGATTCCCAGCGTGGAGCTGCCGGACCCGGAGGGTGGGGACGCGCTGGTGGCGGTGCTCCCGGAGGTGGTGGGCCGGGTGCGCCCCTTGCGGCTGAGCGTGCCGGAGGCCCTGAGCGAGATTCCCAAGGTGCGACAGGTGCTCACGCACATCCGCCAGTTCCTCGAGCCGCTGTGAGGCACGGGGCGGCCATCGGGTGGCCATCTTCGGCCATCCGCGGGCCCTCGCATCCACGCTACGCCAGGAGCGTTCCATCCACGCCCTGGAGCCCGCCATGCGTCCGTTGCTGATGTCGCTCGTCTCGAGTTGTGTCCTCGTGTCGTCGGCCCACGCCAAGGACCCCGCGCTCGGGGCGAGCACCTTCACCGTCTACGAGGCGTTCCTCAGCCCCGCGCAGGAGCCGGGCGAGGAGTCGGAGGTGCCCAGGTTGTTGGAGAAGAGCCTGGGGGCCACCGCGCCGTCCACGCCGCGCGAGGCGCGCAAGTCCCGCGGGCACGGCGTGCTGCGCTTCAGCAAGGATTTGATCCGGGCCTACGTGGAGGTGGAGATGACGGGCGTCAACCCCTCGGACATCCTCATGTTCCACATCCACTGCGGGGCGCCCGGGGTGCTCGGGCCGGTGGTGGTGGACTTCGGGGAGCTGGGCAACCTGTCGAAGACGCTCGCCAACGGGCGCTGGTCCGTGGAGCTCACCAACGCCAACGTCACCTTCATCAAGGAGATGAAGGGCATCAAGCCCGGGCTGCCGGAGAGCTGCCCCGCGGAGCTGGGGTTCCTTGCCCAGACGCGGACGCTGGCCAGCCTGGAGTCCCTGGCGCGCAAGGGCGTGCTCTACTTCAACCTGCACACCAAGGCGCATACCTATTACGGGGAGATGCGCGGGCAGCTCTACGCCGCGCAGCCCTGAGTCTTTCGCGCCGCCGGCGCAATCGTCTGGCTTTTCGTTCGATATGCGGGAGGGGCCCCGGACGTTTGGAGTCCAGGGGCCGGAACACATGAACGAGGAGCTTCATGACGAACCGGTGGAAAGGTGGCGTGCTCGGGGTCCTGCTCTGCGCTGGGATGGGGAGCGCGTGTTCCCGCGAGCTGGATGACGTGGTGAAGGTGCCCGTGGAGCAGGGCCCTTCGGTCAGGCTGGAGGACCACGGGGATTGGTCCGCCGAGCCGCTCGCCGCCTGCCCGGTGCTCCCCGCCGGGAGTACGAGCGCCGCGTGCGGCACGCTGGAGTCCTTCGACCTGTCGGCCTGCTCGCGCGACAGCCTGGGGGCGGTGCGGGGCGCGGGCATCTTCACCCTGCATGTCATTGGCAATGACATCCTGACGAACGACAACAGCCAGGGCACCGGGGCGGTGCGCATCCTGGAGGATGGGCGTGTGTTCCAGGATGGCGTGCCCTTCCCGGAGTCGCGCCTGGATGAGAGCACCTTCTTCGTCTCGCGCGGCGGCACGCTCCAGGACGGGCGGGAGTACCGGACGTCGCTGGTGGGGTGCAAGGCGGAGGGCGCGACGCGGATGACGGGCTGCTTCGTGAACTGCCTGGGTGGCACGCCGGCGTTCCAGGGCACCTTCGAGCTGGAGAAGGTGCGCCGGCGCGAGGGCGAGGCGGAGGGCTCCAATCTAGAGCTGGTGGGCGAGGGCGTGGTGCCGCGGGGCACGGTGGCCGACGTCTTCGTCACCAAGGGCCACGCCTACGTGGTGTCGCTGGAGGATGCGTTCAAGGGGCCCGGCGGGCTCTACGTGTTCGACCTGGCGGACCGCAAGGCGCCCCGGCTGGTGAAGAACGTGTTCTTCCCGGGGGACAGCTACTGGAACGGCGTGTGGGCCAAGGACGACGCGCTCTACGTGGCCAGCGCGGCGCGGGGGCTGCTGGTGTTCGACATCTCGGACCCGGCGGACCCGGTGCTGGTGAGCGCGCTGCCGGGCGGGGGCGCGGTCAACGTGCACACCGTCTTCGTGGCGATGGACCGGCTGTATGCGATGGCCATCTCGCCGGCGCCGATGACGCTCATCTTCGACGTGAAGAACGCGCGGGAGCCGGTGCTGCTCGGCCGCTACGCGGACCCGAGTGTCAATCCCAGCGTGGCCTCCTTCCCGCATGACGCCACGGCGTGGGGCAACCGGCTGTATGTGAATCACTGGCGCGCGGGCCTGCTGGTGCTCGACGTGAGCGACCCGGCGAACGTGGTGAAGGTGGGGGAGTATGTCTATCCGCGCTCCACCAGCCACACCAACCGCTGGCACTACGTGAACAACCGCCTCATCGTCTTCGAGGGCGGCGAGGACTGGGGCGCGCACGTGCGGGCCATCGACATGACGGACCCGAAGGACCCCATCCTCGTCGGCGAGTACCGGCTCACCCCGGGCGTCTCCGTGCACAACATGGAGCTGAAGGGGAATCGGCTCTACCTGAGCCATTACCAGCACGGCGTGCGGGTGCTGGACGTGTCACGGCCCTCGGAGATGAAGGAGGTCGCCTACTACAACACCTGGCGGGCGACGGACCGGGCGCGGGGGTTGATGTTCTTCGACGGCGCCATCGGCGTGCGCATCCCGGATGACGGCTACGTGTATGTCATCGACACCTCGCGGGGCCTGCTCATCTTCGAGGAAGTGGAGTAGCGGACGTGACGCCACGCCGGAGGTGGGCCCTCGTGTCCGGCTCCGGCGGTGGGGTCCTCCTCCGGGATGACTGGCATGGTCTCGCGCGGGCCTCCTGGCCTAGGCTCGCGCGGGGTGCCGGGTCATTCGAAGTCGGGAGCCGGAGAGATGGGCTCGATGAAGCGTTACGGGTGGATGGTGGTGTTGCTGCTCGCGGGTGGCTGCGGTTCGCGTCATCACGGGCCGACGGTGCACGAGCGCCGGGCGGCGATTCGCGCTGACCATGAGCGGAAGTATGGGGGCGAGGGCTTCCAGTCCACGCACTGGGGCATGTCGCGCGCGCAGGTGCGGGCGCTGTACCCCGAGGCGCTGGTGACGGCGCGCGAGGACCTGGTGGTGTCGACGACGCTCGCGGAGCGTCCGGCCCGGGTGTTCTTCCTCTTCGCGGGCGACAAGCTGGGCTCGGTGTTCGTGCGCTTCGCGACGCCCGAGGTCCTGCGGGACGAGCACCAGCAGATGGTGGACGTGCTGAACGCGAAGTACGGCCGGCCCCGCAAGCGAGGCTCGTCGCGACGCGTGTTGAAGTACCGCGAGTCCATCGACCTGGCGTGGCTGCTCACCAAGACGTCGCCGCCCGCGTCCGCATGGGAGCCCGCGCGGCGAGGTTCCGCGTTCGGGACGGGCGAGGCACCGGTGGAGGCGATGTCCTCGCCGCCGCTCGTGGAGGAGTCGGGGCGGGTGACCGTGGAGGCTCCGGCGACGGGAGGACAGGCGGGGAGCGCGGCACCCGCGCGAGCGCAGGCGACGGGAGGACAGGCGGGGAGCGCGGCACCCGCTCAGGCCCAGGCCAGCGGAGTTCCGGCGGACGAGGCGCTGGCCTCATCGCGCGAAGGAGCTCGGGAGGGCGAGACGCAGATGGACGCGCCGCCGCTCGTGGCGGTCGAGGGCGCGCGTGCGGACGTCGCTGGCGAGCAGGACGCGATGGACGAGGCGCCGCCTCCGCTCGTGGAGGCCCAGGTGGACGATGACGACCGGCCCGACGCGTACGACGACACCGAGGAGGAACCCTCCTCCCCGGAGCCCGAGATTCGCGCGTCCCGGAACGGTTACGTCGTCGTCGCCCGCTGGAAGGCCCCGGAGACGGCGGTCCGGCTCCTGGGCTACCAGGTGGCGCGAGACCGCCTGCTGACGCTGCTCTACGAGAGCGACGCCTACGGCGAGGAGATTCGCGAGGAGATGGAGGGGCGGCTCGCCGCCGAGCTGCGCAAGCAGGCCCGCGACTTCTAGCGGACAGTGACGGCGGACCCCAACTCACTCCTGCTTCCCGTCGCGCGAAAGACATGGTTCCTCCCGGCTTTCGTCACGGAAGTCCGGCCGGGAGGAATCACATGAGCATCCAGAGTTCGAAGGTCGCCCTCGTCACCGGGGCATCGCGAGGCATCGGCGCGGCGGTCGCGGAGCGGCTCGCGCGGGACGGCTTCAGCGTCATCGTGAACTACTCAAACTCCGCGGGGCCCGCGGAGGGGCTCGTGCGTGACGTCGAGCAGGCCGGCGGCAAGGCCCTGGCCGTGAAGGCGGACATCAGCAAGAGCGCCCAGGTGCGCGGCATGTTCGACGCGGCCGAGAAGGCCTTCGGCGGCGTGGACGTGCTGGTCAACAACGCGGGCATCATGACGCTCTCGCCCGTGGCGGACATGGAGGACGCCGCCTTCGAGCGGCTCGTCGCCGTCAACCTCCAGGGCACCTTCAACACCCTGCGCGAGGCCGCGCGCCGGCTGCGCAAGGGCGGGCGCATCATCAACTTCTCCTCCAGCGTGGTGGGCCTCTTGCAGCCCACCTACGCCGTCTACGCGGCCACCAAGGCGGGCGTGGAGGCGATGACGAGCGTGCTGGCCAAGGAGCTGCGCGGCCGCGACATCACCGTCAACGCCGTGGCCCCCGGCCCCACCGCCACGGACCTGTTCCTCGACGGCAAGCCCCAGGAGGTCGTGGACCGGCTGGCGAAGCTGGCCCCGCTGGAGCGGCTGGGGCAGCCCGTGGACATCGCGTCGGTGGTCTCCTTCCTCGCGGGCCCCGACGGCGCGTGGGTCAACGGTCAGGTGCTGCGCGCCAACGGCGGCATCATCTGACGCAAGGCGCGCGCGTCACGGCGAGCCGTGCACGTCGACATAGGCGCGCTGGGACGGCACGGACACGAGCCGGCCCTCCGGCATCACGTACGCGGTGAGCCGCCCGCCGTACACGCAGCCCGAGTCGAGCCCCACCGCGTACGGATGTCGCTGCACGCCGCGCATGGCGTCGTGGCCGAAGATGACCAGCTCCGGCCCCTGCCAACAGCTGGCCCAGGGCACGCCGCCGTCCACCCGCTTCGACGGCGTCCCATCCGGGGCGATGCTGCGCAGGTTGAGCAGCTCGTCCGCGCGCTGCGCCTCCAGGGGAACCCCCGGCACCAGCCCGCCGTGCACCGCGAGCACGTTCAGCTCCGGGAAGCGGCGATACAGCGGCTGCGCCTCCAGGTACGCCCAGTCCTCGGCGCACAGCGTGTCGAGCACCTGGCGGTGCTCCTTGCCCAGCTTCTTGCCCTCGGGCCCGCGGCCCGAGTGCCAGCGAAGCACGTGCGCGTCGTGGTTGCCGCGCACCGCGAGCATCCCCCCCTCGCGCGCCCGCCGCACCACGCCCGCCGAGTCCGGCCCCTTCGCGACCAGGTCGCCCACCAGCACCACGCGGTCGTCGGGGCACCAGCCGCATGCGGTCAGCAGCGCGTCCAGCTCCCGCGCGCAGCCGTGCACGTCGCCGATGAAGAGCGTGCGCATCGCTCACTCCACCTTCGAGCGCAGGAGGCGGCTCAGGTTGACGTCGAGCTGGCTGGAGATGAGGCGCAGCACGCTGTCGAGCTGCGAGCCGGTGAGGCGCAGCTTCTCGGTGAGCAGCCGCCGCGTCTCCTGGAGCAGCGACTCCTGCGCGGCCACCACCCAGCGCGCCGCCGTGGAGCGGTGCACGCCGTACAGCGCGCCCAGCTGGTCGATGCTCAGCCCGTCCAGGTACTTCATGCGCAGGAAGTTGCGCTGACGCGCCTCCAGCGTGCCGAGCGCGGCGGTGAACGACGCGCTGAACTCCGCGCGGTAGGTGTTCTTCAGATAGACGAGCTCCGGGTCGTCCCCGGGCGCGACGAGCAGCGACAGGTCCCCGTCATCCGCTTGAGGATGTCCGCCGCGCTGGCGCTGCCAGTCGAGCGCGAGCCACAGCGCCGCGGCGCGCACCCAGCCGCTCAAGGGGCCCGTGCCGGGGTAGGCCGCCAGTCGGGCGGGGGCATCCTGGCTGCCCACCAGCATGCGCTGGCGCAACAGCTGGCGGACCTCGTCGAGCCCCGAGGGCGGCAGCTTCAGCCGCGCCACGGCGGCGTTCACCTCGGGCATGAAGCTCGCCTCGAAGGCGCTCAACGCGGAGGGGAGCTGGTCCGCCGCCGCGCGCGCCAGGTAGACGTCCGGGAGGTGGAACTTCTCCACGTCCTCGGAGGGGGCCTGCGCGGGGAGCAGCCGCGCCAGGTGGACGACGAAGCGCGCGCCGTCCAGCGCCACCCCGGGCCACGGCTCGCGCGCTGTACCCAACGCGCGCGCGAGCAACGCCTGAAGCGGGGGCAGCGACTCCGGCGCGCAGGGGACACCTCGCGCCGCGATGAAGGCCTGGGCCAGGGAAACGTCCGGGGAGGACACGCCGTGGGACGATAGCACCCCCCTCCCGTAATCCAGATTCGACCATTTCCGAAGTGAACGCTTGTTTGCCCCGTCTCGTGGCGGGAGTGGGACGCCTGGATGCCTTGTGTGACAAGGGGCTCGCCTGTCCCGGAAACGGGCGCGCGCGGCCCCTGGACCGCGTGCTCCATGGCCCGGCCATTGCTGGTATGGGGCGGGAGTCGACGTCGCGGAGGTACACGTGGAGTCCATTGGTGGCGGGCCTGGGGACGCGGCTCATACCTCGTGGTTGGAGCTGAGCGCGGGTGCGCTGAGGCACAACGTGGAGGTGTTCCGGGCGCTGGAGGGGGGCAAGGGGCCCTCGGGGGCACTGGGGGTGGTGCTCAAGGGCAACGCCTACGGGCACGGGCTGTCGCAGGTGCTGCCGGTGGTCCACGGGCTGGTGGACATCCTCTATTTCATCGCGCCGCAGGACGCGCTGCGGGTGCGGGAGCACGAGCGGGCCCAGGGCCTCGCTCCCCGGCAGGTGGTGGTGCTGGGGGCGGTGGCGCCCCAGGAGGCGGTGGTGCTGGCGCGGGAGGGCGTGGAGGTGGTGGTGGCCGACCGTGGCTGGGAGGCCGCGGTGCCGGTGCTGCGCGCGGCGGGGCTGGCTCGGCCGCTGCGGGTGCACGTCCACATCGACACGGGCCTGGGGCGCGAGGGCTTCACGTTGGAGCAGCTGCCCGGCGAGACGCGCTTCCTCATGGACGCGCGCGACGTGCTGGAGGTGGTGGGCGGGTTGAGCCACTTCGCCAACACGGAGGACGTGACGGAGCAGGGGTACGCGCTGGCGCAGGTGGACGCGTTCGAGACGGGGCTGGGGTTGCTGTCGGCGCAGCTGGGGACCGGGCGGGTGTTGCAGCGCCACATCGCCGCGAGCGCCGCGACGTTGGTGTTGCCCCGGGCGCGCTATGAGGCGCGGCGGGTGGGGATTTCGTTGTACGGGCTGTGGCCGTCGGCGGAGACGCGGCTGTCGGCGCGGCTGGTGCTGGGGGAGGTGCCGTCGCTGCGGCCGGTGTTGTCGTGGCGGTGCGCAAGCCAGGTGGTGAAGTGGCTGCCGGCGAATGCGTACGTGGGCTATGGCTGCACGTACCGGACGTCGGAGCCCACGCGCATCGCGGTATTGCCGGTGGGGTACTACGACGGCTACCCGAGGCTGGCGTCGGGCAAGGCGCACGTGCTGGTGAACGGGCGGCGGTGCGCGGTGCTGGGCCGCGTGATGATGAACCACCTCATCGTGGATGTGACGCGGGCGACGCCGGATGAGCGCCCCGTGACGGCGACGCTGATGGGCCGCGACGGCGAGGAGTCCATCACCGCCGAGGCGCTCGCGGGCTGGGCGCAGACCATCCACTACGAAGTGGTCACGCGCCTGGGCGCGCACCTGCGGCGCGTGGTGGTGGAGTAGGGCGCCTCAGCTCTTCGCGTCCGTCGACGCGGGCGGCTGCACCTTCCAGCGGCGGTGCAGCCACATCCACTGGTCGGGGTACTTGCGGATGCAGCGCTCCAGCGCCGCGGTGATGCGCGCGGTGTGCTCCGTCACCGGGTCCGCGCACTCACCGGGCGCGGGCTGGGGGATGGGGCCCTCCACCTCCAGCCGGAAGCGCGCGCCCTTGCCGCCGCGCACGCCCATCACCACGTACACCGGCGCGCCCGTGCGCTGCGCCGCCACCGCGCACGCGGGCGTGGTGGACGCGAGCCGCCCGAAGAACGGCACGAACACCGCCGCCTTCGCCGGCAGCGCCTGGTCCAGCAGCATGTAGGGCGACTCGCCGCGGTCCACCGCCTCCGAAATCTCCTGGATGGCGCCGCGCGGATAGATGAGCCCCGCGCCGCAGCCCAGCCGGTTCTCCGCGATGCGTGTGTTGAGCGCGCCCTTGAGCGGACGCACCAGCGCGTCGATGCCCACGCCCCAGCGAATCATCATGTCGCCGAGCAGCTCCCAGTTGCCGAAGTGCGCCGTCACCAGCAGCACCCCCTTGCCCGTGGCCACCCGGGCCCGCAGCGCGTCCCAGGCCTCCTGGCCCACGACCCCCTGCTCTCCCCAGTCGGCGGGCAGCCGGTCCCCGCCGGGAATCGACTCCAACACCACGCGCGACATGTTGATGTACGCGCCCCGCGCGATGTCGCGCCGCTCCGCGTCGCTCTTCTCCGGCAGCCCGCGCGCCAGGTTGTCCATCACCACGCGGCGACGGATGCCCAGCGTGTACGCCAGATTGCCCACGAAGCGGGCGAGCGCGTCGCGCGACTCGGGCGACAGCCAGGTGATGAAGGCGAAGACGGGCCGCGTCAGGAGCTTCATCAGCGCGCCGGGCGGCGTGCCGACGATGCGGCGCAGGTGCTCCGCGGGCATCTTCGGGGCGTTCGTTACCGGGACGACATGGTCGGAAATGGGAGCGGAGGCGGACACGCGGGCACTCCACCCCGAAGTGAAGTTTCCGGCAAGGACACACTCGCGCTCGGCGCTACCCTGGCTGCTCGGCATAAGACACACTGCGCGCCATGCCCAACCTGCTCCGTCCGGTGGCGCTGGCCACCGTTGCCCTGTTGTCCGCATGCGGTGCCCGGCAGACTCCGCCGGCCACCGAGCCCGTGGCGACCACCGCCGCGGCTCCCTCCGCCGCGGCCCCCACGCCGCCCACGCTGCGCCTGCCCAAGGACGTCCGTCCCAAGGGCTACACCGTGGAGCTCACCCTGGACCCGAAGGCCTCCGCCTTCCAGGGCGTCGCGGAAATCGGCCTCGACGTGTCGAAGCCCACCACCGTCGTGTGGCTGCACGGCAAGAACCTCACCGTGAAGCAGGCCACGCTGACGCAAGGAGGCACGCCGCGCGAGGCGACCGTGCACAAGAGCGAGGCGGGAGACTTCCTGGGCTTCTCCGTGAAGGAGCCGCTGACACTGGGCACCGCGAAGCTGCGCATCGTCTACGAGGGCGTCGCCTCCGAGAAGGAGACGGACGGCGCCTTCCGCGTGAACGAGGGCGGTGACTGGTATGTCTTCACCCAGTTCGAGCCCATCGAGGCGCGCCGCGTCTTCCCGTGCTTCGACGAGCCCGAGTTCAAGGTGCCCTGGCAGTTCACCTTCCACGTGCCCGCGGGCAACGTGGCCGTCACCAACACGCCGCAGCTGGGCGAGGAGGCCCGCCCCGACGGCGGCCGCACCTACCGCTTCGGCCGCACGCAGCCGTTGCCCAGCTACCTCATCGCCTTCGGCGTGGGCCCGTTCGACTTCCTGGAGGCGGCCGACTCCGGGCAGAAGAAGGTGAAGACGCGCATCATCACCCCGCGCGGCCGCACCGTGGAGGGCACGTACGCCGCCAAGGTGACGCCCGAAATCCTCGCCGCGCTGGAGGCGTACTTCGGCATCCCCTACGCGTACGAGAAGCTGGACGTCATCGCGGTGCCGCTGCTCGGCGGCGCCATGGAGCACCCGGGCCTGGTGACGTTCAACTCGGGGCTCATCCTGTCCAAGCCGGAGGAGGACTCCATCGGCCGGCAGCGCGCCTTCGCGGACACGCAGGTGCACGAGCTGGGGCACCAGTGGTTCGGCAACCTCGTCACCCTGGCGTGGTGGGACGACCTGTGGCTCAACGAGTCCTTCGCGTCCTGGGTGACGCCGCGAATCATCGAGTCCTGGCAGCCGACGTGGGACGCGCCGGTGGAGCGGGTGCAGGACCGCAGCCGCTCGCTGGACTCGGACAGCCTCTTGTCCGCGCGCCGCATCCGCCAGCCCATCGACAGCGCCAATGACATCCACAACGCCTTCGACGGCATCACCTACGGCAAGGGCTCCGCGGTGCTGACCATGACGGAGGAGTGGCTGGGGCGCGAGGTGTTCCGCAAGGGCATCCAGCGCTACATGAAGAAGCACGCGCACGGCAACGCCACGGCGAAGGACTTCCTGGACGCGCTGTCGGCGGAGGCCGGGCAGGACGTGACGGGCGTGCTGGGCACGTTCCTGGACCAGGGCGGCGCGCCGCTGGTGACGGCGACGCTCGAGTGTGGCGCGGGCCAGCCCAAGGTGGTGCTCACCCAGCAGCGCTACCTGCGCCTGGGCTCCAAGGCGCCCCAGCCGCAGACGTGGAAGGTGCCCGTGTGCGTGAAGTACGCGGTGGGCAGCAAGGACGCGAAGGCGTGCACGGTGCTGGAGGGCGAGCGCGCCGAGGTGGCGCTGACGGAGGCGAAGACGTGCCCGGCCTGGGTGTTCCCCAACGCGGAGGGCGCGGGGTTCTTCCGCATCCAGCTGGCGGGCGAGGCGGCGAAGAAGCTGACGAAGACGGGCATGGCGAAGCTGTCGCGCGCGGAGCGGGTGGCGCTCCTGGGCGACGTGCGGGCGCTGGCGCTGGCCGGGGCGCTGCCGGCCTCGGAGGCGCTGGCCCTGGTGGAGCGCGCGGCGCAGGACCCGGACCGGGCCATCGTCGAGAGCACCATGGAGATGCTGGACCTGGTGAGCTTGCGGCTGCTGCCGGAGAGCCGTCATGCGGACCGGGCGCGCTTCCTGCGTGAGACGTACGGTCCCCGGGCCCGGGAGCTGGGCTTCGCGCCGCGCAAGGGTGAGAGCGAGGACACGCGGCTGCTTCGTCCCCGCGTGATTCGTCTCGCGGGCCGCGACGGCGCGGACCCGAAGCTGGTGGCGGAGGCGAAGGGGCTCGCGGACAAGTGGCTGGTCAATCCCGCGGCGGTGGACCCGGAGATGGTGGACGCGGTGCTCTCCATCGCCGCGGCGCACGGGGACGCGACCTTCCAGCAGAAGCTGCTGACGGCGGTGCGCGCGGAGAAGGAGCGCTCGCGGCGCGGGGAGATGATCTTCGCGCTGAGCGGCTTCACGGACCCGGAGCTGGTGAAGCAGAACCTGGGGCTCGTCTTCGAGAAGGGGATGGACCCGCGCGAGACGGTGTGGATGGCGTTCGCGGCCTCGCAGCACGTGAAGACGCAGGGCGTGGCGTTCGACTTCGTGACGAAGAACTACGACAAGCTCGTGGGCGACTCGCCGGACGCGCTGCTGCCGCAGGACGCGGCGGGGCGGCTGTCCTTCGTGGGCCGCTCGTTCTGCGGTGAGGAGCAGCGCAAGGCGCTGGCGGACTTCTTCACGCCGCGCGCCGAGAAGGCCCCGGGTGGGCCGCGCACGCTGGCGCAGGTGCTGGAGTCGGTGGACCAGTGCGTGGCGCTGAAGGCCGCGCAGGCCCAGAGCGTCGAGTCGTTCCTCGACGGGCGCGTCACCCACCCCCAGCCGAAGCTGCAGAAGACGCGCTGAAGCGGGGGGCATGGAGCCCGGAGGGCCTTCGCGGCTCTCCGGGCGGGCCGTGGGTTACTTCCGGCCGCGCGACATGAACGCCATGAAGGCCTCCTGGGCCTCCGTGGAGCCCAGGCGCTCGATGAACTTCGCGCCCTCGCGCGCGAGCGTGGCGTGGGTCTGCTCGCGCAGCGGGCCGCGAATCAGCTCCTTCGTGACGCGCACGGCCTCGGCGGGGCGGGAGGCCAGGGTGCGGGCGCGCTCGGTGGCGACCTCGTGGAGGCTCGCGTCGGGGACGACCTTGTTGACGATGCCGGCGCGCAGGGCGGTGGCCGCGTCGAAGGGCTCGCCGAACAGGAGCAGCTCGCTGGCCAGGGCGTAGCCAGCCATGCGCGGCAGGAGCAGGCTGCTGGCGCCCTCGGCGCACAGACCCAGCTGCACGAAGGGCATGTGGAAGCGGGCGCGCTCGGTGGCGATGACGTAGTCACAGTGCAGCAGCATGGTGGTGCCGATGCCCACCGCCGGGCCGTCCACCGCCGCGAGCACGGGCTTGGGCGCGTCCACCAGCGCCTTGAGGAAGAGGAACACGGCGCTGTCCTCGCCCGCGGGCGGGTGCTCCATGAAGTCGCCGATGTCGTTGCCCGCGGTGAAGACGGTGCCGGCGCCGATGAGCAGCACCGCGCGGACCTCGTCGTCCGTCGCCGCCTGCTGGAGCGCGGCGGTGGCCGCCTCGTACATCGCATGCGTGAAGGCGTTCTTCTTCTCGGGTCGGTTGAAGGTGAGGGTGAGGACCCCCGCTTCCCGCTTCGTCAGCAACGTGTCGGACATGGCGCCGGAGCCTAGACCGACTCGCGCCGGGGCGCGGGCGGAACTTGTGGCCCCTCCCCGCGTGTGCTCCGTCTCCCTACGCGAAGCGGCTCAGGGCCGCAGCGCGCGGGCCACCAGCGGGGCGAGCGTCACCACCTTGTGCTCGATGGGCAACCCCGAGCGCGGCTCCACGCTGTCGGTGGAGACCAGCTGCCCCAGGGGCAGCGTGCGCAGGCGCTCCACCGCCGGGCCCACGAGCAGCGCGTGCGTCGTCACCACCGTGAAGTCGTCCGCGCAGCCCGCGTCGCGCAGCGTGCCCGCGGCCGCCACCAGCGTGCCGCCGGTGGACACCATGTCGTCGACCAGGATGGGGCGCTTGCCCCGCACCTCGCCCATCAGCCCGCTGGCGTGCACCTGGTCCCCGCTCAGCCGCACCTTGTGAATCACCGCCCAGGGACGCCCGAGCAGCCGCGCCAGCGCCTCCGCGCGCTTCACCGCGCCCAGGTCCGGGGCCACCACCACGGACGTGTCGCTCACCTTGGGCAAGAGCGCGTCCGCGAGCAGCGGCAGCGCGGTGAGGTGCTCCAGCGGCGAGTCGAAGCAACCCTCCAGCGCGGGGCTGTGCAGGTCCACCACCAGCACCCGCGCGAAGCGGCCCTGGGACAGCATGTCCGCCACCAGCCGGCCACCCAGGGGCTCGCCGGGCCGGGCGCGCCGGTCCTGCCGCGCGTAGCCCAGGTAGGGCACCACCGCCTCCAGCCGCGCCGCGCCGGCCCGCCAGCACGCGTCCGCCATCAAGAGCAGCTCCAGCAGGTGCTCTCCGGCCGGCGGCGTCAGCGACTGCACCAGCACCACCGTGCGGCCCCGCACCGAGGCGGGCACCTCCAGGTGCATCTCTCCATCCGGGAAGCGCTCGAAGTGACAGTCGGCCAGGGGCACGCCCAGGGCCAGGGCGAGCTCCCGTCCGAGGTGCGGACTGGCGGTGCCGGTGAGGAGGATGGGGTCCATGGGCCGCACCCTAGCGCGCCCGGTGCCCGGAGCGTGGGCGCCCGCCGTCCGCCCCGGGCCCATGCCTCCAGGCGGGCCGTGGGTCGCCCCTCCGGCGCAAGCGGACCCCGCCGTGCTTTTCCTTGGGGACAAGGAGGATGACGAATGCGCTTTCGCGACAGGGCCGATGCCGGACGCAGGCTGGCGGCCACGCTCTTGCCCTACCGGGGCTCGAACGTGCGCGTGTTGGGGCTGGCCCGGGGCGGCGTGCGGGTGGCGTACGAGGTGGCCCGCGCGTTGGAGGTCCCCCTGGACATCTGGGTCTCGCGGCGGCTGAGCATCCCCGGCCGCGTGATGACCCTGGGCGCGGTCTCCGAGAACGGCGCCCGGTTCCTGCTCTCGGATTCCCTGCGCCTTCTGCCCATGCCCCGCGCGGAGGTCGACGCCCTGGTGTCCGACGAGGCGGCCGAGGTCGAGGCGCAGGTGCAGCGCCTGCGCGGGCGGGTCCGGCCGGAGCTGGGCGGCTGCACGGTGATTCTGGTGGATGACGGCGTGCTGACGGGCGCCACGGCCGCCGCCGCGCTCGTCGCCTTGCGCGAGCTGCACCCGGCCCGCCTGGTGATGGCCACGCCCGTGGCGTCGCCGCGAGGGCTGGAGGTGGTGCGCGCGGAGGCGGACCAGGTGTCGTGCGTGGAGACGGAGCCGGGCCTGCGCACCGTGGCCGAGGCCTACGACGACTTCCGCGCGTTCCCGGACGTGGAGCTGCAGAGCCTGGTGGAGCGCTCGCGCCAGCCGCCGTGGCGCTCGCGCTCGGTGCTGGAGTCCGCGGACCCGGGCGGCTCCTGGATGTGAGCCGTGAGTCGTGAGCCGTGACGCGTTCCCCAGTCCCCCGCAATCCAAGAGGTCCGCCGCGATGACGACCGAGGTCAGCCTGGACGTGGACGTTCGCGAGGTGAAGGTCCGCTCCGGCCACGCGGAGCTGGGAGGCAGCCTGTGCGTCCCTCCCGGCGCGCGCGGGCTGGTGGTCTTCGCGCACGGCAGCGGCAGCAGCCGCTTCAGTCCGCGCAACATCGCCGTCGCGCGCGGCCTGCGTGAGGCGGGCCTGGGCACGCTGCTGTTCGATTTGCTCGCCGAGGACGAGGAGGCGATGGACCTGGGCACCGGCGAGCTGCGCTTCGACATCCCGTTCCTCGCGCGGCGGCTCATCGCGGTGACGCGCTGGGCACGCACGCAGCCGGAGCTCACCGGGCTGGGCCTGGGCTACTTCGGCGCCAGCACGGGCGCGGCGGCGGCGCTGCTGGCCGCGGCGCTGCACCCCGGCTACGTGCAGGCGGTGGTGTCGCGCGGGGGCAGGCCCGAGCTGGCCGGGCCCGCGCTCGGGCGGGTGCGCGCGCCCACGCTCCTGCTGGTGGGGGGCCAGGACGTGGACGTGCTCGAGCTGAACCAGGAGGCGTTCGACGAGCTCTTCTGCGCCAAGTCCCTGGTCGTCATCCCCGGCGCCACGCACCTGTTCGAGGAGCCCGGCGCGCTGGGGGCCGTGGCGCGCCGCGCGGCGGACTGGTTCTCCCGCCACCTGGAGTCCCCCGAGTTCGCCGCGCGCGAGTGAGGACGTCCAGGGGACTCGCGGTGCGGAGGCGCGCGGACCGGCCGTGGACCGCCCCAGGGCTCGCGCGGGAGCAAAAGCTTTGGCGCACCGCCCGGACGCGCGGGCTGCTATAGGCAGGTGCATGCCCTCGCGTGAACCACGCTTCGTCTGGTTGGACCTGGAGATGACCGGGTTGGACCCCGAGTCCTGCGCCATCATCGAGATTGGCGTCATCATCACCGGCCCCGACCTGCGCCCGCTCGCGGAAATCGAGCGGGTCATCTGGCAGCCGGAGGAGGTGCTCCTGCGCATGGAGCCCGTCGTGCGGGAGATGCACACGCGCAACGGTCTCCTGGAGAAGGTGCGCGCCTCCAGCACGTCGCTGCGCGTGGCGGAGCGCGAGGTGACGGCGCTGGTGGCCGAGCACTGCCCGCTGGGCGAGGGCGTGCTGGCCGGCAACTCCATCCACACCGACCGCCGCTTCCTGTTCCAGTACATGCCGCTGCTCGAGCGCTACCTGCACTACCGCATGGTGGACGTGACGAGCCTCAAGGTCCTCACGCGCGCCTGGTACCCGAACCTCGTCGAGCCGCGCAAGCCGCCCTCCGGGCACACCGCGCTCGCGGATCTGCGCTCCAGCATCAACGAGCTCCAGTACTACCGGGACACGCTCTTCCGCGCGACGCCGGGCTGAACGGCGTCCGGCTCGAGGGCCTCAGCCCTGGGGGCTCTCGTCGCTCCCGGGCACGGGCCCGTTGGGGCCGCCCAAGAGCTCGCTGATGGTGTCCAGCAGCAGGTCCAGCTCGAAGGGCTTGGCCAGGAACCTCGCGCTGGAGCGCCGCTCCTCGTCGGAGATGCGCCCGGCGCTCATGACGACGACGGGGATGGGCTTCAGGGCGGGGTCGTCGCGCATGCGGCGCAGCATCTCCCGCCCGTCCATCACCGGCATCATCAGGTCCAGCAGCACCAGGTCCGGCTTGATGTCCGCCATCCGCTGGAGCCCCTCCGCGCCGTTGAAGGCGGTGAGGATGCCGTAGCCCTCCACGGAGAGGATGTCCTGGAGCGCCTCGACGATGGCCAGCTCGTCATCGACGATGAGCAGCCGCTTCATCGAAGCCCTCCCTCCCTTCGCCAGGCGCCCTCGGCGCGCTCATGGGCCGCGTCTCGCCAGGCGTCATGCCACCCTCGCGCCCCTGGGCGCAAAGCTAGGGGAAAGTCCGGCGCAAGCCACGCATTTGCGTGAGGTGTGTTCGGAATATTGCGCTCGAGGTGGCTCACCGCAGTCGCGCTCGCAGCAGGTGTTTCTGCACCTTGCCCAGCGCGTTGCGCGGCAGGGAGTCCATGAACACGACGCGGCGGGGCTTCTTGAAGCTGGCCAGCCGGTCCTTGCACCACTCCACCAGCGCCTGGGCCTCCGGGGCGTGGACGCCCGGCGGGGGCACCACCACGGCCACCACCTGCTCGCCATAGTCCGCGTCCGGCAGGCCCAGCACCGCCACCTCGGCCACGCCCGGGTGGGTGGCGAGCACCTCCTCCACCTCGCGCGGGTACACGTTGAAGCCCCCGCAGATGATGAGCTCGCGCGCCCGCCCGGTGATGCGCAGGTAGCCGTCCGCGTCCAGCTCGCCCAAATCTCCGGTGTGGAACCACCCCTCCGAGTCGAACGACTCGCTCGTCGCGTCCGGACGCCGCCAGTAGCCGGCGAAGACGTGGGGCCCGCGGACCTCGATTTCCCCCGTCTCCCCCTGGGGCAGCGGGCGGCGGGTGCGCACGTCCACCACGCGGGCCTCCTGGCCGGGGAAGGGGAAGCCCACCGTGCCGGGGCGGCGCTCGCCGTCGTACGGGTTGGTGGTGTTCATGATGGTTTCCGTCATGCCGTAGCGCTCGAGGATGCGCGCGCCGAAGTCGTGCTCGATGTCATGGAACAGCTGGGGGCTCAGGGGCGCCGAGCCGGAGACCCAGAGCCTCAGCTCCCGGGGCTTCACGCCCGTGCGTCGCGACTCCTCCAGCAATCGTCCATACATGGTGGGCACACCAAAGAACATCGTCAGTGATGTGTCATCGCGCAACGTCGCCAGCGCGTCGGTGGCCACGAAGCGCCGGTGCAGCTCCAGGCTTCCTCCCGTGTACAGCGTGCCGTGCAGGCCCACCATCAAGCCATGCGTGTGGAACAACGGCAGGGTGTGCAGCAGCCGGTCCGCCGCCGTCCAGCGCCACGCCTCGGTGACGGCCTTGACGTTGGCCAGGAGGTTCCTGTGCAGCAGCATGGCGCCCTTGGAGCGCCCCGTGGTGCCGGACGTGTAGCCCAGCACCGCCAGGTCCTCGGGACGCGGCAGCGCCAGCGCCAGGGTGGAGCGGCCCCCCTCGGCGACGAGCGTGTCGAAGTCGATGACCTCCAGCGACGCGGGCGGCGTCACCGTGGGCGCCTCCACCGTCACCAGCCACTGCAGCGTGGGCAGCTGCTCGCGCAGCGGCGCCAGCTCCGCCACGCCCGACGCGCCGGTGACACACGTGTGCACCTCCGCGTCCGCCAGGATGTGGGCCAGCTCCACCTGGCGATACGCCGTGTTCACCAGCACGACCACCGCCCCCGCGTACTGCACTCCCAGGTAGGCGACGATGAAGCTCGGGCTGTTCTCCAGGAAGAGCGCCACGCGCTCGCCCGGTTGCAGGCCGCGCTGGCGAAGTCCCCGGGCGAGGGCCGCGACGCGCGCGGCCAGCTCTCCGTAGGAGGTCGACTCACGCTCGAACGTGAGCAGCGGCCGTGCTGGCGCGCCGTGGGCGTGGTCCAGGAAGGCCTCGAGCAGGGACGAAGTCATTCGCACCGCAGACTACTGCCGTGGCTTCGTCTGGGAACAAGCTGTGAGTCAATTTTGACGCTCTAGAATGGTATTAACTGCATAGTCTGCAATTCTAGTCGACGCTGACCTCACCCGGGAGACGGGGAGTGTTTGCCGAGCCGGACAGCACGCGCATCCGGGGCGCGCGGTTGTTCGCTTCTGGGACATCACTTCGCGGAAGCGGGCACGGCCCGGGGCGAGGCAGGCCCTGTCCTCAACGATTCCCTGGGGTTGGTGCGCGAGGAGGTGTTGGCACGCGGCTCGCTCTAGGGCCTGGCGTGGACATTCCCAAAGCCAAGAAGCCTCGCCGCAAGCCCTGGGTCTTCGCCATCGGAGGCGCGCTCGCCCTCATCCTCGTCACGGTGGGCCTGGGCCGGCTGCGTCCCGCGGCGCCGTCGGTGGACCGGGCCTCGGTGTGGTTGGACACGGTGAAGCGCGGCCCCATGGTGCGCCAGGTGAAGGGCGCGGGCACGCTGGTGCCCGAGTACATCCGCTGGCTGACGGCGGACACGGCGGGGCGCGTGGAGCGCATCCACGTGCGGCCCGGCGCCGAGGTGAAGGCGGACACGCTCCTGATGGAGCTGTCCAACCCGGACGTGCAGCTGCAGATGCTGGAGGCCGAGCGGCAGCTGGCGAGCGCGGAGGCCGAGTACATCCAGATGCGGATGACGCTGGAGACGCAGCGGCTGGCGCAGGAGGCGACGGTGGAGACGCTCACCGCGGAGTCCTCGGACGCCGCGCGCCGCGCGTCGGCGAACACGGCGCTGGCCGAGAAGGACCTCATCCCCGCGCTCGAGGCCCGGCAGCAGGGAGAGAAGGCGGGCGAGCTGACGCGCCGGCTGGACCTGGAGCGCAAGAAGCTGACCGTGGTCGCCGCGAGCATGAAGGACCAGCTGGCCGCGCAGGCCGGACAGGTGGAGCGATTGAAAGCGGTGGCGCGCTTCCGTCGTACCCAGGTGGACTCGATGAAGGTGGTCGCCGGGGAGGATGGCGTGCTGCAGGAGCTGCCGTTGGAGCTGGGCCAGTGGGTGACGCCGGGCGTGCTCCTGGCGAAGGTGGTGAAGCCCGAGCGGCTCAAGGCGGAGCTGCGCATCGCGGAGACGCAGGCGCGCGACATCGTCCAGGGGCAGAAGGCGTTGGTGGACACGCGCAACGGCGTCGTCGAGGGCACGGTGGCGCGCGTGGCGCCGGCGGCCAGCCAGGGCACGGTGCGGGTGGAGGTGTCGCTGCCGGCCCAGCTGCCCCGGGGCGCGCGGCCCGACCTCACGGTGGAGGGCACCGTGGAGCTGGAGCGGCTGGCCAACGTGCTGTCGGTGGGGCGCCCGGCGGGCGCGCAGCCCAACGGGACGATGTCGCTCTTCCGTTTGATGCCGGGAAGTGACGAGGCCGTGCGAGTGCCGGTGCAGCTGGGCCGGGGCTCGGTGAATGCCGTGGAGGTGCTCCAGGGCCTCGCGGAAGGTGACCAGGTGGTGCTTTCGGACATGGCCGCGTGGGACGCGGTGGAGCGGGTGAGATTGCGATGACGACGACGACGAGCAGTGTGGAGACCCCCGCTTCCGAGGACGCGGCGGTGCTCTCCGGTGGACCCAAGGCGGACCCGAACAAGGCCCTCATCACGCTGGAGGGCCTGACGAAGGTGTTCGAGACGGAGGAGGTGGAGACGCACGCGCTCTCCAACATCCACCTCAACATCCGCCAGGGTGAGTGGGTGGCCATCGTCGGCCCGTCCGGCTCCGGCAAGTCGACGCTGCTGGCGGTGCTGGGGTTGCTCGACACGACGACGCGCGGCACGTACCTGCTCGACGGCAAGAGCGTGCTGGATTTGTCCGCCACGGACCGCGCGCTGGTGCGCAACCGGCACATCGGCTTCATCTTCCAGAGCTTCAACCTCATCGGTGATTTGACGGTGTTCGAGAACGTGGAGCTGCCCCTGACGTACCGGGGCATGCCCGCCGCCGAGCGCAAGCAGCGGGTGGAGCGCGCGCTGGAGAAGGTGGGCATGGCGCACCGCGCGCGGCACATGCCGGGGCAGCTCTCCGGTGGTCAGCAGCAGCGTGTCGCCGTGGCGCGCGCGGTGGCGGGCGACCCACTCATCCTGCTGGCGGACGAGCCCACCGGTAACCTCGACTCGAAGAACGGCGAGGCGGTGATGCAGTTGCTCTCCGAGCTGCACAAGGCGGGCGCGACCATCTGCATGGTGACGCACGACCCCGCGCACGCGCGCACCGCCACGCGCACGGTGAGCCTCTTCGACGGCCGCATCGTGCAGGACGAGCAGCGCCGCTGACCGTCCGTCGTCCCCCTTCGTCACGCGGACTCCCCCACCATGGAAAACCTCCTTCAGGATGTCCGCCTGGCGCTGCGCTCGCTGCGCAAGAGCCCCGGCTTCACGCTGGTGGCGGTGCTGGCGCTGGCGCTGGGCATCGGCGCGAACAGCGCGGTCTTCAGCGTGGTGAACGGCGTGCTGCTGGTGCCTCCGCCCTTCGCGGCGCCGGACCGGCTGATGGACGTGTCGAACGACTTCGCCCGCGCGGGGCGCAAGGGGCTGACGTCCTCTGTGGCGGAGTACCAGGACGCCGCGAGGCTGCCCGTCGTCTTCTCCTCGGTGGCGGCGTACACGGATGACAGCGTGACGCTGACGGGCGTGGACACGCCGCAATCGCTGGTGATGGTGGAGGCCACCGCCTCCTTCCTGCCCACGCTCGGCGTCGCGCCCATGCTGGGCCGCAACTTCGCTGAGGCGGAAGAGACGCAGGGGAACGACCGGGTGGTGGTGCTCACGCACCAGACGTGGCGCGCGCACTTCTCCGAGGACCCGAACGTCCTGGGACGCACGCTCCAGCTGAACGGCGAGCCGTACACCGTCATCGGCGTGCTGCCGCGCGGGGTGGCGTTCCCGGCGGGCTCGCAGCTGTACAAGCCCTTCGCGCCCTCGGCGGAGCTGGCGTCCGAGGACAAGCGCGACACACGGTTCCTGGAGGTCATGGCCCGGCTGAAGCCCGGCGTGACGCTGGAGGCGGCGCGCAAGGACCTGGAGCGGGTGTCCCAGCAGCTCGCCCAGGAGCATCCGAAGTACGCGCAGGGCCAGCGCACCATCGCCTTGAAGTCGCTGGAGGACGAGGTGGTGGGCGAGGTGCGCGGGACACTGTGGCTCCTGCTGGGCGCGGTGGGCTTCGTGCTGCTGGTGGCGTGCGGCAGCGTGGCGAACCTCCTGCTGGCCCGAGCCGCGGCGCGCGAGCGCGAGGTGTCCATCCGCGCGGCGCTGGGCGCGAACCGCGCGCGACTGGTGGCGCAGTTCCTCACCGAGAGCCTGTTGCTGTCGCTCATGGGCGGGGCGTTGGGGTTGCTGGTCGCGCTGTGGGGCACGGACGTGCTGCTCGCCTTCGTGGGAGACGCGCTGCCGCGCGCGGCCGAGGTGCGGCTGGATGCGCGCTCGTTGCTGTTCACCAGTGGGGTGAGCCTCTTGTCGGGGCTGGTGTTCGGGCTGGTGCCGGCGCTACAGGCGAGCCGCGCGGACCTGAACGCGGCGATGCGCGAGGGCTCGCGCGGCACGGCGGGCGTCCGTTCCGGGAAGCTGCGCTCCGGGTTGGTGGTGGGGCAGGTGGCCTTCGCGCTGGTGCTGCTGGTGGGCGCGGGGCTGTTCGGCCGCAGCCTGCTGGCGCTGTTGTCGGTGGACCCGGGCTTCCGGCCCGAGGGCGTGCTCACCGCGCGGCTGACGCTGCCGGAGAACCGCTACGCGACGACGGAAACGCAGGGCGCCTTCCAGCGTGAGCTGCTGGGGCGCCTCCAGGCCCTGCCCGGCGTGGAATCCGCGGGGCTCACCAACCTGCTGCCCCTGGGCCGCTCGGTGACGTTCGGCTTCGACATCGACGGGCGCACGAAGGGCCCCGACGAGGTGTGGCCCGCGGTGCAGCTGCGCACCGTGAGCCCGGACTACCTCTCCACGCTGGGCATGCGGCTGCGCGAGGGACGGCTGCTCGAGGCGACGGACGTCCCGGGCGCGGCGTGGGCGGTGGTCATCAACAAGACCTTCGCGGACGCGTACTGGCCCCAGGGCAACGCGCTGGGGCAGCGGCTGAAGTTGAGGTACCCGAAGGCCGAGTGGGCCACGGTGGTGGGCATCGTCGAGGACGCGCGCGAGTGGGCCTTGGACAAGCCGGTGGTGCCCATGGCGTATTACTCGCTGCCGCAGCTGGGCGGCTCGCACCTGGCGCTCGCCGTGCGGACGAAGGCCGGGGCCCCGGAGGCGCTGCGCGCGAGCATCGCCGCCGAGCTGCGTCAGGTGGACGCGGACGTGCCGCTGTTCGGCGTGGCGCCGCTGACGCGGTTGGTGGATGAGTCCATCGGCGCGCGGCGGCTGTCGGCGCTGCTCATGGGCTTGTTCGGCGGCACCGCGCTGCTCCTGGCGGCGCTGGGGCTGGCGGGCGTCATCGGCTACTCGGTGGCGCAGCGCACGCGGGAGCTGGGCATCCGCATGGCGCTGGGCGCGGCGCGCTCGGACGTGCTGTGGCTGGTGCTGCGCCAGGGGTTGGGCCTCGCGGGGCTGGGCGTGGTGCTGGGCCTGGGGTTGTCGCTGGGGCTCGCGCACCTCTTGCGCTCGCTGCTGTACGGCGTGGCGGCGTACGACGCGTGGACCTTCGCGGGCGTGGCGGTGTTGCTGGGCGGCGTCGCGCTCATGGCCACGTGGCTGCCGGCGCGCCGGGCCACGCGGGTGGACCCCATCATCTCCCTTCGGGCGGAGTAGGTGACGAACATGGAGCGGCTCCTGGGAGAGGTGCGGTACGCGCTGCGCTCGCTGCGCAAGAGCCCCGGCTTCACGCTGGTGGCGGTGCTGGCGCTGGCGCTGGGCATCGGCGCGAACAGCGCGGTCTTCAGCGTGGTGAACGGCGTGCTGCTGGTGCCGCCGCCGCTGGAGTCACCGGAGCGTCTGGTCGACCTGGCCAACGACATCCAGGCGGCGGACCTCACGGGCATCTCCATCTCCATCCCCGAGTATCAGGACTTCAGCACCCTGCCGCGCGTCTTCTCCTCGGTGGCGGCGTTCGTCTGGCGCGACATGACGCTGACGGGCGGCGGCGCGGCGCAGCGCTTCGGCGTGATGGCCGGCACGCCCACGCTCCTGCCCACGCTGGGCATGACGCCCATGCTGGGGCGCGGCTTCACCGAGGACGACGCGGCCCGGGAGGGGGGCCGGGTGGTGGTGCTGACGCACAAGGTGTGGCGCGCGCACTTCTCCGAGGACCCGGGCGTGCTGGGCCGCACGCTGCAGCTCGACGGTCAGCCCTACACGGTGGTGGGGGTGCTGCCCCAGGGCGTGGTGTTCCCCCAGAGCGCGGACCTCTACGTGCCCTTCGTCGCGCCCGTGGAGCACGTCACCCTGCGCACCACGCGCTACCTCTCCGCGATTGCGCGGATGAAGCCGGGCGTGACGGTGGAGGAGGCCCGCGCGGACATGGCCCGGGTCGCCCACCAGATGCAGCAGGGGGAGCCTCGCTACGGGGGCATCGGCTGGTCCATCCGCGTCCGCTCGCTGGAGGACCGGGTGGTGGGCGACGTGCGCGGGACGCTGTGGCTGCTCTTGGGCGCGGTGGGCTTCGTGCTCCTGGTGGCGTGCGGCAGCGTGGCGAATCTCATGCTGGCCCGGGCGGCGGCGCGCGAGCGCGAGGTGTCCATCCGCGCGGCGCTGGGGGCGAGCCGGGGCCGGCTGATGGCGCAGTTCCTCACCGAGAGCCTGCTGTTGTCGCTCGCGGGCGGCGCGCTGGGGCTGCTCTTCGCGCTGTGGTGCACGGACGGCCTGCTGGCCTTCATCGGGGACGCGCTGCCGCGCGCGGCCCAGGTGCGACTGGACCCCAGGTCGCTGCTCTTCACGCTGGGGGTGACCTTGCTCACCAGCGTGGTGTTCGGGCTGGTGCCCGCGCTGCAGGCGAGCCGCGTGGACCTGGACGCGGTGATGCGCGAGGGCGCGCGAGGCACGCACGGCGGGCGCTCGGCGACGCTGCGCTCGGGGCTGGTGGTGGGGCAGGTGGCGTTCGCCCTGGTGCTGCTGGTGGGCGCGGGCCTGTTCCTGAAGAGCCTCCTGGTGGTGCGAGGCGTGGACGCGGGCTTCAAGCCGGAGGGCGTGCTCACCGGTCGGCTCTCCCTCCCGGCCGCGCGCTACGTCGAGCCCGCGCGCCGGCTGGCCTTCCAGCGCGAGCTGCTGGAGCGCCTGGAGGCGCTGCCCGGCGTGGAGTCCGTGGGGCTCACCAACCTGCTGCCGCTGGGCGGCCTCTCCACGAGCGGCCTGGAGTTCGAGAGCCGCCCCACCGTGCCGGGCGAGCAGCTCCCCGCGGTGGAGTTCCGGCTGGCGAGCCCGGACTACCTGCGCACGCTGGGCGCGAAGCTGCTCCAGGGGCGGCTGCACCAGGACCTCGGTGAGCTGGAGCTGGCGCCGGAGGTGGTCATCAACCGGCGCTTCGCGGAGGTGTACTGGCCCCAGGGCAACGCGCTGGGACAGCGACTGGCGCTGGAGCCGCGCAAGGGGCAGTGGGCCACGGTGGTGGGAATCATCGACGACGTGCGGGAGTGGGGGCTCGTGGAGCCCGCGCGCCCCGCGGCGTACTGGTCCCTGTCCGCGTCGCCCGGGGCCTACCTGGGGCTGGTGGTGCGGGTGGCGTCCGGTGCGCCGGAGTCGGTGCGCACGGCCGTCGAGGCCCAGCTGCGCCAGGTGGACCCGGACGTGCCGCTGTTCAGCGTGGCGCCGCTGGCGCGCCTGGTGGATGCGTCCATCGGCTCGCGCAGCCTGACGGCGCTGCTCATGGGGTTGTTCGCGGGCACGGCGCTGCTCCTGTCGGCGCTGGGCATCACCGGCGTGGTGGGCTACTCGGTGGCGCGGCGCACGCGGGAGCTGGGCATCCGCATGGCGCTGGGCGCGGCGCGCTCGGACGTGCTGTGGCTGGTACTGCGCCAGGGGTTGGGCCTCGCGGGGCTGGGCGTGGCGGCGGGCCTGGTGATGTCGCTGGGGCTGGCGCGCTTGCTGGGCGCGCTGCTCCATGGCGTGACGGCGTATGACCCCTGGACCTTCGCGGGTGTCGCGGCGCTCCTGGGCGCGGTGGCGCTGGCGGCCACGTGGCTGCCGGCGCGCCGGGCCACGCGCGTGGACCCCATCATCTCCTTGCGCTCCGAGTGAGCACGAAAGAAGCACGCACCATGACCTCTCCCCTCATCTCCCTGCGCCAGGTCGAGAAGTCCTATCCCCTGGCGGGCGGCCGCACCTGGGTGCTGCGCAACATCGACCTGGACATCCAGGCCGGCGAGTTCGTCACGCTGATGGGCCCCTCCGGCGCGGGCAAGTCCACGCTGCTCTCCGTGCTGGGCCTGCTCGACGCCGAGTGGAAGGGCGAGTACGTCCTGGACGGTCAGGCCGTGCACGCGATGAAGCCCAAGGAGCGCGGCGAGCTGTCCCGGCGCACCATCGGCTTCGTGTTCCAGCAGTACCACCTGCTCGACAACCTCACGGTGGCCGAGAACCTGGAGGTGCCGCTGTCCTATCGGAACCTCAAGCGCGGCGAGCGCGAGGCGCTGGTGGGCGACATGCTGGACCGCTTCCAGCTGGTGGGGAAGAAGGACCTGTTCCCCTCGCAGCTCTCCGGCGGGCAGCAGCAGCTGGTGGGCATCGCCCGCGCGCTCATCGCCACGCCCAAGATTCTGTTGGCGGACGAGCCCACGGGCAACCTCCACTCGGCCCAGGCCAGGCACATCATGGAGGTGTTCCAGACGCTCAACAAGCAGGGCACCACCATCATCCAGGTGACGCACTCGGAGGCCAACGCGGCCTACGGCCACCGCATCATCCAGCTCGCCGACGGCTGGCTCCAGAAGCCCTGAGACTTTCGCGAGGAACGCCATGCTGAGCGACGTGTCGATGGACGTGAAGTACGCCCTGCGGACGATGCGCCAGTCGCCCGTCTTCACGGTGGCGGCGGTGCTGGTGTTGATGCTGGGCATCGGGGTGACGACGGCGCTGTTCAGCGTCGTGGACGCGGTGCTGCTGCGTCCGTTGCCCTTCCCGGAGCCTGAGCGACTGGTGGTGCTGGCCAACGAGAAGCCCGGGAAGCTGCTGGCGCGCTACAGCCTGCCCAACTATGAGGACATCGCGGCGCGCTCCACGCAGATGCGCTCGATGACCGCGTACGGCCAACGGTTGATGAACCTCACCGGCCAGGGTGACGCCGAGCAGCTTCGCGGGGCGGTGGTGGTGGGGGACTTCTTCGGGGCCTTCGGCACGAAGCCGATGGTGGGGAGGACCTTCGTTCCCGAGGAGCGCGACGCGCGGCTGGCCGTCATCTCGCACACGCGCTGGATGAAGGAGGGCGGCGGCGCGGGCGTGCTGGGCCGCACGATGACGCTGGGCGGTCAGCCCTACACGGTGATTGGGGTGATGCCGCCGTCCTTCGACGTGCCCTCCCACACCACCGAGGTCTGGGTGCCCTTCGACAGCCTGCCGGGCGCGGCCACGTCGGAGGAGCGCACGCAGCGGGGCTTCCGCTCCTTCTCCGTGGCGGCGAGGCTGGTCCCGGGCGCGACGCTCGAGTCGGCGCGCCACGAGCTGAAGAGCCTGGGCGAGGCGCTGCTCTCGCGGGACGACGCCACCCTGGCGCTGGGGGTGGCTCGCTACTCGGACTCCCTCACCCACGGCGTCAGCCTGCTGCTGTGGGTGCTGCTGGGCGCGGTGTCCCTGGTGTTGCTGCTGGCGGCGGCCAACGTGGCGCACCTGCAGCTGGCGCGCGCGGCGGCGCGGCAGCGTGAGCTGGGCATCCGCGTGGCGCTGGGCGCCGGGCGCGGCCGGCTGGTGCGTCAGCTCCTCACGGAGAGCGTGCTGCTGGCGCTGATGGGCGGCGTGGGCGGCGTGCTGCTGGCGCTGTGGACCACCGACGTGCTGATGGTGCTGGGGGCCGACAAGCTGCCCCGCGCGGGCGAGGTGGTGGTGCATGGCCGCGTGCTGCTCTTCGCGCTGGCGGTGACGCTGACGACGGGCGTGGGCGTGGGCCTGGTGCCGGCGCTCCAGCGCACGCAGCTGTCGCCGGCGACGGTGCTGGGGCGCGGGGCGACGGAGAAGTCCCGGGGACGCACGCACGCGGCGCTGGTGGTCGCGGAGGTGGCGCTCGCGTTGATGCTCGTCACCGGGGCGGGGCTGATGCTCAAGAGCTTCTGGCGGATGTACCAGGCGGACCCGGGCCTGGACCCGGTGGGCGTCTTCGTGGCCCGCCTGGCGCTGCCGCAGGTCTCCTATGACACGCCGGAGCGGATGGAGGCCTTCCATCGGGAGCTGACGGCGCGGCTCGCCGCGCGTCCGGAGGTCGTGGGCGTGGGCGTGGGGGAAAGCCTCCCGGCGGGTGGCTCCATCTCCCGCTCGGGCTACTGGAAGGAGGGCACCGAGGACCCGCCGGTGCGGCCCGACGCGCTCATCAACGCCACCACGCCGGGCTTCCTGGAGGCGCTGCGCGTGCCGCTGCGGGCGGGGCGCCTGTTGACGGAGGCGGACGGCGCGAACGCGCCCCGGGTCATGGTGGTGAGCGAGCGCTTCGCGCGGGAGGTCTTCCCCGGCGAGGACCCGCTGGGCCGCCGCGTCTCCTTCGGAGGCGACGACGCGCAAGGCAACCCGCTGTGGACGACGGTGGTGGGCGTGGTGGCGGACGTGGCGTACGCGGGGGTGGAGGCGGGGCACGAGCCCACCGCGTACATCCCCATGGCGCAGGAGCCGACGACGGACGGACAGCTCGCGGTGCGGGCGGCGCCGGGCCTGGACCCGAGGTCGCTGGAGTCGGTGGTGCGCGAGGAGCTGCGCGCGGTGGACTCCACGGTGGCGCTCGCGCGCGTGGGCACGCTGGAGGACCGGCTGGCGACGGACCTGGGACAGCCGCGCTTCCGGGCGGTGTTGCTGGGGGCCTTCGGGGTGCTGGCGCTGGTGCTCGCGGCGGTGGGCATCTACGGCGTGATGTCCTACTCGGTGGCGCAGCGCTCGCACGAGATGGGCGTGCGGCTGGCACTGGGCGCGCGGGGCGCGGACGTGCTGTGGCTGGTGGTGGGGCAGGCGCTGCGGCGGGTGGGGCTGGGGTTGGGCCTGGGGCTGCTGGGTGCGCTGGCGGCCCACCGCTTCATGGAGGGCCTGCTGTACGGGATGGGCGCATTGGATGTTCCGGTGTTGGCTGGCGTCGCGCTGCTGCTATTGGGGACCGCTTGGCTGGCGAGCTGGCTCCCTGCCCGCAGGGCGGCCAACGTGGACCCCGCGTCGGTGCTTCGTCGCGGCTGAGTCACTTCCTTTCTGGCACTCTCTTTCTCCTGGATGACCTCCGTGTCCGAGTCACTCTCTGTTTCCGTTCCCACCCCCGTCCCCCCGTCGCCGGCCCCGGTGGCCGCCGCGAGGCCCTCGCGCATCCTCATCGCGGACGACCAGGCCGACGTGCTGGAGGCCCTGCGCCTGCTGCTCAAGCGTGACGGCCACACCGTCGTCACCGCGCAGTCGCCTGCCGGAGCGCTCGCCACGCTGGAGGCCGAGGACGTGGACCTGGTCCTGATGGACCTGAACTACGCGCGCGACACGACGTCCGGCAAGGAGGGCATGGACCTGCTCGGCCGCATCCGCGCGCAGGACGCGTCGCTGCCGGTGGTGGTGATGACGGCGTGGAGCAGCGTGGAGGGCGCGGTGGAGGCCATGCGCGGCGGCGCGCGCGACTACGTGCAGAAGCCGTGGGACAACACGCGGCTGCTCGCCACGCTGCGCACGCAGCTGGAGCTGAGCCGCGCGCTCAAGCGCAGCCGCCGGCTGGAGGAGGAGAACCAGCACCTGCGCCGGGGCCAGGGCGGGCTGCCGAACCTGGTCTCCGAGTCGCGCGCGATGGTGCCGGTGCGCCGCATGATTGAGCGCGTGGCGCCGTCGGCCGCCAACGTGCTGGTGACGGGGGAGCACGGCACGGGCAAGGAGGTGGTGGCCAGGCTGCTGCACGCGTCCTCCACGCGCGCGGACCGGGCCTTCGTGGCGGTGAACTCCGGCGGCCTGTCGGAGGGGGTCTTCGAGAGCGAGCTGTTCGGCCACGTGAAGGGCGCCTTCACGGACGCGAAGACGGACCGCATCGGCTGTTTCGAGCTGGCGGACGGCGGCACGCTGTTCCTGGACGAAATCGGGAACATGCCGCTGTCGCAGCAGGCGAAGCTCTTGCGCGTGCTGCAGACGGGCGAGCTGCACCCGGTGGGCTCGTCGAAGACGCGGCGGGTGGACGTGCGCGTGGTGAGCGCGACGAACGTGGACCTGCCCAAGGCGGTGGCAGAGGGCCGCTTCCGCGAGGACCTGCTGTACCGCCTCAACACGGTGGAGGTGCCGCTGCCGGCGCTGCGTGAGCGGCGCGAGGACATCCCGCTGCTCGCGGCGCACTTCCTGGCCGAGCACGGCAAGCGCTACGGGCGCCATGACGTGCGGATGTCGGCGGGGGCGCTGGAGGCGCTCTTGTCCTATCCGTGGCCGGGCAACGTGCGCGAGCTGGAGCACGCGGTGGAGCGCTCGCTGCTGATGGCGGTGGGCAACGAGGTGACGGCGGAGGATTTGCTGCTCCGCCGGGCGGGGCGTGAGGGGCTGTCGCGGCTGGAGGAGATGACGCTGGAGGAGGTGGAGCGCTACCTCATCGAGCGGGCGCTGGCGCGGCACGAGGGCAACGTGAGCGAGGCGGCGAAGGGGCTGGGCCTGTCGCGCAGCGCGCTGTACCGTCGGCTCCAGTACTACGGCATCAAGGGAGCAAGGTGAGGCGCGAGCGCGGGCCCTGGCCACATGACCTGCAGGTGCTGGCCCTGACGTGGCTGGCGGGACTGCCGGGCGGGGTGGCGTCGCTCGCGCTGGTGTGGACGGGAGACTTCTCGTCGAAGGTCCGCTGGACGCTCACCACGCTGGTGGTGGGCATCTTCCTGGGCGTGGGGCTCCTGGTGCGCGAGCGGGTGATGCGGCCGCTGCACGCGGTGGCGAACCTGTTGGCCGCGCTGCGCGAGGGGGACTACTCGACGCGCGGGCGTGGGGCTCGGGCGGGTGACGCGCTGGGCGAGGTGCTGCTGGAGGTGAACGCGCTGGGCGACACCTTGCGCGAGCAGCGGCTGGGGGCGTTGGAGGCGGGGGCGCTGCTCGAGCAGGTGATGGAGGAGATCGACGTCACGGTGCTGGCCTTCGACGTGGCGGGGACGCTGCGGTTGGTGAACCGGGCGGGTGAGAAGCTGTTGGGCCAGTCGCGCTCGCAGTTGATGGGGAAGGGCGCGGGCTCGGTGGGGCTGGCGGACCTGTTGGAGGGCCCGGCGCCGCGCAGGCTGTCGCGCACCTTCGCGGAGGAGGGCGGGCCGTACGAGCTGCGGCGCGGGGCGTTCCGTCAGGGCGGGCTGCCGCATCACCTGGTGGTGATTGCCGATTTGCGACTGGCGTTGCGCGAGCAGGAGCGCGAGGCGTGGCGCCGGCTGGTGCGCGTGTTGAGCCATGAAATCAACAACTCGCTGGCGCCCATCCAGTCCATCGCGGAGGCGCTGCGGGACACGCTGGTGATGGAGCCTCGGCCGTCGGACTGGGAGGACGACGCGAAGAGCGGGCTGGGAATCGTGGCGAGGCGCTCGGAGGCGCTGGCGCGGTTCATGTCCGCGTATGCGCGGCTGGCCAGGCTGCCGCCGCCCGTGCTGCGAGGCGTGGAGGTGGACGGGTGGGTGCGGCGCGTGGCGGCGCTGGAGCACCGCAAGTCCGTGGCGGTGCGGACGGGGCCGTCGTTGGTGGTGCGGGGGGACTCGGACCAATTGGAGCAGTTGCTCATCAACCTGGTGCGCAACGCCGTGGACGCGGTGCTGGCGGAGCCGCGCGGGGGCGACGTCTGGGTGTCGTGGGCGGTGTTGTCGCCGGGGGCGGTGGAGGTCTGGGTGGAGGACGAGGGCCCGGGGCTGGCGGACACGGGGAACCTGTTCGTGCCGTTCTTCACGACGAAGCCGCAGGGTAGCGGCATCGGCCTGGCGCTGAGTCAGCAGATTGCCGAGGCGCACGGTGGGACGCTGCGCCTGGAGAACCGTCCGGAGGGACGCGGGTGCCGGGCCCGGCTGCGGCTCCCGCTGGAGGCGCGCGCGGCGATGGTGGGGTGAGGGTGGTTCAGCGCAGCTCCTCGGCCAGGGCGACGATGATGCCCGAGGGGCCTCGCAGGTAGCAGAGCAGGTAGAGGTCCTGGTAGCGGGCGACCTCGCCGACGAGCTCGGCGCCGTGTTTGCGCAGGCGGGTGACGACGTCGTGAATGTCGTCGACGGCGAACATGATGCGCCGCAGGCCCAGGATGTTGGCGGGAGCGTCCTTCGGGTCGCCGTGGGTCGCGGTCGGGTGGTGGAACTTCGTCAGCTCGAGGCGGGTCTGGCCATTCGGGGTCCGCATCATCGCGATGTCGACCTGGACGTTCTCGAGTCCGACGACGCGGTCGACCCAGTCACCGGCGACGGGCATCTCGGCCTGGAGCTCCAGGCCCAGCTCGGTGAAGAAGGCGATGGCCGCCGGGAGGTCCTCGACGACGATGCCGATGTTGTCCAAGCGCTTGACGGTCATGTGCTCGCTCCTGGGGGGATGGGGGCTCTCGCGGGGCAGCATCGCTCAGGGCGTTCCGGTGTGTGGCGCGAAGATGCGTGTGAGTCGTTGCCCGGTGGGGCGTCCGCGTGGATGCAAAGGCAGGAGTGGTGAGAGGGTGGGTCCCAGGGGACATGATTGTCAGGCTGGCACGCCTGACTGAGGATGAGGGTGGCTCGAACATCCCTGGCTCGCACAGCTCCACGAAACGGGAGGGCTGCCATGACGTGCTTGAAGTGGTGGGTTTGGGCCTGTGCTGTGAGTCTGGTGATGGGATGTGGAAGTCCGTCGACCGAGGTCGCTGTCGAGGGCGAGGCGCTGGAGTCGTCCTCGCAAGAGCTCGCGGTCTGTACCGCGCTCTGTTCCTCGGGCTCGGTCAGTTGTCCGGCGGGGACTTCGACGTGCACGACGACGGACTACCAGGGCGTGACGTGCGACGGGGTCTTCACGCCGTGCCCCTCCGGGCCACCTGGGTGCATTGACGATACGCCCTGCAAGTTCGTGCACCGGTCGGAGTGCTCTGGGGAGGAGACGAGGAGGAGGTGCTGTTATCCGGTCGATATTCCTGGAAGCTGCATCTGCGTGGGGCGTTGGCAGTGCGATCCGGATTGGCCGTAGCCGGTTTGCCTGTGAGTGATTGAGTCAGGACACCTCGGGCGGGCGATTCGAGTGCTCGCCTGAGGTGTCTGTCGCAGGCTCGCCGCGCGAGAAGCCACGCGGCGAGGAACAGGCGACGCTCAGAAGCCGCAGCAGGTGATGTACTGGTCCTGGCACACGGCGCGGCACGCGGCGTCGCCGTTGCAGCCGGCGACACAGGCGACCCGGGCCGGGCCGCAGTACGAGGGACACGCGGCCGTGGGGCCCGGCGGCGCCAGCTCCTGCGCGGTGTGCGCGACGACACAGACCTGCTCGCCGGCCTCGAGGCTCGTCACCTCTGCTCCGCTCGTGGCGACGACGCCCATCAGGCCCACCAGCATCACCACCGCGGACATGAACACCTTGTTCAGCATGGGGCTTCCTCCAGGTTGCGTGGAACCGCGCCTGCGCCGCATCGCGTGAGCCCCGAGGGACTCACGAGTGACAGGCGTTGCGTGCATTCCAGCACAGAGACCTGCCCTGGAGGGACGGGTGTCCGGAGACTCAGGCCACCTGGGCGCCGCTGTCGGGCGGAGCGTCGTAGTCGGGGGTGAGGTCGACCACGTTCACGGTGACCAGGTGGTAGACGATGACGTTGCTCACCCAGAAGAACATGGCCGCGTAGTGCACGTAGATGAGCGGCGAGCCCGGCCACACCTGCAGGGGATGGTCGAACATGTTGGCGGCCATGTAGCCGCCGAACCACTCGCCCATGAAGCAGACCACGGCGCCGATGCCCACGCGCGTCCAGACCTTCACGCGGCGCGGGTAGAACCAGAAGTAGTGCAGGGTCCACAAGAGGCCCACGCACCCGGCCCACAGAATCATGCTGCCGAAGGAGAACCAATGGTACGGCGACTTCGGATAGTGCCAGCCCCAGTCGCCATTCATCCACCGCCAGGCCACGTTCTGGGACAGCTCCATGAACCAGAACAGCGGTGCCACGTAGAGCACCTGCGTCATGAGGACCCTGAGGAAGCAGCTCAGCGTCTTCCAGAGCCTCATCGTGGACCCGTCGAGCGAAATCATGCCTTTGTCCCCCCCGTGTCTCGGCCTGGTTGACCGAGGGCTGTTCACTTCACAGAACGCAAGAAGTCGCATGTCTTGAGACGAACGTGGGCGACAACCCGTTGTCTCCTGACGCCACGACGTTGCGCACCGGCAACGCGCTGCACAGCGCGCGTCGTGTCACGTGGACGTGAAACCCGTGAGGATGCGGGGGCTTACGGTGCCTCGATGGGCAGAAGGTGCCGTGCGTCATAGCCAGCGGCGCACGGCGCGCTGGTATTCGACATATCGGGCGCCGAACTTGCGGAGCAGGGCCTGTTCCTCGACGCGGATGTACCAGAAGTGGGTGAGCAGGACGAAGGCGGCGAGGATGAGGAAGGGGGAAGCGGACCCCAGGGCAATGGCGAGCCCGAGGAGGCTGGTGACGAAGCCCAGGTACATGGGGTTGCGGGTGAAGCGGAACAGGCCCTCGCGGGTGAGGGTGCCGGGCTCCTCGAAGGTGTTGATGTTGGTGCCCAGCTTCTTGAAGAGTCGCGCATGCCATTGCGCGACCACGATGCCCCCCAGGACGAGGGCGCCGCCGAGCCAGCGGGAGGGACGTCCCCACAGCTCGAGCAGTGGCGCGGTTCGGTGCAAGAGGACCATGAGGGACATGGAGGCCAGCAAAACCACGGGGGGAAGGAAGAGGGCGCGCATCGTGTGTCTCCGTCGAGTCGTGCCGACGAGTCTTCCGGCGCGCGAGGTGGGCGTCGTTAACCCGGGTTTACGTTGGAGGGAGCCGCGGCGATGACGACGGCGAGGGAGGTGCTGCGGGGGCTGGCGGGAAGCGCGCTGCCCGAGTGGGACACGGTAGCGCCGCTGTTGCGCGCGAGGACGTTGCGCAAGGGGGAGTTCCTCTTCCACGTGGGGGAAGTGAGGCCGTGCATCTTCATCGTCACGAAGGGGTTGGTGAAGATGGTCTACGAGACGACCGAGGGGCGGGCGTGGGTGAAGGCGTTCGCGGGGGAGGGGACGTGCTTCGCGAGCCTGGTGGCCCTGGCACCTGGAGGCGTCACGAGCTTCTCCACGCAGGCGGTGGTGGAGTCGCGGGTGGAGCAGCTCGACTTCGCGCAGGTGCGGCGGCTGGCCGCGCATCACCTGGAATGGCAGCGGGCGGTGAGCCGGGCGTTCGAGGTGTATGGGCTGCGCAAGGAGAAGCGGGAGATGGAACTGCTCACGCTGTCCGCCGAGGAGCGCTACCAGCGCTTCCTCGACGAGCATCCGGAGCTGGCGCCGCTGCTGGCACAGCGGGACATCGCGAGCTACATCCGGGTGACGCCCGTGGCGCTGAGCCGCATCCGCGCGCGGATGCGCGGGCGGCGGCGCGTGTCATGAGGGTTGCTCTTCCGAGAAGAAGTCCGAGTCGACGCGCTTCACCTGATAGGCACTGACGGCGTTCACCCCGATGCCGAAGTCGAACATCCATGCGGACAGGCGGGCGCCGTCGATGAGGACGATCTTCTTCTCGATGCGGGTGACGTAGTCCCTGGCCTCCTTGGAGAAGGTGGAGGCGGTGATGAAGACGCCCTTCCTGTGGCCTGCACGTAGATGACGTCGAGCCCGAGCGGGTCCTCCTTGATGATTCCATCGATGCCGCCGTCGTGACCGCGGCCGAGCGCCTTGCCCGCGTCCTCGAGGGAGCCGCCATCGCCCATCTAGGTCTTTGCCCAGCCGACGCGGTTGTCGAACACGGCCTGCGCCCCGCTGGGAAGCAGCTCCGCGCGGTCCTCATCCGTCAGCTTCAGCGCGGTAGCGATTTCCTCGCGCAGGACACGCAGTTCATGCGGCTGCCCGTCCCTGAGGTGGTCGAGCACGGGCAACATCAGGGCCTGATAGTCGGGGATGGCCATGGCCCTGAAGTTACCCGAGCTCCTCCGTCTACCGGCTCCCGTCACGGGTCCACGGGCACCCGTGACACGAGGAAGCGACGTACCCGGTTGGCCTGGAGCGGGAAGCACTCCAGAATCGGCGGCATGAAGCGTCTTTCCCACCTGTGTCGTGCCTCCGCCCGGGCCTTGACCCTCTTCCTCGTTCCCCTGCTGTGTGGTCTCGCCATCGAGGCTCGCGCCGAGGTCGCGGTCCAGCGCACCTTCACCAAGCTCGCCTCCTCCAACGGCCACGGCGCCGTGATGCTCGACCTGGAGCAGAAGAAGGTCTCCCACTTCCGTGAGCACCTCTTCGCCACCGAGGAGCCCGTCATCGACGGCGTGGGCAACGACGTCTTCGTCCGCGGCCAGCCCCAGGTCGTCCACGCGCGTGATGTCCTCTTCGACGCGTTCTTCGGTCTGCGCTCCGGCGGCTCCCAGCGCTGGCTGAGCGCCCAGGATGTCGACCTGGACGCGAGCGGCTACGCCCCCTGGGCCTCCGGTGAGAACGGCGGCACGGGCCTGGCGCGCATGGTCCAGCGCGTGGGCACGCTCGAGGTCACGACCTACGTCTTCGCCCCCCAGTCCGTCCCCCACGCCGCGTTCGTCATGGCCCTGCGCGTGCGCAACACCGGCACCGCGCCCTCCACCGGCGTCAGCGTGTTCTCCCTCCAGAACTTCCACCTGGGCTACGGCCGCCCTGGCGTCATGTCCGACATCGACGAGAACGGCGAGACGGTGGAGCTCAGCGGCAACGACTTCGTCGAGAAGGGCTTCGCCGGCGTCGTCGTGGGCCGCCCCCTGGGCACCGTGGCTCGCAAGGCCGCCTGGGTCTCCACCGCAACGGGCGCCGCCAACGGCTACAACGTGGTGCAGAGCGGCGGCGGCCAGGACCTGCAGGACTTCACCGCGCAGCCCTCGGCCGCCAAGGGCTGGGCCACTGCCTACCAGTTCAACCTGGGTGACATCGCCGCCGGCGCGGAGAAGTGGGCCGGCGTGGCCTTCGTGCACTTCGGCAACCCCGAGGGCACCACCACCGCGCGCCAGTGGCTGGCCGACTACGTGGGCACCTCCGACGCCAAGGCCCTGGTCGACGCCGAGGTCGCTCGCTGGGCCTCCTTCCAGAACGACACTGTGAAGGTCCCCACCGGCCTGTCCGACAACGAGGAGACCCTGCTGCGCCACTCCGCGGTCGTGATGCACATGGCCCAGGTCCGCTCCAGCGAGGCCTGGCTGCGTGAGTTCCTCTCCCGCGACGGCGAGCCCCGCGCGACGCGCTTCAAGGCCCCCAATGGCTCACCGGCCATGCTGCCCGGCCTGGTGAAGCACGCGGGCAAGGGCGCGGTGCTCGCGAGCCTCCCGCCCGGACAGTGGACCTACGCGTGGATTCGCGATGGTGCCTACGCGGCCGCCGCCATGGCCACGCTGGGCATGAACACGGACGCGCGCGAGGCGCTGTCCTACTACCTCAACGCGGACAGCGGCCGGTTCCAGAACTGGCGCGAGCTGCAGCCGTACTCCATGCCGCCGTACATCATCACCCTCACGCGCTACCACGGCTTCGGCGTGGAGGAGACGGACTTCAACGAAGCAGGACCGAACATCGAGTTCGACGGCTTCGGCCTGTTCCTCTGGGCGCTGCGACACTATGAGCGCACCACCGGAGACGTCACCCTCGTCGACCAGACGTGGCCCACCGTGTCCACGAAGGTGGGCGACGCACTGGTGGCGCTCATCGACCCGCAGACGGGGCTCATCCGCGCGGACTCGTCCATCTGGGAGACGCACTGGAACGGGCGGCAGCGCTCGTGGACGTACACGAGCCTCACCGCGGCGCGCGGCCTGTGTGACGCGGCGGCGCTTGCCGAGCGCGTCGGTGACACCGAGCGCGCCACACGCTACCGCAACGCCGGCGAGTCCATCCGCCGCGCGATGGCGGAGAAGCTGACGGACCACAACTTCGCGCTCGGCTCCAACCTGGAGGAGGTGCGCTCGGGTCGTGGCTACTGGGACGCGGCGGTGCTGGACGCGTTCGCGTTCGAGCTGTTCGACCCGGCAGGGAAGATTGCTCGCGAGACGCTTCGCGGACTGGACCTGCGGCTGTCCTCTCCGGCGGGCGCGGGCTGGTCTCGCAACGATGACCGGTATGACCACACGGGCGGCGCGGACCTGAGCCCCTGGGGCGGCGAGTACGACAGCGCGGAGTGGGTCATCGTGAGCCTGCGCGGCGCCATGGCGAAGCGGATGGCCGGAGACCCGGAGCGCGCGGAGCGGGTGCTCAAGTGGGTGACGGACCAGTCGCTGAAGAACTACCTCGCGGTGTCCGAGACGTATGACGAGCTCAACGGCACGTACAAGTACAACTCCCCCATGGTGGGCTTCGGCGCGGGGGCGTATGCGCTCGCGCTGGCGCATCGCGCGGAGGGCACGGCCGACCCGGCGTGCGGCGCGTACCTGGATGAGAGCACCATCACCAAGACGCCCGACGCAGGCCCTGGCACTCCCGACGCGGGGCCGGGGACACCCGACTCCGGTACCCCCGGTCAGCCCGACTCGGGCTCGTCCGAGGAGCCCCAGGTGATGGGGGGTGGCTGCAGCGCCACGGGCCCCGGCGCGATGGCGCTGTGGCTGATGCTCTCGCTCGCCGGTGTCACCGCGCTCACGCGCCGTCGGCGGGCCTGAGGCTCGCGTCAGTGCGCGCTCCATCCCACGCGGATGGAGCGCGGCGAACCCTCATCAGGGAGCTGCCATGAAGCGCCTGAAGAACCACTACGCCTGTTGGGGGCTGTTCCACGATTGGGATGAGGCGCGCGCCGATTTCCAGCGGCGAGCCGTGCTCGAGATTCGCGCGGGCAAGCCCTCGGTGCTCGCTCCGCTCCCGCCCGAGATGCTCGCCGAGCAGCCTGAGGCGCTCGTGGTGATGATGAATCCGGGCTCATCCGCGCCGAAGCCAGGTTTCGGTTCGCGCGAGCATGAGTTTCAACTGGTGCCCACGAAGCCCGACGCGGTCCAGTACCGAATCATGCGTGTCATGGAGGCCGTCGGTTTGACGCATGTGCGGGTCGTGAACCTGTCCGATGTTCGCGCGGCCAGGAGCGCTGACTTGTTCGCGCTCATCAGCAATGGCGCGACCCACGCGGACCTGGGGTGCGTGTTCGCGGAGGCGAACGCGGCGATTGGCACCGACGTGCTGGGCGCACCGCTCGTCATCTGCGCCTGGGGCTTGGACAAGCGGCTCGCGTCGCTCGCATTCGAAGCGCAAGCCTGGGTCGACGCCCAAGGTGTCGCGACCGCGGGTTGTCGCAGCGACGAGGAGACGGGCTTCCCCGCGTGGCGTTATCCGAAGCCGGTTCGCAACTGGGAGCTGGCGCGTGCATGGCTGGAAAGCGTGACGGAGCAACTCTTGGCGCTGTACGCGTCCACGTCGAATCCCGCTCAATCTTGACGGCTTCCTCGCCGAGCCTCGTCGGGTTCGGCGAGGCTGTGCGTTGAGTCGTGAAGCTCAGCGGCGCGAGTCCTTGCGCGCCTGCGTGCGCCGGTTGCGACCGCGGACATGCGACGCGCGGTGCATCGAGCCGAAGCCCTGCTGCTTTCGAGCCCCGCCCTTGCGACGCTGGGCCTTCACTTCGCGCACCGAGCCCGTCGCGGTGCGACCCGCGGCGCTCATGCGGCGCACAGGCTTGCGCCCTCCCACGGCTCGCGTCGTCGTACCCGTGGTCCGCGTCGCCGTACCCGTGCGAGTCCTCCGCACTCCGCCGGTGGTCCGAGTCCTCCGCGTGTTCCCACCCGCGGCCCTCGTCGTCCTCCGGGCCCCCGTGGCCCTCCTCGTGACACGGGCCCGCTTGGCCATCATCGCCTCCTGGCGGTCCAGCATCGCCAGGCGCTTCTCGAAGCGCATCAGCGCCTGACGGAAGTAGGTGGCCTTGCGCCGCGTGTTCGCGTTGCCCTCGGCGCGCTTGGAGCGCGTGGGCGTGCGCCTGCCCAGCGCCTCGCGCCGCTGACGCGTCGCCATGCCGTCATACTTGTCCATCAGCCGCCGCGCGCGCTGGATGCGACCTCGCAGCTCGCGGCGGGACAGCTCCATCAGATTGCGGGGGGCGCTGGCGAGCACGAGCTGGGCTTCGTTCTCCGTCAGCAGGGACATCTTCTTCTCGGGCGTCGTACGCAAGGGCCTGCTCCTTCGAGGCAATGTGGACTACCTCGCGCAACGTCGACACGTGTCCCCCGGGCAGCAACCTGCTCTCCAGGGCGATGGCCCTACTCGAACACGGAGAACTCCGAGAGCGCGGAGATGGGAAGCGTCCACGAGCCTCCTTCCGTGAACACCCGCAGGCGCACGAAGCGCACCGGCACCTCCCCCGTCAGCGACACCTCGATGAAGCGCGCCGGACGCTTCACGTCCAACGGCCCATCCCCATAGGGGCTGTCCTCCGCCGTGTGGTCGAGCGCCGTGGAGAAGCGAGGGTCTCGTATCTCGACGTCGTCGTAGTTCACGTACGGCGCGCTCCCCAGCGAAGCCCAGCTGCCTCCATCCAGGCTGCCCTCCACCTGGAACAGGAGCTTGGGCGGACCGCCCTGAGACAGCTCCACCTCCCGGATGACGGCGTGCCGCGGGCGGATGGGCGCGTCCCACTCGAGCACCACCTGGTCCACGCCGGAGTCCACCGCCCCCTGCGTGGTGCGCGCCTTGCGCAAGAAACCATCCGTGTACGGACACGGCTCGCCCACGGGAGCAGGCGTGCACGAGACCCCTCGGCTCACGGGGTGCAACGTGCCCACGGGCACGGGGACACGGGGGCCTCGCCACTCCACGCGGAACGACACCGTGCTCTCATTGGACGCCAGCGGACGGAAGATCCACGTGCCCAGGCTCACCGCGCGCACCTGCGCCTCCACCCCGGCGAAGTCCTCCAGTTGATAGGGATTGGGACGCCAGGGCGCCGCCGCGTCATGGACCTCCCAGAGCCGCCCGCCCGGGCCATGCAATTGGACCACGGGGTAGGGCTCCCACGGCTCGAGTGTCACCGGGTCCGGCGTCTGCCCCGTATCCAACTGCAGCAACCGCCCCGACGGCGGCAGCGGCGGCACCGGCGGCGGCGCGTCGAATGACAGCGCGAGCCCCTCCGCGTCCCGCCCCACCGTCAGGTTCGGCGCCCACGGGCGCAGGGGAGGAATCTCCACGTCGTCCTCGAAGACGAAGGACGTGTAGACGCCATGCCCCTCCTCGAGCGGCGCGGCCAGCCGGAAGCGGTACTGCAGCCGCTCGTACTCGCGCTCCTCCAGGGCGTCCCCGTGGAGCACCTCCAGCGTGACATTCCCCGCGCCCTCGCTGCGAGCCTCCGTGTAGGGCGTGAAGCCCACGTTCTCGGGATGCTCGTAGCTCGGCTGGCGCGTGCGCTCCAACGTCACCGCGACGTCGGGACGCGGCGAGCCATCCAGGTGTTGCAGCAAGCCGTAGACGAAGACGGGGTCCTCGGGCTTGCGGTCGCAGCCCGTGACGAGCAGCGCGACGACAGGCAGGCAACGAAGCAGTCGTGGCATGTCAGTACGTCCCCTTCGCGCCGAGCAGCGGCAGGATGATGGGAAAGCGCGTGGGCTTGCGTTCGGGGCGCAGGGCCTCGTCGAAGCCGTAGTCGTATGCGAACACCTCCTGCCGCGCGGACACGTTGAGGATGTCCAGGTACGCATCGAGCGTGAAGTCCTCCATCGCCCAGGACTTCGCCACGCGCAGGTCCACGCGGAAGAACGCGTCCAGGCGCTCGGCCTTGTCGCGGTCCTGCCGCACCCAGTTCTGCGTCCCGTCCGCGCGCGTCACCAGGCGCTGCGTCAGCGTGGTGATTTCGCCGGACTCGGGGCGGCCGGTGTTGAAGTGCACCACCGTGCCCACCGTCCAGTTGTTGCCGAACTTGTAGCTCAGCGCCGCGTTGAACACGTGCGCCTGCTCGAAGGCGAAGGGCAGCGTGCCCTCCACCGTCTCCACCACCCGGTCATCATCCCCGTACCGGTCGAAGCGCACGCGCCGCTTGCTCTGCAGGAAGCTGTAGGAGACCCAGCCGAACCAGTCCCGCCCCAAGGGGTGACGCGCCATCAGGTCCAGGCCGTACGCGTAGCCGCTGGCGGACGGGTCCGGCGTGTCGAGCCCGCGGCGACGGCGGTTCTCCACCACCTGCTGCAGGTCCAGCTCCACCGTGCGGGTGAGCGGGTTGTAGAAGACGTCGCCGCTCAGCTCCAGGCCCTCCATCGCCTTCCACTCGGCGCCCACGTCGAACTGCAGGCCCTCCTGGAGCCCGTGGCGCAGGCTCGACGTGTCCACCGCGGGCAGGTGCACCAGCACCGTGGGCGTCTGATGGAAGACGCCCGCGCCGCCCTTGAGCACCAGCGCGTCCGTGAGCTGGTGCCGCACGGTGAGCCTCGGCTCCGCCACCGTGTGGTTGATGCCGGGGGACAGGTGGTAGTTGTCCACGCGCACGCCGGGCTGCACGAGCCACTGGGGCGCCGGCAGCCACGTCGCGGAGAGATACGCGCCGGAGAACATCGCCAGCGAGGACGGACTCTTGAGCGGGTCCGTCGTCTCGCCGGGCCGGCTGCCGGGAGGAATGCCGGTGCCCCGGATGTCCGTGGCCGCGCGCCGGTGCTCGATGTCACCCCCGACGGCGACCTCCAGCGTGTCGCTCATCCGCCGCTTCCAGCCCGCGCGCGCCGCGAAGGTGAGCTGGCTCAGCGCGTACTCGCCCACGTCCTGGTAGTCGATGGCGCCGCTCGCCGCGCGGAAGGACTCCTGGCCGGTGAAGCCCAGCGCGTCCGTGCCGAAGGTGAGGCCCACCTCCGCGTCTCCTCCCGCGAGCGGGTGCGTGCCGCGCAGGTCCACGCGGTGGAAGCGCGAGACGATGCGCCCGCCCGACATGCCCACCCAGTCGAGCGACGGCGAGGAGCCCACGTCGTCCGAGCTGCCCAGCGCGAACAGCCGCAGCCGCCCCTGGCCCACCTTCTGCTCGACGCGCGCCTGATAGTCCCAGAAGTCGGCGTGGAGCTTCTCCGTCTCCGCCGAGCTGAGCAGCTTGGAGCCGAGCGTTATCAACAGCGCCGAATAGCTGATGCGCCCCGCGACGCTGACGGAGGTGCCGGTGCTCTCGAAGGGGTACTCGATGAAGCCGCCGGCGTTGATGGGGTCCACCGAGGCGGTGACGTGCAGCCGGTCCTCGCGCGGGCGGCTCAGCCGTCCATCCACCGCGCCGCCCAGCAGCCGTCCGTACTGCACCGGCGGCGTGCCCGGGAAGAAGTCCACGGTGTCGATGAAGTCCGGGTGGAGCACCGCCGGCCCGAGCATCAGGTGGTACAGCATGGGGATGCGCACGCCGTCGAGGAAGAAGCCCGTGGCCGCGGGCTGGCTGCCGCGCACCACCGGGTAGCTGATGCCCGAGGCGAGGCTGCCCACGCCGGGCATCAACATCACCACGCGGAACGGGTCTCCCAGCGTGCCGGGCACCTCGCGCAGCTCCTGCTCGTGCAGCGTGATTCGCGTCACCTCCGTGCGCGGGCGCTCGTCGCGCACCACCGTCTCGTACGGATTCACCCGGCCGGGCTGCAGCCGGTAGATGACCTGGAGCGCCTGTCCCTCCGACAGAGTCTCCTCGAACGTGGCCGGTTGATGCCCCGGCGCGCGCACCTCCACGCGGTGGGCGCCGGGCGGCAGCGCCAGCGTGAAGCGCCCGTCCGCGTCCACGGTGCCCGAGGGCTCGGCGGCGCCGTCGACGAAGAGCGTGGCGTCCGCGAGGGGACGGCGCGTGCCTCGGGCCCGCACCTCCCCGGAGAGGCTCGCGGTGGAGCGGGGCACGGGTGCGGGCGGCTCGAAGCGATAGACGAAGGGCAGCCGCACCGCCACCGGCGCGCCGGTGAGCACCGCGGGCGTGAAGCGCAGCCCCGACGCGGCCCGCAGCGCGGCCTCCGTGAGCCGGGGCTCCTGGGGCGCGGCGAGGACCTTCACCTCGGCCACCGCGCCCTCCACGTCCACCAGCAGCTCCAGCGTCACCTCTCCCGGGGTGCCCTCGAGCCCCTCGGGCCACGCGGCGGGAGAGGGCGTCACGAGCGTGGGCGGCTGGAGCCGGGCCTCGCGGCCATCCTGGGTGACACCCAGCCGCTCGGCGTCGTCGGCGGAGAGGACCGTGCCGCCGTCGCTGGCCTGGAGCTGGACCTCGATGGCGCGCGCGTCCGACGCGGGCGTGGGGACGCCCTGGGCGTGCGCGAGGACGGACAGCGTGGTGAGGACGAGCAGCGGGAAGAAGACACCGCGTCTGGAACGCATGAGGCCCCCTTCAACACCCGATGACCTCGGAACTGTCACTCCGGCGAGTCCTCGGGTGGGCGCAGCCTCGCCCCGTCCCTCCCACGCGTCTAATGGTTTGTTCGATTACGCGGGAAGTCATGCATCACGCGTACAGTGTGCTCCTCACCGCGAGTCCTGGTCGTCGGGTACGAGTCCGGCGTCGAACCGAGGACGGCCAGGGCGCACGTTCGTGCGTCCGCGTGTGTGGCAACTCACGGAGGAAGGGCGCGGGCGTGGGGTCCAGGTGGAGGGCCCGGGAGGGCACCATTACCGTTGAGTCCACGCGGGGCTTCTCGTGGGGAAGGAGTCGGGGCGATGCGCGCGCAGAAGGAGGAGCTGCTCTTCCGGGCGATGGAGCAGGGCCTGGCGGGACGGCCCGACGAGGCCACGGCGTCACTGGGGGCGTTGGAGTCGATGCTGGACGTGGACGCGGTGCCGGAGGATTTGGGCTACCAGCTCTTCGCCACCGCCGTGCGGCATCGCCTGGCGGGCGCCGGTGCGGGGAGCCGCAATCCCTATCTGCACCCCGACGCGAGCGAGCGGCAGATTGACTTGTTCCGCTCGCTGATGGCCCACATGCCGCTGGCGTCCACGGCCGACGCGCTGGCGAACGCGGTGCTGGAGGCGCTGCTCGGCGGACAGCAAGAGGCCACGCTGGTGGACGTGGGCATCGGCCAGGGGCGACAGGCCGTGCGGCTGTTGCAATCCCTGTCACGACGCGGCGCCGCGCCCGGGCAGCTGACGCTGGTGGGCGTGGACCCGAGCGGGGCGAGCCTCGCGCAGGCGAAAGCCGCGACGGAGCGCGTGGCGCGCGAGGTGGACGCGAGCGTGCGCTTCATCGGCGTGGAGTCCCCGGTGGAGGCGATGAGCGGGGCGGAGTGGTCCATGCTGCGCGCGCTGCCGGGCCCCCGGGTGGTGAACGCGGCGTTCGCCCTGCACCACGTGGCGGAGGCGCCGGACAGCCTGGGCACGGCCCGGGACGCGGTGCTGCGGCGGCTGCGCGCGGTGGAGCCCGTGGCGCTGGTGATGTGCGAGCCGAACACGGACCACTTCCAGGCGGCGCCCCTGGAGCGCTTCGGCCACGCGTGGCGGCACTTCACGCACGTCTTCCAGTTGCTCGACTCCCTGGGCGTGCCGGGCGAGGAGCGCGCCGCCATCAAGCGCTTCTTCGGGCGCGAGGTGGAGGACGTGGTGGGCACGGTGGACGAGTCGGCCCGCTGCGAGCGCCACGAGACGGCGCGCATGTGGAAAGCGCGGCTGTCGCGCGCGGGCTTCGAGCCCCTGGAGCTGCTCGAGCACCTGCGCCCCCACGGCGTGCACCCGGCGCTGACGCTGGAGCGCGAGCCGGGCGTGGTGGGCCTGCGCTGGAGGGACGAGGTGCTGGTGGCGGTGCTGGCCGCGCGGCCCGCGCCCGCCCACGGTTGAGGCCCGGCGGGAGGTGCGCGAGGATGGCGCGGTGACGCCGGGACACGACGGACAGGACGACCCACGCCAAGAGACGTCGCTGGAGGCGCGCGTGCTGGAGCGCTGCCGGAGCACGGGGGTGCGGCTGGTGCTGGTGGAGGCGTGCACCGGCGGGCTCCTGTGCGGGCGGCTGACGGAGGTGCCCGGGGCCTCGGCGGTGGTGGAGCGCGGCTTCGTGCCGTACTCCTACGAGTCCAAGGTCGAACAGCTCGGCGTCCCGCTCGAGCTGCTCCAGGCGCATGGCTCGGTGAGCGCGGAGGCGGCGGAGGCCCTGGCGCGCGGGGCGTTGGAGCGCTCGAGCGCGAACTGGGCCATCGCGGAGACGGGCATCGCGGGCCCTGGCGGCGGCACGCCACAAAAGCCCGTGGGCCTGGCCTTCATCGCGGTGATGCGGCGGGGCGGAGCGGTGACGGTGGAGCGCCATGTCTTCGCCGGGGTCCGGGCCCAGGTGCGTGACGCCGTGGCCAGGCGCGCCTTCGAGCTGTTGCTCGAGCAGCTGAGCGTCGAATCCTGAACCGGACATCCCCCCCGCACTCCCGGGTGTCTGGGCTCTCCACCAGCGGGCTCCTACGCTGTGGGGGCGCGCGACGCGCGTGCTGGTGGCGAAGGAGCCCGGGTGTTCCGAATCGACGTCGACAATGCGCACGCCATCGTGGGCTTCGTCCTGGAGGGCTACATCCGGGTGCCGGAGATGGAGGCCTTCGTGACGGAGCTGGAGCGGGCCACCGACTCGCTCGCCGGCCAGGACATCAAGATCCTGGCCGACCTGCGCGCCTTCCGCCCCGCCTCGCCCGAGGCCGCCAACATGATTCGCCGCGTGCAGGAGTACGGCCTGCGCTCGGGCGTGGTGCGCGTGGCGGAGCTGGTGGAGAGCGAAATCGTCGCGCTCCAGCTCAACCGCGTGGCCCAGAACAGCCGCACGGACCGCATCCTGCGCCGCTTCTGGGAGGAGTCTCCCGCGCGCCTCTGGCTCATCCAGGGTGACGCGGCCGAGCCGCCCCAGCCGCGCCCGTGAGCCGCGCGAAGTCAATGCCTCTCAAACACGTCTGACTTCCAGACACGGACAGACGTGTTTTCAGGCGGGCTCGACTTCTACCGCCAGACACGCTCTTTCGAGCCATTGTCCTACCCTCGTGCTGGCCATTTCTCGTCGCGCGAGGACTCACACGTAAAGCGAATTGACGTGTTTGGGTTGGTAATATATCGAAACATGAATAATCGCTTTTGCGTTTGAAAACGTGATTCCAGGTGTGTCACGAATAAATGGCCTTTTACCGGAGGTCTTGCATTTGGCTCATCGAGTCTTGAAGACGATTGGCGTGGCCTGCTTGGGTGTTGCGCTCACCGCGTGTGGCACCACGGAGTCCGCGCCGGACGAGGCGAAGGCGCCCGAGGTGAAGGCGGGAGCGGACATCCAGCAGTCGCTCAAGAAGCTGCCGAGCGCGGGCGTGGCCGGCGCGCACACGGACGGCGTGCCCGACACGCTGGTGGGTGAGCTGGGCAAGGTGGAGCGCACGCTGTCGGCGCTGGGCGTGGGCCAGGCGGCCTTCGCGGCGGCCCCGGCGCTGACGGACATCGCCCCGGTGTTCCGCCTGCGCGCGGATGATTTGTTCCTGCAGCGCGCGCGCACGGACAACCAGGGCAACCAGCACCTGCGCTATCGCCAGACGAAGAACGGCCTGGAGGTGGTGGGCGGTGAGCTGATGCTGCACGTGCGCCCCGACGGCAACGTGTACGCGGCCAACAGCTCCGCCCGTGACGGCGTGGACCTGCCCGCGACGCCCCGCGTGGACGCCTCCGCGGCGGCGCGCGCGGCGGCCCGTGGCACCGCCGGCACCGGCATCGCCTCCGAGGGCGAGCCCCGGCTGGTCTACGTGCGTGACGACGCGGGCACGCTGTTCCTGGCCTGGCACGTGCGCGTGACGGGCACCCAGCCCTCCGGCATCCCCCTGGTGGACAACGTCTATGTCGACGCGCTCGGCCAGACGGGCGTCGTGGCGCGCCACCCGCTCATCCACACCGCCCGCAACCGCGCGGTGTACACGGCCAACAACGGCACCACGCTGCCGGGCACCCTGCGCCGGAGCGAGCTGGGCGCGGTCACCAACGACGCGCACGTGGACCAGAACCACACGCAGCTGGGCTACACGTACGACTGCTACCAGACGCTGTTCGGCCGCGACTCGTTCGACAACGCGGGCGCGGAGCTGCGCAGCACCGTTCACTACAGCAGCGGCTACGTGAACGCCTTCTGGAACGGCAGCCAGATGGTGTACGGCGACGGCGACGGCGTGAACTCCATCGAGCTGGGCAAGGACCCGGACGTCACGGTGCACGAGCTGACGCACGCGGTGACGGAGCGCGAGTCCAACCTCATCTACTCCGGCCAGTCCGGCGGTCTGAACGAGGCGCTGTCGGACACCTTCGCCGCCATCTGCCAGAGCTGGGCGTCCGGCACCTGGAGCACCACGCCCGCCATCTGGATGATTGGCGAGCAGGTGTGGACGCCGAACACGCAGAACGACGCCCTTCGCTACATGGATGACCCGAAGAAGGACGGCGTCTCGCTGGACCACCTCAACGACTACACGTCCAGCACCGACGTGCACTACAGCTCGGGCATCCCCAACCTGGCCTTCGCGCTGCTCGCCAAGGGTGGCACGCACCCGCGCGGCCGCACCACCATCAACGTGCCGGCCATCGGCGTCGAGACGGCGGCGCGCATCTGGTACAAGGCCAACACGGACATCTTCACGGAGGGCACCACGTTCCTCCAGGCGAAGACGTGGACCATCCAGGCCGCCGCGGACCTCAACTACAGCCAGGCCATCCAGGACGCGGTGAAGGCGGCCTGGGAGGCGGTGGGTGTCAACGGCGTGTGGACGCCGCCGGTCTCCGTCCCGCTGACCAACGGCACGCCCGTGACGGGCATCTCCGGCAGCCTGGGCAACGAGAAGTACTACTCGCTGGTGGTCCCGGCCGGGACGACCAAGGTGGTGTTCACCACCACGGGCGGCGGCTCGGGTGACCTGGACCTGTACGTGGGGCGCGGCACGCAGCCGACCACGTCCAGCTACCTGTGCAGCTCCGCGGGCAGCAGCAGCACGGAGACGTGCACCATCAACAATCCGACGGCGGGCACCTACCACGTCCTGCTCTACGCGTACTCGGCCTACTCCAACGTGACGCTGACGGGCACGGCGAGCGCCACCGTGAGCAACGTGCTGCAGAACAACGTGCCGGTGACGGGCCTGTCCGCCGCCACGAGCGCCAGCGTGAACTACACGATGGACGTGCCGGCCAACACCCGCGTGACGTTCGCCACCAGCGGCGGCACGGGTGACGCGGACCTGTACGTCCGCTTCAACTCGGCCCCCGGCACGGGCTCCGGCACCTACGACTGCCGCCCGTACCTGGGTGGCAACGCGGAGACCTGCCAGCTGACGAACACCACGGCCGGCAAGTACTACGTGATGGTGCGCGCCTACTCGGCCTTCACGGGCGTGACGCTGCGCGGCTCCTACTAGCTCCAGGAGTTTCGAGGTTCGGGGTTGGACGGTGACACCCGGGGGGCCATCATGGGCCTCCCGGGTGTCGCTTTTTGCCGGGGGACGCAAAGGAGACGCGGATGGCACGGGACAGCGCGGCGAAGCCGGGTGGCACCTCATTGGGCCGGTACGGCTGCGGCGTGCTGCTGCTGGTGTTCGTGCTCGTGCCGGGGCTGGTGCTGTTCTTCTCCTGGCTGAGCGCGAGCGTCCTGACTCCGCGCAGGGAGCGGCAGGTGCAGGCGCGCATCGCGGGGTTCTGCGGCGAGGTGAAGGCGGGCGAGCTGCCGGAGGACGCGCTGGAGCGCTCGCGCTCGCTGGGCTACCCCGTCCGGCTGGAGGGCTCCGTCGCGAAGCGGCTGCGCATCCTCCGCTTCGACGCGCCGGTGAGCCAGATGCTGGGCTGCGAGCTGCACACGGACGACGCGGGCCGGGTCAGCTCCACGAAGCCCTATGTCATCTCGATGGAGTACGAGGACTTCTGAGGCTCGGGCCCGGTCGGCAGCTCGACGGTGAAGGTGCTGCCCTCGCCAGGGGTGCTCTCCACGTGGATGGAGCCCCCGAGCGCGGTGAGGATTTCGCGCACCAGGTGCAGCCCCAGGCCCAGGCCGCCGTAGGCGCGCACGGAGACGGCGCGCTCGAAGCGCTCGAAGATGTCGGCGAGCCGGTCCTCTGCGATGCCGATGCCCCGGTCCGTCACGCTCACGCGCACCCGCCCGTCGTCCTCCCAGGCGCGCAGGGTGATGGGCTTGCCCGGGCCGAACTTGAGGGCGTTGGACAGCAGGTGCACCAGCACCTGCCCCAGCCGCGCGCCGTCCCAGTTCCCCCACAGCGGACCGTCCAGGTGGAGCTCCAGCGCGCAGCCCGCCCGCTCCAGCGGCTCGGCGAGCCTGCGGGCCGCGTGGTGGATGAGGTCCGCCAGGTCCACGCGCGTAAGGTGCAGGTCCATCCGCCCGGCCTGGAGGCGGGAGATGTCCAGCATCTCCTCCACCAGCGTGGCCAGCTTCAGCGTCTGGCCGTCCAGCGTGCGCAGCGCGCGCACGGCGTGGGGCGGCAGCCCGGGCGGCGTGTGGCGCAGGAGCGTCTGCACCATGAGGCGCAGCGAGGTGAGCGGCGTGTTCAGCTCGTGGGAGGCCACGCTGAGGAACTCGTCGCGCAGGCGCACGGCGTCCTGGGCCTCGCGGTACAGCCGGGCGTTGTCCAGACAGACGGCCACGCGGCGCGACAGCTCCTGGGCGAGCCCCAGGTCCGCGTCGGTGTAGCGCCTGCCGGGCGCGCCGGAGACGAAGGTGGCCACGCCCAGCGTCTTGCCTCCGGCGATGAGCGGCACGTGCATGGCGGCGCGTGAGCCGATGTCGCGCAGCAGGTCGATGTACTCCTGGCCGTGGCCGTGCTCGCGCAGGTTGAAGTCGGTGACGTCCGCGCGCAGGAAGGGCTGGCCGGTGCGCAGCGCGTGGATGAGGGCGGGCGGGGACGTCCAGTCCACCGGGTACTTCTCCAGCATCTGCTTCAGCCGCGCCTCCTTGCGCGCGTCCACGTGCGTCGCCGACAGCACCCTCAGGTGCTCGCCGCGCTCGACGACGGTGACGATGCACCAGTCCGCCAGGAAGGGCACCACGCGCCGCATGGCGTTGCCCAGCATCACCTCCACGTCCAGCGACTCGGCCAAGGCCAGCCCCGTGTCCGCCAGGAAGCGCACGGCCCGCTCCGCGCGGCGGCGCTCCTGCACCTCCACGTGGAGCTGCTCGAACAGGCGGCTGTTCTCCAGCGAGATGGCGATCTGCGACGACAGCGTGCGCAGCACCCCCACGCGCTCCGGGGTGAAGGCGCGCGTGGCCAGGTCATTCTCCAGGTAGAGCACGCCCACCGTGTTGCCGTGGCGCTGGATGGGCACGACGAGCGCGGACTTCACCGCGCGGCGGACCACGTAGGCGTCCCCCACGAAGCGGCCCTGGTGCGCGGCGTCGGCCAGCACCAGCGTCTCACCGGTGCGGAAGGCGTGCTCCACCAACGTCACCGGCACCTGGTGGCTCGACTCCAGCGGGGTGCGCTCCAGGCTGACGGGCTCGGAGCTGGCCCCAACGGCGCAGACCTGGAGGCTTGCGCCCTCGTCCAGGACCAGCGCCCCACGCGTGGCCCCCGCCGCCTCGAAGCACACCGCCATCAGCTTCTCGAGCAGCCGGTCCAGCACCACCTCGCCCACCAGCGTCTCGGAGGCCTTGAGCAGGGTGAGCAGGTCCAGCGAGGCCCCCGGCGGCGTGGGCGCCGCCGTGGTGGCGCCGGGCTCCACCCAGGGCCGGTCCACCCGCGTCGCCAGCTCCGGGAACTCCTCCTCCAGCTGCGTCACCTTCGCCTGCGCGCCCCAGCGCACGTAGCAGTCCAGCGCCGCGCGCAGGTACAGCGGCACCAGGCGGCGGTGGCCCTGCTGCTGGTGGAAGCGCCCCGCCAGCTCGTTGGCCAGGGCCTCGTCCTGGAGGAAGCCCTCGGTGTGCGCGCCGTCGATGGCGCTGTCGTACGACCGCATCGCCTCCAGCGCCCGGTCCTCCAGCCGCGCCACCTCCGCCGCCACCAGCTGGTGCTTGTGGCGGAAGTTCTCCGGACACGTCCGGGCCCACACCTCCAGCCGCCGCTGGTTGGACTCCACGTGGGACAGCAGGGACGCCTTCTCCAGGGGGGCCCGGGAGGCGCGCGCCAGGAGCGTCAGCGAGGTGAGCACGTTGAAGTCCACGTTGCGGAAGAAGCCCTGCGTGTAGTGCACGTAGGGCAGGGCCTCGCGCGACATGCGCAGCGCCTCGTCGATGTCGCCCATCACGTAGGCGACGAAGAGCTTCATCATCGCGAGCAGGTAGAGGTTGGTCTGCTCCGCCCGGTCCGACGCGAGGTACGCGCTCTCGTCGAAGTCGTCGTCGTCCAGCCGCGCGGGCGTGCGCGTGCGGCCCTGGAGCGCGCGGATGGCCTGACGGTAGAGGATGGACACGTCCACCATGCCCTGCACGTTGGCGCGCCGGGAGTAGGAGAGGGCGGTGTCGATGGAGCCGAGGATGCGCACCAGCTCGGTGCCCATCGCCAGCTCCGTGGAGACGACGGTGGTGAGCGCGTAGCTGGTGAACTGCAGGTCCCCGCTGGCCAGCCCCGTCGTCACCGCCCGGCGCAGCAGGGACAGGCTGGTGCGCAGGGGCGCGCGCCAGTGATTGACGTTGAGGGTGAGGCTGATGAGCGCCCGGCACTCCTGCCTGGCGTCGCCCAGCTTGCGCGCGAGCGCCACGCCCAGGTGTCCGTAGGCCTGCGCCTCCTCCACCTCGCCCCGGCTCGCCAGCAGCATCCCCTGCACGGCGTGGACGGCGGGGGCCCAGCGCGAGTTGCCGTGCTCCAGCGTGAGCGCCAGCGCCAGCGTGTTGAGCCAGGCGAACAGGTCCGGGTCCACGAAGAAGGCGGGCGTGACGAGCTCGGACAACAGCTGCACGCAGGCCAGGTGCCCGCTGTCCGTCATCATCGGCGCGTCCAGCAGCTCCTCCACCCGGCGCCCGTCCAGGTGCTGGCGCACGCGCGCCTGTCCCTCGGCGAGCGCCTCCGTGTAGCCGTGCTCGGGCAGCTCCACGCCGAACAGCCGCAGCCCCTCGCGGCCCGCGGCGAGCGCCTCCGGGTATTTCCCCGTCATGAGGTTCGCGAGCACCTGGAGGACGTACAGGTCCGCCTTCTGGGGCGCGGACGCGGCGTGTCCGTGCGCGGTGCACAAGAGCTCCTCCGCCAGCTTCCCGTCGCCGGAGAGGTACGCGCACTCCGCGGCCTCCCTGTGCACCTGGAAGAGCCGCGCCTGTCGTCGAAGCCCCCCGTCCGCGGGCAGCAGCGACAAACCGCGGGTGAAGTACACCAGCGCCGCGCCGAAGGCGGAGGCCCCCTTGGCCTTGAAGCCCGCGCGGAAGAACAGCTCCGCCAGCTGCTCGCGCTCCTCGCTGTCGCCCAGCTGGCCGAGGCCCCGGTACAGGTGGTCCACCACCGCGAAGAGCCGCTCCTCCAGCGCCTCGCCCCTCGCGTCGTGCCACAGCTTGCGCCCCACGGCCAGGTGCAGCGCCTGGCGCTGCTCCTCGGTGAGCAGCGAGTACGCCGCCTGCCTGACGCGGTCGTGCGCGAAGCGGTAGGTGGCCGCGCGCCGCGCGCCGTCCGTCGTCGTCGGCGAGCGCGCGGGCTCGCTCTCGGGGACGAGCAGCCCTTCGCGCAGGAGGCTCCACAGCGCGGAGGCCGCGTCCTGCTCGTTCTCGTCGACGAGCGAGGACAGGAGGCCCAGCTCCACCTGGTCTCCCAGGCACGCGGCCACCTCCAGCACGTACTGGGTGCGCTCGGGCAGGCGGCGGATGGCGGCGAGCAGCAGCTCCACCACGTTCTCCGTCACCTCCACGCGGGACAGCCGCTCCAGCTCCCAGGTCCACGTGCCGCGCTCCCAGTCGAAGCGCAGGAGCCCGGACGCGTGCAGCAGGCGCAACAGCCGCGTGAGGAAGAGCGGGTTGCCCGCCGTCTTGCTCGCGAGCAGCCGGGCCAGGGGCGCCACCCGCGCGGGCTCCAGCTGGAAGGTGTCCGCGCACAGCGCGGTGATGGCGCCCACGTCCAGCGGCGCCAGCTCGAAGTCCTGGACCGGCAGCGTGTCCTGCTGGGCGAGCACGTCGAGCAGGCGCGACAGCGGGTGTCCGGGGCCCACCTCCTGCGGTCGCCACGCGCCGATGAAGAGGACGTGTCGCGAGCCCGGGTCCGTGCACAGGCTCTCCAAGAGCTGGAGCGAGCCGGGGTCCGCCCACTGCAGGTCATCCAGGAACAGCAGCAGCGCGTGGCGGGGCGTGGCCAGCGACTGCACGAAGGACTGGAAGAGCAGGTGGAAGCGCGCGGCGGCCTCCACCGGCCCCAGCGCGGGCGGTACCGGCTGCGGCCCGAGCAGCACCTCCAGCGCGGGCACCACGTCGGTGATGACGCGCGCGTGCGGCCCCAGCGCGCCGAGCAGCCGCTCCCGCCAGAAGTCGCGCGACTGGGGGGACTCCTCCAACAGCTCGCGCATCAGCCCCTGGAACGCCTGGACGAAGGCGGCATAGGGCACGTTGCCCCGCAGCTGGTTGAACTTGCCGGTGAGCAGCCGGTCTCCGGGGAGCGCGTCGCGCGCCAGTTCGTGCACCAGCGCGGACTTGCCGATGCCCGCCGCGCCCGACAGCAGCACCAGCTCGCTTTCGCCCCGGCGCACGCGCTCGCGGGCCGCGCGCAGGTCCTCCTGCTCGGGCTCGCGGCCGTACAGGCGCTCCGGGAGCGACAGCTGGTGGGCCAGGTCCAGCCGCCCCAGCGTGAAGTCGCCGTCGCTCTGGCGCCGGCCGGCCTCGAGCAGGTCCGACAAGAGCGAGTCGGCGCCCTGGTAGCGCTCCTCCGGCATCTTCGCGAGCAGCTTGAGGACGATGTCGGAGACGATGCGCGGCACGGCGGGGTTGACGAAGGCGGGCGGCACGGGCGCGCGCGCCAGGTGCGCGTGCACCAGCTCCACCGGGTCCGGCGAGGTGAACGGCGGCAGCCCCGTGAGCAGCTCGTAGAAGGTGGCGCCCAGCGAGTACAGGTCCGCGCGGTGGTCGATGGGCCGGTTCATCCGTCCCGTCTGCTCCGGGGCGACGTACGGCAGGGTCCACTGCAGCTCACCGGGCAAATCCCCGCTGGGGGCGATGCCCGAGACGCGCGTGGCCAGGTCCAGGTCGATGAGCGTCAGGTGCGCGCCGTCGGCGCTCATCACCAGGTTGGTGGGGTTGAGGTCGCGGTGGATGACGTGCTGCTCGTGCAGGCGGGTGAGGATGCCGGTGAGCTGGAGGGCCAGCGCCATGAAGCGCTCCAGGTCCACGGGCTTGCGGCGCAGCCACTCCTGGAGGGTGTGCGGCCCCGCGTCCTCCAGCACCAGCGTGGGCGGGTGCGTGGGCGCGTCCTCCCACGAGACGACCCGCGCCAGGTCGGGCACGGTGTCGCGCAGCTCGGTGAGCAGCGCGTGCTCGTGGCGCAGCATGGGCGCGCTGCCGGCGGCGAGCGGCCCCTGGCGGACCTGCTTGAGGATGAGCGGCCGTCCATCGCGTGCCCAGGTGCGGAACACGACGTACCGGCGTCCCCGGTGGATTTCCTGAAGGCCTTCGGTGCCGGGCGCCTGCCACATCGTCCGTCCCCGCCCGCGAGGCGAGGTCCTCCGTCCGTCCCCCAGGCGCGCGGGCATTTCCACGCGCGGGCGGGCTCGTTCCCTCAGGATTTGGATGAAGGTGCCCCTCGGCACGCGGGGCGGGATGCGACAGCGGGCAGCGGGGCGGGGCCTCGCGGCATGCCCGGTCGGCGAGCGGGCTTCAGCTCACGCGGCGCAGCTCCGGCAGGTCCTCCGGCTTGAGCGCCCAGGCCGGCGTCGCGGGCAGCGCGGACAAGAAGCCCGTCTGCACCGCGGGGAAGCCATCCACCTGGGCCGCGTCCGGGAAGAGCGAGCCGGGGCGCACCATGCTGCCCGCGCCGACCAGGCAGCCCTTCCCCAGCCGGCTGCGGTCGCAGAGGATGGCGCCCGCCTCCACCACGGTGCTCGCGCCCACGAAGCAGCCATGCACCAGGCAGCCGGGTCCGATGATGACCCCATCCTCCACCACCAGCGTGCCACCGGGTTGCAGCTGCACCACGGTGTTGGCGTGGATGCGCACGCCCGCGCCGATGCGCAGCGGCGTGTGGGACTCGCCGATGATGCGCACGCCGGGGCCGATGATGGCGCCGGGGCCGATGAGCACGTCGCCCGTCACCTCGGCGGAGGAGAACAGGGTGGCGGTGGGGTGGACGAGCGGGTGCTTGTCTCGGAGGGAGTAGAGCTGTCCCATGGGTGCATCCTCGGCGCGGTCTCTGGCGAAGAAAGGGGTGAGGGGTTGTTGGGGAAGGGTGAGCGAGCCGCCGCGCGAGGCGCGCAGCCGCTCCAGGTCGCCGGTGTCCACGCGCCGCACGACGCGCGCGGGCCGGCCGACGATGACGGAATCCGAGGGCACCCACATGCCGGAGGGCACCAGCGCCCCATCCGCCACGAGGCAGCGGTCGCCCAGCCGGGCGTCCGGTTGCAGGATGGCCCCCGCGCCCACGTCGCACAGGTGGCCCACCGACGCGCCGAGCACCATGCTGCGCGGGCCCAGCGTCGTCTTCTCGCCCACCACCACGGGATGACGCGCGGCGCCGATGACGGTGGTGTTCTCCCGCAGCGTGGAGCCCGCGCCCAGTTGAACCGCGCCCTCCGGAGAGCAGACCACCGCGCCCTGCGCGAGGTGGACTCCGGGTCCCAGGTGCACGCGTCCCAGCACGCGCGCACTGCTGGCCAGACGGAAGTGCGCGGTGCCCGGACTGGGGTCTGACGGGAACGGCGTACGAGAGAAGCTCGGCATCATGAGTGGGCGCAAGCTACACCTCGCCTCGACGATGAAGGACCGCCCGGAGGCGCTGGAGTGGTGTCGGAGGTGTAACGGCGAACAGCGCGTAACCCGGCCCCGGGTCTGGGGTTCGTGACGGCCACCCACGCTCGCCCGGGCGCGGAGGACAAGGCCGAGCGTGCCCACCTGCCCCGCCGCGTGGCGCCGTGCGGGTCAGCCCGCCGCGCGCCGCGGCGTCCTGGACGTCGTCGCCCCTTCCTGACAGAAGGGCCCGAATGTCGGGGGGGCGGTCCAGGAGGCAGCACACATGTCGCAGGTGGAGGGGCGGGAGTCCGTGCCGGAAGAGGGGTTCTGGGCGTCGCTGAAGGAGGCCATGCACGGCACGGAGAAGGACCTCACGGGGCTGCCCGTGAAGCGGGCCATCTTCCTGCTCGCGGTCCCCATGGTGCTGGAGATGGTGATGGAGTCCATCTTCGCGGTGGTGGACGTCTTCTTCGTCGGGCGGCTGGGCGCGGATGCGGTGGCCACGGTGGGGCTGACGGAGTCGTTGCTCACCATCATCTACGCGGCGGCCGCGGGCCTGAGCATCGGCGCCACCGCGCTGGTGTCGCGGCGCATCGGTGAGAAGAACCCGGAGCAGGCCGCGCGCACGGCGGTGCAGGCGATTGGCCTGGGCGTGTTCCTGGCCATCCCCCTGGCGGTGGGCGGCGTGGTGTACTCGCGCTCCCTGCTGGAGCTGATGGGCGGCGAGCCGTGGGTGCTGGAGCACGGCGTGCGCTACACGCAGGTGATGCTCGGCGGCATGGGCACGGTGCTCTTGCTGTTCCTCATCAACGCCATCTTCCGGGGCGCGGGGGACGCGGCCATCGCCATGCGGGTGCTGTGGCTGGCCAACGCCATCAACATCGTCCTGGCGCCGATGCTCATCTTCGGCCTGGGCCCCTTCCCGGAACTGGGGGTCATGGGCGCGGCGGTGGCCACCACGTTCGGCCGGGGCTGCGGCGTGCTGTATCAAATCTACCGGCTGGCCCAGGGCAGCGGGCGGCTGCGGGTGCGCTGGGAGCACGTGCGGCTGGAGCTGGGCACCATGCTCTCCATGCTGCGGCTGTCCGGCGCGGGCACGGCGCAGTCGCTGGTGAACACCACGAGCTGGGTGGTGCTGGCGCGCATCGTCTCCACCTTCGGCAGCCAGGCGGTGGCGGGCTACACCATCGCGATGCGCATCGTGCTCTTCGCGCTGCTCCCCTCGTGGGGGCTGGCCAACGCGGCGGCGACGATGGTGGGCCAGAGCCTGGGCGCGCGTCAACCCGAGCGCGGCGAGCAGGCGGTGTGGACCGCGGGGCGCATCAACGCCGTGTTCCTGGGCTCGTTGGGGGTGTTGTTCGTCGCCTTCGCCCAGCCGCTGGTGGGCGCCTTCTCCCCGGACCCGGTGGTGGTGGACCACGGCTCGCATGCGCTGCGCATCATCAGCGGCGGCTTCCTCTTCTACGCCTTCGGCATGGTGCTGACGCAGTCGTTCAACGGCGCGGGGGACACCACCACGCCCACGCTCATCAACGTGTTCTGCTTCTGGATTCTGGAGCTGCCCCTGGCGTGGGTGCTGTCGGGGCCCTTGAAGATGGGGCCCTCGGGGGTGTTCCTCTCGCTCACCGTGGCCTTCTCGGTGCTGGCCGTGCTCGCGGCCATCCTCTTCCGGCGGGGGCGCTGGAAGCTGCGCCAGGTGTAGGCGCTTGACTCGGGAGGGCGCGCGGAGGGCAATGGGCCCATGCGACGCGCGCTCCTCGTGGCCTGTCTGTTGTCGGGATTGTCTGCTTCCGCCGCACCGTCCCCGAAGTCCTACGTGCTCAAGGCCGCGCGCCTGTTCGACGCGAGGACGGGCAAGCTCGTCACGCCGGGCGTGGTGGTGGTGGTCGACGGCAAGGTGTCGGCGGTGGGCGCGACGGCGAAGACGCCCGCGGGCGCGCGCGTGGTGGAGCTGGGAGACGCCACGCTGCTGCCGGGCTTCATGGACGCGCACACGCACCTGACGGGCGAGGCGGGGGCGGACTGGCGCCAGGACGTCATCGATTCGATGCAGCGCACGGTGCCGGAGCAGACGCTGGACGCACTGCCGCGCGCGAAGGCCACGCTGATGGCGGGCTTCACCACGGTGCGCAACCTGGGCGCGGCGGACTTCATCGACGTGGGCCTGCGCAACTCCATCCGCCGGGGCACGGTGGTGGGGCCGCGCATGCTGACGGCCACCGCGGGGCTGGGGACGACGGGCGGCCACTGCGACGACGGCAACTCCTGGCGCAAGGGCGTGCTGGCGGACGAGACGGGGCCGGGCGTGGCGGACGGGCCGGAGGCGCTGCGCGCGAAGGTGCGCGAGGTGGTGAAGTACGGCGCGGACCTCATCAAGGTGTGCGCCACGGGCGGGGTGCTCAGCCTCAACGCGGACGTGGGCTCGCCGCAGCTGACGCAGGCGGAGCTGGACGCGCTGGTCGACGAGGCGCACGCGCGCGGGCGCAAGGTGGCCGCGCATGCCCACGGGGCGGAAGGGGCGAAGCGGGCCATCCGCGCGGGCGTGGACTCCATCGAGCACGGCTCGCTGCTGGATGACGAGGCCCTGGAGTTGATGAAGAAGAAGGGCACCTGGTTCGTGCCCACCGCCATGGCCTTCCAGGGCGTGAAGGAGCTGGCGGACAAGGGGAGCCTCCCCGAGGAGAACGTGCGCAAGGTGCGCACGGTGGAGGCGTCGCGCGAGCAGGTGCTGCGCAAGGCCATCTCTCGCGGGGTGCGCATCGCCTTCGGCACGGACGCGGGCGTCTTTGCGCACGGGCGGAACGCGGGCGAGTTCGCGCTGCTGGTACAGGCGGGCATGTCGCCGGCCGAGTCCCTGCGCGCGGCGACGGTGCACGCCGCGGAGCTGTTGGGCGTGTCCGCCACGCTGGGCACGCTGGAGCCCGGCAAGCTCGCGGACGTGGTGGCGGTGCCGGGCAACCCGCTCGAGGACATCCGCAAGACAGAGGCCGTGTTCTTCGTGATGAAGGAGGGTGTCATCCACCGCGATGACACCGCTCCATCGTCCACCCCGCGCTGAAGGCGGGGCCCGCGCCGCGTCAGACGCCGTGCGCGCCGCCCGCGGACTCGTCCCAGAAGGACGCCTCAATCTTGTGGCCGTCCAAATCTCTCACGAAGCAGCCGTAGTAGGGCGCGCCGTACTGCGGACGGGGACCGGGGGCGCCGTCGTCGGTGGCGCCCGCCGCGAGCGCGGCCTGGTGGAAGGCGTGCACGGCCTCCTTCGATGAGGCGATGAAGCCGAAGTGCGTGCCATTGCCGACGTTGGCGCGCTGCCCGTCGATGGGGGCCTGCACCCAGAACTCGGGGAACTGCTTGCCGTAGGCCACGGCGTTGGGGAAGTCGAGCACCCGCTTGCAGCCGAGGGTGCCCAGGACCTGGTCGTAGAAGGCCACGGCCTTCTCGAAGTGGTTCGTGCCGAGGGAGACGTGGGAGAGGATGCTCGGGTTCGAGTCGCTCATGCGTGCGGCTTTAACGCAGGTCCGAGCCTCCTCGCGCGCGGAATCGCTCAGGGGCAGTAGGGGCAGGATGCCATGCCCGGGTTGTCCGCCTCGAACTGGGCATACACCCGGCAGTTGTCGTCGCGCCGCGACGTCTGGCCCTGGCAGCCGTAGTGGTACGCGGCCTGGCAGAAGGAGGAGGACTGCGGGTCGGCCGCGGGGCCCGAGTACGGGGAGTTGCACGCGCCCGACGTGCCGCCGCACTCGTCCGCGTCGTCCTTCAGCTCCGAGTAGGAGCAGGAGCTGCTCTCGCCGTACGCGGAGCAGGTGCTGTCGGACGGACACCACTTGCAGGAGTTGGCGACGTACTCACTGGCGCAGACGCCGCAGGTGGAGATCTCCGTACAGACATCGTCCTCGAAGCAGGCGGTGAGACCGAGGCACGACACGAGGAGCGCGAGCAGGGCGATGGGGCGAGACACGAGGACTCCGGGAGTCAGGGGGTGACGCTGGGAGTCTCCCCGGAGCGGTTCGTCTGGGGCAATGAGTCCGAAAACATCCAGGCGTCCCCGAGCCCCAGGGCTCAACGTGGGGAGAAGAGGCGGACCTTGCGCAGGCGGACGTGGAGTGTCTGACCCGCGCGCACCTCGAGTGGAGGGGCCACCGCGCGCAGGAGGGTGCTGCCGACGGGGAAGCGGTACTCGGCGGCGTGGCCCAAAAAGAGGCGCGCGGACAGGGGCAGGGGCGTGCCGTGCTCACCGAGCGCCACGTCCTCGGGGCGGACCACCAGGGTGGTGGGGCCCGGGGTGGCGGGTGTCTCGGGCGGCAGCGCGAACACCGTGCCGCCGGGCGTGGTGTGGAAGTGGCCGTCGCGCACCTCGCCCGTGAGCACGTTGGCGCCGCCGACGAAGCCCGCGACGAACGGGGTGGCGGGCTCGCGGTAGAGCGTCTGGGGGGAGTCCACCTGCTCGAGCACGCCCTGGTTCATCACCGCGATGCGGTCCGACAGCGCGAGCGCCTCGCCCTGGTCATGCGTGACGAACACGAGCGTGGTGCCCAGCTTCGCGCGCAGGGTGGCGATCTCCGCGCGCAGCTCCTCGCGCAGCGCCGCGTCCAGGTTGGAGAGCGGCTCGTCGAGCAGCAGCACGCGGGGGCTCGCCACCAGGGCGCGCGCGAGCGCCACGCGCTGCAGCTGTCCGCCCGACAGCTCGTGGGGCCTGCGCGTGGCCAGGTGCTCCAGGCGGACCTGGCGCAGGGCCTCGCGCACGCGGGTGGCCAGCTCCGCCTTCGGCACGCGGCGCAGCACCAGCGGATAGGCCACGTTCTCCTCGACGGAGCGGTGGGGCCAGACGGCGTAGCCCTGGAACACCATGCCCAGCCCGCGCCGCTCGGGGGGCACGCGCACGCCGGGACCGGCCACCGTCTCCTCGCCGATGCGGATGACGCCCGAGTCCGGATGCTCCAGGCCCGCGAGCATGCGCAGCGTCGTCGTCTTCCCGCAGCCGGAGGGGCCCAGCAGCGAGACCAGCTCGCCTTCGTGGACGTCCAGGCTCAGCCCGCGCACCACGGGCGTGGCGCCGTAGGACTTGAACACGGACTGCAACACAATCGCTGGCATCACCGCGTCTCCGTCGCGCGCCGGGACACCAGCGCGAGCACCGCTTGTCCCGCCACCACCAGCGCCACGAAGGCGCACGCGAGCACCGCCGCCGCCGCCGGGTCCGCGTAGCTCTGCAGGTCGAACAGCAGCTTGCCCAGCACCTCCGAGCCCGCGGGCACCAGCAGCACGGACATCGTTATCTCCGTCGCGCACGCCAGGAAGGTCAGGATGAAGGCCACCGTCAGCGCGGGCCGCAGCAGCGGCAGCGGCACGTCGAGGAACGCGCGCAGCGGGCCCGCGCCCGACACCCGCGCCGCCTCCGTCAGCGAGGGGTCCAGCTGCGCGAGCGCCTCCGAGGCGTTGCGGGTGCCCAGCGCCAGGTACTTCGCCGCGTACGCGACGAGCAGCAGCCACGGCGTGTGCGCCAGCGCCAGCACGAAGGCCACGCGGTCCACGAGGATGAAGCGCCAGTCGCGCGAGAACGCGACGAGCAGCGCCAGCGCCAGCACCGTGCCCGGCACCGCGTAGGGCCAGACGGCGAGCGCCTCCACGCCCGCGCCCAGGCGCCGCCACGCCCGCTGGAGCAGCGCCGCGGACAGCCCCAGGCCACACACCAGCGCGCCCGCGCCCGTCGCGAGCAGCAGGCTCAGGCCCGTGGCGCGCAGCGTGCGCGGCTCGAACAGCACGCCGGACCAGTGCGACAGCGTCAACTCCTCCCACGCCAGCCGGGCCCCGAAGCCCCGCTGCAGCGAGGTGAGGAGGATGGCGCCCAGGGGCAGCAGCACCAGCAGCCCGCAGGCCCCCGCCACGCCACCGGTGCACAGCCCCCGCGCGCGGCCCAGGGACAGGGGCCGTGGAGACAGGCCCTTCCCCGAGCTCAACCGCACGCGCCCCGAGCGCCCCAGCGCCCACGTGGCGAGCAGCGACAGCGGCGTGAGCAGCAGCAACACGAGCGCGAGCGTGCTGGCGCGCCCCAGGCCCTCGTCCCCCAGCAGCACCAACTCATAGATGCGCGTGGTGAGCACCCGCGTGGGCGGCGTCGCGGACACGCCCAGGAGGTACGGCACGCCGAACGACGACGCGGCCATGAGGAACACCATCACCGCGCCGGACAAGAGCGACGGCATCATCAGGGGCACCGTCGTCGTCAGCAGCGCGCGCGGGGGCGAGGCGCCGCACACGCGCGCGGCCTCCTCCAGCGCCGGGTCCACGCGCCTGAGCGCCGCGGCGCCCGCGAGCAACACGAGCGGAAGGCCGGACACACCCTCGACGAAGGCGATGCCCACCGGGCCGTGGATGTCGAGAGTGCCCGCGCCCAGCATGCGATTGAGATAGCCCGCGCGAGGGCTCGCCAATGACAACCACCCCATGCCCCAGATGAAGGCGGGGATGGCGGAGGGCAGGGTGAACAGCACGGTGAAGGCGCCGCGCAGCGGCAGGTCCGTGCGGAACAGCAGGAGCGACAGCGGCGTGCCCAGACAGAGCGCGAGCAACGCCGCGCCGCCGGAGATGGCCAGCGTGTTGAGCAGCGCGCCCGTCTCCGCGCCCAGGCCGCTCATCCCCGCCTCGCCCGTCTGCGCACCGAGCCCGCGCGCGAGCAGCGCCACCACCGGCCCCACCGCGAAGACGAGCAGCGGCACCAGCCACGCGCCGAGCCCCAGCCACCGCGTTGGCACCCTCATCGCGCGAAGGCCCGACTGAAGGCTTCCTTGATGGCGCTGCCCCGCGTGAGCCCCTGCTCCAGGAGGGGCGGCGTCCACGGCTGCGTGCGCTGTAGCAGCGCGTCCACGCCCGGCTCCTCGCGAGGGCCCGGCAGCCGCGGGTCCACCGCGTGCATGTCTCCCTTCTCGACGATGATGCGCTGGCCCTCGGGGGACAGCATCACGTCCACCACGGCGCGGGCGGCCACGGGGTTCGGCGTCCCGGCGAGGATGGCCACCGGGCCGGGGATGGTGACCGCGCCGTCGGTGGGCCAGACGATGTGCAGCTTGCTGCCGCGCGCGCGAGCCGTCAGCGCGTTCTCGAGCAGCAGCACGCCCGCGTCGGCCTCGCCGCTCTCGACCTTCTGGAGCACCGCCGCGTTGCCTCCGGCCACGAGCGCGCCGTGCTCGCGCAGCCCGGTGAAGTACGCCTCGCCGTACCTGGAATGACAGAACACGGCCCACGTGAAGGCGGTGCCCGACGTGAGCGGGTCGCCGATGGCCACGCGCCCCTTCCAGCTCCCATCCACCAGCGCCGCGAACGAGGTGGGCGGAGGCGACGCGCCCTCGCGATGCACCAGCACCATGGTGGACACGCGGATGGAGGCGTAGCGGGCATCCAGGTCCACCAACGCGCGCGGGGCCCGCAGCACGTGCACGGACGCATACGGCAGCAAGGCCCCCTCGCGCGCGAGCCGCTCGACGAGGAACGGGTCCGACGCGGAGAGCAGGTCCGCGCGCACGGCGCCCGCGGCGCGCTCGGCCTCCAGCCGGCTGGCCACCTTCTCGCTGCCGGCCTGGTACCAGCGCACCGTGACGCCGGGGAGCTTCTCCTTCAGGAGCGGCTCCATCGCGTCCAGCACGTGCTGATACATGGACGTGTAGACCCAGACCTCACCCGATGGCGCGCCCTCGTGCTTGTTGGCGGCGCCGGAGGCGGGGGCGGCGGACTCGATGCGGCACGCGGCGAGCACCGCCAGCGCGACGGCGAGGCCCGATGCCCGGGCGAGGAGGGGAAGGGACATGGGGCGGGGATTATGCGGCACGAATGCGCGAAGTCCTGGGGGGCGATGTCACGAAAGGACCCACGGGTCCGCTTGGACAAGGCCAGGTCCAGGGAGGACCCGCATTGCACAACCCGGGATGTGAATGCGACACAGTGGCGCATGTCACGCCGGATGGAAGACGTGGACGTGCGCCCCGAGTCGTTGGACCTGGGGTACCTGGCCCTCTTCGTGGGGCAGCGGATGAACGACCAGGTCCTGGAGGAGCTCCACGGCGCGGGCTTCACCGGGCTGCGCCACTCGCACGGCCATGTCTTCCAGCACCTGCTGGGCGGCGCGCGCTCCATCAGCGAGCTGGCGAAGCTGTTGGGCGTGACGCAGCAGGCGGCGTCCAAGTCCGTCGCGGAGCTGGAGTCGCTGGGCTACGTGGACAAGACGGAGACCGGGGACGCGCGCGTGCGCCAGGTGGCCCTGTCCTCCCGCGGGCTCGCGTCGGTGGAGAAGTCCCGGGCGCTGCGCTCCGCGCTCCAGAAGCGCTTCGAGCACCAGCATGGCGAAGGCCCGCTGAAGGAGGCCCGCACGCTGCTGGCGGGCATGCTCGTGTCGCTGGGCGGCGAGGACGCGGCGCGCCGCCGCCGGGTGCGGCCGACTCGCTGAGTCCCAGGAAGGCGAAGGCCCTCCGCCGTGCCTCGAAGGAGCAGCGGCGAAGGGCCTCACCCACACACCCGACTGTCGCGGCCGCTACTTGCAGGACCGCGGCGGCAGGGAGTCAATCCAGTCGGCGATGAGCTGCGAGCCCACGTCATGGCGCAGGGCGCGGCCAATCTCCGGCATCATCTTCCCCGACTCCTCGGTGTTCATCCGGTACCAGAGGATGGATGTCGAGTGGTCTCCGGGGACGATGTCGAACTCACCGCCCACGCCGCTGCCCGCGGAGCCCGGGCGCTTGCAGTAGCCCAGGTGGAGCTCGTCCGTCGTCTTGATGTCCAGGAACAGCTGGCTGGTGATGCCCGGCTGCGCCTTCGGGTTGTGGCAATGCGCGCAATTGATGTCCAGGTACGTGCGCGCCCGCTCGGCCACCGAGGCCTCCGTGGCGTCGAACGCGTTGGGCGCGCGGGGCACGCCCGTGGCCGGCAGCCCGTCCAGCTTCCCCAGCGCCGCCAGGTGCTGGAGCTGGTTGATGAGCTGGCCGTCGTAGTCGTGCTCCCGGTTGAGGTAGCGCGCCTTCACGCCGATGGGCAGCAGGACCTGGTTGTCCTGCGCGTCCACCTCGTGGTGGCACTTCTGGCACTGGTTGCGCTGGGGCACCAGGTAGTCGAACGTCTTCTTCGCGCCCTCGGTGTCGATGAACTCGAAGTTCTTGAACACCTTGCCGCCCACGGCCTTCTTCGCCTCCGTGAGCGCGTCGTTCCAGACGTAGGGATACGCCTCCCAGCCGCTCGGCTGGCGCACCAGGATGCGCGTCTCCAGCGGGCGCACGTCCTTGTCCGGCTGCCGGAAGTCCGCCGGGAACGCGAACGTCTTGGTGATGACGGTCCCCACCGGCAAATCCAACACGTCGTTCTGCGAATACAGCGCCTTCTTGCCGTCCGGCACGTACAGCGTGCGGGACTTCAGCGAGTAGTCGGAGAACAGCGGCGTGGTCAGCTCGTACGGGATGTTGCCCGCCACGGGCTTGAAGTCGCCCGTCGCGGGGCTGCCCGTGAAGAGCTTCAGGTCCGACAGGTTGTCCGGGATGACCACCGTGCCCGGAGGCCCGGCGTCGGGAGTCCCCGCGTCCGGTGGCCCGGCATCGGGAGGCCCCGCGTCGGGAGGTCCCGCGTCCGGCGGTCCGGCGTCGGGAGGTCCCGCGTCCGGCGGCCCGGCGTCCCCTTGCGAGGGATTGCCAGCGTCGGGCGTGGGCTCGTTGCCCGGCGGGTCCTCGTCCCCACCCGAGCAGGCGGCCACCGCCGCGGCGAGCAGCACCGCGGCGAGGCCCAGATGTTTCGTGTACGGCGCGCGCATGGCGACAGGTGTCCTGGGACCGCTCACTTCAGGGGAGCGACAGCGCGGGCGAGAAGCCACCGCAGTTGAACGGCAGTGCGCCCTGGTCGAAGCGGCTCGTCGCCGCCCACGCCGCCGCCACGTTCGGCGGCTGCGCCATCAGGTGCGCCTGCACCGACTGCAGGTCCAGGTCCACCACGGCCTGCTTCGTCGTGGCCGGCACCGTGTTGTCGATGAAGCACAGGTTCAGCGCGTTGGGCTTGCGCTGCGGCGTGCGCTGCACCGGGTCGATGCCGTCCCACAGCACGTGCTCCACCCGGTCCACGCCGTGGGCCGCCTTGCCGTACGCGTAGAGGTTGGAGATGAGGAAGCCCAGCGGACGACGCTCCAGGTCCGGCGTGCCGTGGTCCACGTTGGCGCCGCTGCCACCCAGGAAGGTGTTGCCGTGGATGTACACGTCGCTGGTGTTGAAGTTGAAGAAGCCGTTGGCCCACTGGAGCGGGTCCGCCTCGATGGCCAGGCCGCTGAGCACCGCGATGTCCACCGACTCGTTGTCACCCCACGTGTTGCCCGTCAGCTCCACCCGGCGCGACGCCAGCAGGAACGTGCCCGTGCCCGCCGGCACCTGCGACACCGTGCTGCTGCTGGCCACCCGCGACGCGAAGTTGGGGCGGTTGTTGCCGGTGATGGTGTTCTTGACGATGAGGATGTCGGTGCCCTTGATGGGGTTGCCCGGCAGGTCGAACACCACCAGGCCCGTGGTGTTGTCGATGGCCGTGTTGCCCTCCACGTAGGCGAAGCGCGTGTTCTCGATTTCGATGCCCGCCACGTTCTTCTTCGCGATGTTGCGCCGCACCACCGTGTGGTTCGTCTGGCCCACGTAGATGCCCGCGTCCGCCGCGTTGTACGCCTCGCTGTCCTCGACCAGCACGTACCGCGACGACACCGGGTAGATGCCGTACTTGCCGTTGCTCTCCTCGTTCTCCTTCGCCCACTCCGTGCGGATGCGCTGGATGAAGACGTTGTCCGACTTCTCCACGCGCAGCGCGTCCTTCTTCGCGTTCCACAGCGCCAGGTCGCGCACCGTGAACAGGTGGCCCTGCACGTCCAGGCCGTTGGTGTTGGCCACCGCGTCGCTGAAGTCCAGCACCGTGCTGGCGGCGCCACCGGTCGCCTCGCCCTGCGCGCCCCGACCCGCGCCGACGATGGTGATGCCGTGCTTGCGGATGGTCACCGCGTTGTCGAACTTGAACGTGCCCGCGCCCAGCTGAATCGTGGTGCACGGCTGCATGTCATTGACGGCGTTCTGCAGGTCCTGCTCCTGACCCGGATTGAACGTCACCGTCGTGCGCTCCGCCTCGGTACACGTCACCGTGAGGGGCCACTTGGCAACGGGGTCCACGTCCGGCGTGCCGGAGTCCGGCGTGCCGGCGTCCGGCTCGGGCACTCCCGGGCTCGGGTTGGGGCTCGCGAACTGACGGTCCTCGTCGTCGTCCGAGCAGGCGGGAAGGGCCAGCAGACTCAGCGCGGCGACGAGCACGGCACGTGACAGACGGTTCATCAGGGTTCCTCCAGGAGTCGGCCATGCCCCCCTCGTGTCTCGACGGGGAGCGGAGCGGGGCGGGGCCAAGGGATGGCGCGAATCCTCATCCCGGCCGCGCCCGACCTCAAGGGTGAGGTGAGGATTTCCTTCGCGCCTGGGTTTCGTGACGCGCTGCGATGTGCAAGGAATGGCAGGCTGTATTTTTCTCGGGCCCGGAGCTTCGTTCACGTGCTGCCCTACTTCCCCTTCGAGCAGGACGCCTACGCCATGGCACTTGGAGTGCGCGCCTTGCGTCCCGGTGAAACACTCATCGAGGTAGACGCAGCGCATTATCGCGCTGAGCTGGCGTTGAAAGCCTCGCTGCTCGGCGAGGACCCGCACGCGCGCTTCCAGGCGCAGCCGGGCACGGGGCCCCAGCAATGGGAGGTGTTGCGGCTGTTGCTGTCGCGCATGGCGGAACAGACGCCGGAGTCCTTCACCCTGCGGGCTGATGACGACGGGCGCTGGCATTGGCACAACACGCTCACGGACCAGGCGGCCAGCTTCACGCCGGGCCAGGAGGACAGCCTGCCGTTCGCGCCGCTGGATTGGGTGGGCCGACAGGTGCAGGAGGACCTGCTGGTGTTGGACGGCACGCGCGAGGGCTACCCGCTCATCGCCGGACAGCTCTGCTTCCCCTCCGGCTGGAGCCTGGGGGAGAAGCTGGGCAAGTCATTGCTCGCGGTGCACGCGCCGGTGCCGGGCTTCGCCGAGCAGATGGGCCGCGGCACGCTGAAGCTGTTGGAGGGCCTCAAGCCGGGCCGCCCCGTCACCCGCTGCAACTGGGCCGTCACCGTCACCGACAGGCTGTGCATGGAGCCGCGCTTCTTCCCGGAGTGGCGCCACCTCTTCGAGGACCTCACGCCCGACAACGCCGGTGAGCGCTGCTTCCTGCGCCTGGAGCGGCAGACGTTGAGCCGCCTGCCGGAGACGGGCGCCATCCTCTTCACCATCCACACCTACGTGGCCCCGGTGGCCGGCGAGGTGCCCACGCCCGAGCGCCGCCAGGGCCTGGCCCGCGTGCTCGCCACCGTCCCGGACGACATGAGCGGCTACAAGCGCCTGGGCCCCCTGCGTGAGCCGCTCCTCGCGTACCTGACCCGCCTCGACGCTTGTTGACGCTCGCGCCCCGAAGTCCCTTCGCCCTCATAGGGCTTCGGGGTGGTGGGTGGAGAAATATCCCACCCGGATGAAACCAGGGCGGCGGATGGGCGTCACGGTGCGGCGCCAAGAGGAAGAACGGGCGTTTCTGTAGTAAGTCGCCCCTCCGGAACGAGAGATTGGCGGCGCGCTTTCGCCGCCGCGGCCACAAGCGAAGGAAGGGCAAACACATGCGGAAGATGTGTCTGGTTGCGATGATGCTGAGCCTGACGGCGTGCCAGCCGCAGGGTGCGAAGGATGGGAGCGCCACCCCCGCGGCGACGGCGGGCGCGGCGGCCAACCCGCAGACCGAGGACCAGAAGACGCTGTACGCGCTCGGTCTGTCCATCGGCAAGAGCATCAGCGTGTTCGACATGACTCCGGAGGAGCTGGAGTACGTCAAGGCGGGCCTCAACGCCCAGGTCAAGGGCGACAAGCCCGCGGTGGAGCTGGAGACGTACGGGCCGAAGCTCCAGGAGCTGGCGCGCGCGCGCACCACCGCCAAGGCGGAGAAGGAGAAGGAGAACTCCAAGAAGTTCCTGGACGAGGCCGCCAAGGAGTCCGGCGCCACCAAGACGGAGTCCGGCCTGGTGTTCAAGGACATCACCCCCGGCACCGGTGAGTCCCCGAAGGCCACGGACATCGTGAAGGTGCACTACAAGGGCACGCTGCCCAACGGCACGGAGTTCGACAGCTCCTACAAGCGTGGCGAGCCCACGCAGTTCCCGCTCCAGGGCGTCATCAAGTGCTGGACGGAGGGCGTGCAGAAGATGAAGGTCGGCGGCAAGGCCAAGCTGGTGTGCCCGTCCGACATCGCCTACGGCGACCGCGGCGCGCCCCCGAACATCCCGGGCGGCTCGGCCCTGGTGTTCGAGGTGGAGCTGCTCGAGGTGGTCAAGCCGCCCGAGGCCCCCGCTGGCGCTCCGGGCGCTCCGGCGACGCCTCCGTCCGCCGAGCAGAAGAAGTAGTCCCCCGCTCCAGTCACTGGAGCATGGGTCCATGGAGGGCTGGCGGGGGATGCTCCCTGCCGGCCCTCTTCGTTTGGAGTCACGCAAAGCGCCTCACGGCGCCAAGGAGCGTTCATGCACCGTCACCTGCTGTGGTTGGGCGTGTTGTTGCTGGTGGGAGGCTGCACGCGGGGCAAGCCGGTGGAGGTGCGGCGCGAGCCCTCTCCCACGGGCGCGGTCTCCGAGGCGGAGTTCAAGGCCATGCACACCCTGCGCGACGACGCGCCGCCCGAGCTGAAGGGGCAGGAGGTGGAGGTGGCCGGGACGAAGATGTACCTGAGCCTGCCCGAGGGCGCGAAGGGCCCCTTGCCCGCGGTGCTGGTCCTCCACGAGTGGTGGGGGCTCAACGCGCACATCAAGCACTGGGCGGACCGGCTGGCGGCCAACGGCTACGCGGCGCTGGCGGTGGACCTGTATGGCGGCAAGGTGGCCACCACGTCCGACGAGGCACTGGCGCTGGTGAAGGCGGTGGACCACGCGCGCGCGGGGCAGACGCTGGTGGCGGCGCACAAGTTCCTCCAGGAGGACGCGCGCGTGAAGGCCACGCGCACGGGCAGCCTGGGGTGGTGCTTCGGCGGGAGCATGTCCCTGCGCACGGCGATGCTGGTGCCGGAGCTGGACGCAGCGGTGATTTATTACGGCAGCCCGGTGACGGACGTGAACGAGCTGTCGACCATCAAGGCGCCGGTGCTGGGCATCTTCGGCACGCGGGACGCGTCCATTCCGCTGGAGAAGGTGGCGGAGTTCCGCGCGGCGCTGGACCAGCTGGGGATTGTCCACCGCATCGTCGAGCTGGACGGGGAGCATGCGTTCGCGAACCCCTCGGGGGCGCGCTACGACGAGCAGTCGGCCGCCCGGGCGTGGGCGGAGACGTCGATGTTCCTGGAGCACCACCTCCGGCGCTGAGTTGGAGTGTCCAGCGGTCCACACGCGCGCGCCCGGCTGCGACACGGTGTTGCGTCCGGGGCCTCGGGTCGGCTTGAACGCGCGCGCGTCAAAGCATCGGAGGCGTGGCGTGTCGAGGCTGGGTGTGCGCGTGGTGGTGGTCCTGGGGCTGGTGCTCGTGGGGAGCGGGGCCTGGGCGGCCGGGCCGACGGTTCCCTTCGAGGGGGTCTGGCGTCGGCCGGATGGAGGAGGGCTGGTGCGGGTGGCGGGGGATGGCACCGCGCCGTTCCTGATGGACTTCGCCTCGCGGCGGCGCTGGCGGCTGGAGCCGAGGGAGCCCGGGGTGTGGGTGCTCGGCGGCAGCCGTCCGGAGGCGCGCGTCACCTGGCGGCAATCGGAGCTGGTGCTCGCGGGGGTGGCCGTGGAGCCGATGACGCTCTCATCCGTGCCGGTGCGCACCGAGGCGATGACGGTGTCCGTGGAGGGCGCGGAGCTGCCGGCGACGCTGTGGCTGCGGCCGACGGGAGAGCCCAGGAACGCGGTGGTGATGTTGCACGACGCGGGGCGGGGTTCACGCGAGGCGCTGGAGCCCTATCCGGCGCTCCTGGTGGAGTATGGCTTCGCGGTGCTCACCTACGACGCGCGTGGGGCAGGGCTGAAGGCGCGGGATGATGAAGGCCGCGCCAACGATGCCGCTCTCCAGCCGGGGCTGAAGGCGCAGGGCGATGACGGCCTCGCTGCGGTGCGGCTGCTGCGGCAGCGGCTCGGCCCCTCGGTTCGAGTAGGGCTGATGGGCTTCGGCCATGGCGCATGGGCCGCGGTGGGCGCGTCCGCGCGCGCACCGGAGGAGGTGGGCTTCCTCATCCTCATCTCGGGCGGAGCCGGCGCGGTGTGGAAGCAGGAGCAGCACCGCATGCGCAACGAGGGCCGCAGGCGCGGGCTCACCGGACCGGAGCTGGTGGACCTGACCGAGTTCCTCGACGTGCTCCACGACGCGCGCCTGTACGCGGACGGCGGCGAGGCCCGCGCGCGCAAGACGCTCGACTTCCACCTCCAGCGCGCGAAGCGCAAGCGCTGGCTCGCGGTGACGCCGCTGTCGTCACTCGGAGACGTGACGGTGGAGCGCTTCCTCGAACTCCAGCGCCCGCTGTGGCGCGACGTGCTGTCCTACGACGCGGCCGAGGACCTGCCTCGCGTGAGAGGCCCCGTGCTCGCGCTGCTGGGCGAGCGCGATGAGACGACCCCCGCCGCGCTCACGGCGCGGGCACTGACTCAAGGTCTGTCGAAGCGCACTGGCGCGAACCACCGACCCCAAGTGACGGTCATCCGAGGCGCGGACCACGCTCTCGCCGTGGCCAGACGAGAAGCGCCCGCCGTGGAGACGATGTCGGAGAATGCGCTGCGCACCCTCACCGCGTGGCTGATCACGCTGGAGGTTCAGTAGGGCTTCTGGCCCGTGTAGTTCCCCGGCGGCGCGTAGTTGCAGACCCAGTACTGCCACGTGGGGAACCTGCTGCCGAACGGCGAGTTCTCCGTGCACGTCACGGTCGCGCAGCCCACGCGCTTCGTGTTGCGCCACACCACCTGCGTGTAGTGGCCGCACGCCTTGCCCGAGGCACACGAGTTGTTCGCGTAGTTGTAGTCGGAGGCCTCGCTGCTCCAGCCCTCCACCACCTCCAGCGTGGACATGGAGTTGGGCGTGGCCGCGGTGATGTTCTCACCGTAGGGGCCACGGTTCGGATTGTGTCCCCATTTGCAGTTCGCCGCCCACGCCTTCGCCACGTCCTCCGCGCCCGTGTCCCAGCCGAGCGGCTCCAGCGCGGGGCTCGGCGTGGGCTGCGCGGAAGCACGCGTGGCGTTGTGTCCCGTCAGCATGTCCTGCGCGAACTGTGACAGCGAACCGGAGCCCGAATCAGGCGCACCCGCGCCCGAGTCCGGGTTGCCCGAGCCCCCTCCATCTGGAGTCCCCGCGTCACCCGAAGGCGTGACGTCATCATTGTCATCATCGGAGCCGCAGCCGGTGGCGAGGCAGGGCACGAGCAGACCGAGGGCCAGCAGACGTCGGACGGAGGAGCGGTTCATCCCGCGATTATCGACGGCGCCGCGAGCCTCCGGAAGGTGTACGCACCCTCGTACCCTCCCACGACGACACCGCGTCTCAGTAGGGCCGCTGTCCCACGAAATTTCCGGGCGGCGCGTAGTTGCAGACCCACAGCTGCCACGTGGGGAAGTCGGCACCGAAGGGCGAGTTCTTCTTGCACGTCACGGTGGCGCAGCCCACGGCCGTCGTCTTGCGCCACACCACCTGCGTGTAGTGCCCGCACACCTTGCCCTTCTTGCACGTGTTGCGAGCGTGGTCGTAATCGGAGACCTCGTCCGCCCAGCTCTTCACCACCTGCTGCGTGGTCCACGCATCCGGCGTGGCGGCGGCCAGGTTCTCGCCGAACTCACCTCGCTCCGGGTTGTGCTCGAACTTGCAGGCCTTGGCCCAGGAGGCGGCCTGGCGAGCGGCCTCGTCGGACCAGACGAGCGGCGGCAGCGCGGGCTTCGGCGTGGGCCGGGCCCGGGCCCGCGCCTGGTTGTGGGCCTCCACCATGTCGTGCGCGAAGTCCTTCGCCGTGGGCTGCGCGGGCCGGGCCTGCGGAGCGCTCCGGGCCTGCTGTCCCCGGGGTGCGCTGGCGGAGGCCCGCTGGGACGGCGCGGCCTTGCGCGCGCTGGACTTCGAGGCCGACGCGCAGCCGGGAGGAAACACGAGCAGGAGCAGGACGACTGCGCGGAGCACGGAAGACGGACGCATGCCGAAGATGATGCGTCAGGACGTCCGTCCATGCATGGTGACGTTTTCCGTCCACGCCGCGAGGTCGAGCGCTACCCCCCGAATCCCGGCAATTCCCCCGTACCGTCCGAGCCAAAAGTGGTGACGCCGGGTACGCCCATGGCCCGCATCATGGAGATGTAGAGGTTGGCGATGGGCAGGCCCGTCGCGCGCAGGTGTCGGTCGGTGCCCACCGCGCCGCCACACCGGCCGGCGATGAGCACGGGCAGGTTGCGATGGATGTGCCCGTTGCCGTCCTCCAGCTCGCTCGTGAAGTAGACCATCGAGCTGTCGAGCAGCGACGCGCCGCTGGCGTCCCGGCTCTCCTTCAACCGCCGCACGAGGTAGGCGTACTGCTCCACCTCCCACCGGTCGATGCGCGAGAGCGCGTCGAAGTTGGCCGGGACGAACTGGTGATGCGAGTACGCGTGGTGTCCACCGCTGAGCCCGAGGAAGCCGTACACCTTGTTGCTGCGCGCGTTGGCGAGCATGAAGGTCGCCACGCGGGTGAGGTCGCATTGGAAGGCGAGGACGATGAGGTCCATCATCGCCTTCGTCTTGGCGCGAGGGTCCTCGTTGTCGACGGGCGACACCTGGGCGCCGCACACGGGCACCTGTTGTCCCAGGACCTCCAGCTGCTTCTCCAAATCTCGCACGCTGGTGAAGTACTCCTCCAGCTTGCGCTGGTCCGTCACGCCGAGCTGCTTCTGGAGCGACGCGGCGTCCTCGCGCACGAAGTCGATGATGCTCAGGCCATAGGCGCGGCGCTTCTCCACCTGGGCCAGGGTGGAGCCGGGGTCCATGCCGCCGAAGAGCCGGTCGAAGACGGCCTTGGGGCGCACCTCCTTGGCCATGGGCGTGCGAGGCCCGGCCCAGGAGATGTTGTTGGCGTAGGGGCACGCGTAGCCGGAGTCACAGTTGCCGATGCCGCGCCCCGCGTCGTTGCCCAGCTCCAGCGAGGCGAAGCGCGTGGCCTTGCGCTGGGCCAGGTGTCGGGCGATGACCTGGTCCATGGAGATGCCCGCGCGGAAGTCGGTGCCCTCCGTCTTCACGGCCTTCATGCAGGACAGGAGCGCGGCGGTGCCCGCGGCGTGGTGGCCGTCGCCGTCCGGCTTGCCCGCGTCGTTGGTGAGCCCGCTGATGACGAGCACGTCGCTCTTCACCGCCGCCAGGGGCTGGAGCGTGGGCGTCAGCGCCCAGGCGGCGCCCGTGCCGGTGGGCAGCCACTTCTGCATGTGGATGCCATTGGGCACGTAGAAGACGGCCAGTCGACGAGGCGCCAGCGGCGCCTCGGCGGCGTGGGCGGGGGAGACCATGCGCTCGAGCAACGGGAGCGCCATCAGCGCGCCTGCGCCGCGCAGGAAGGTTCGACGGGAGAGTGGCCGTTTGCTGCTCATGGCGTCTGGGCCTCCGTGTCGCCGCGCCGGGAGGTGAACGAGTCACTGAGGACGATGGCGAGGATGTAGTCGACGAGCCGCCCGCCGCTGGCCTCCGCGGAGGCGGAGATTTCGCGCACCACGCACGCGTCGGCCTCGGACATGCCCCGGCCGAGCGCGTACGTGAGCAGGTGCTCGGTGATGCACGCGGGCAGCTTCGGGTCCTCCTTGACGAAGCGCCGCATGTCCGCGCCGCCGTTGAGCACGGCGCCGTCGGGCAAGTCTCCCGTGGCGTCCACCGGCGCGCCGCTGACCTCGTTGAGCCGCCAGCGGCCGATGGGGTCGTAGTTCTCCAGCGCCAGTCCCAGCGGGTCCATCATCCGGTGACAGCCCTGACACTGCGGCAGGCTGCGGTGCAGCGCCATGCGCTCCTTCATCGTCATGAGCGGATTGACCGGAGGGGGCAGGCCCTCGACGTTCGGTGGAGGAGGCGGCGGCGCGGAGCACAGCAGCTGCTCGAGCACCCAGACTCCGCGCTGCACGGGCGAGGTGCGGTCCGGATTGGAGGTGACGGTGAGCAGCGAGCCGTGGCCGAGGATGCCCTGGCGCTCGGGGTGCGCGGACAGGTCCACGCGCTTGGGGGTGGTGCTGCCGGGCAGCGGCAGTCCGTAGTGCGCGGCGAGCGCGTCGTTGACGTAGGTGAAGGGGGCGTCGAGCAAATCCCTCAGCTTGTGCTCGCCGGTGAGGAACTCCTGGAAGACGAGCTCCGTCTCCTGTCGCATGGCCTGGCGCAGGTCCTCGTTGAAGGCGCCGTAGAGCATCGGGTCCGGCTCGGCGGAGGTGAGCGCGCGGGTGAAGAGCCACTGGCCGGCGAAGTTGCTGACCAGGGCCTGGGCCTTGGGGTCCGCGAGCATGCGGCGCACCTGGGCCTCCAACTGCGCGGGCGTGGAGAGCTGGTCCTGCTCCGCGGCCTGGAGGAGTGCCTCGTCGGGCATGCTGCTCCAGAGGAAGTAGGACAGGCGGCTCGCCAGCTCGAAGGCGTCGAGCCGATGGGGCGAGAGGGACGTGGCCTCTGGATCCTTCTCCACGCGGAAGAGGAAGTGCGGCGAGACGAGCACCGTGCGTAGGGCGAGCTTCACGCCGGCCTCGGGTGGGTCTCCGTGTCGCTTCGCGAGCGTGAGTGCGCCGAGCAGCCGGTCCACCTCCTCGGGTGCCACGGGGCGGCGCCAGGCGCGGCGGGCGAAGCGCGAGAGGATGTCGCGAGCGCAGGGCTCGGGGTTCGTGGCGTCCAGGGTGCAGGTGCGCACGGTGCCCTGGGCCCAGGCGTTCTCCACGAGCTTCTCGGCCGCGCTGGCGTACTTCTCCAGCAGCAGGGGCGAGAGGCTGAGGACGTCCGCGTTGTTGTCGAAGCCGTAGCCGTGGTCATCGGCGGGGAAGTCGCGCGCGGGGCGGGTGGTGTCGCCGAGCAAATCCCTCACGGTGGCGTCGTATTCGGCGCGGTTGAGGCGGTGCAGGGTGACGCGGCCCGGGTCCGCGGTGGTGTTCTCGCAGCCCTCGGCGTGGGTGGGCGGCGGCTCGGGGAGGACGCGGGCCTTGGGCAGCGAGTCTCCCTTGCAGGCGGCGAGCAGCAGGAGGAGGCCCGTGCTCGCGCGGGCGAGCCAGGGGCGCCTCCGTTCGTGAAACCTGGAAGTCACTGCACCTTCCCCCTTTCACCGAGCCGCCCGAGGCGGAGTTCGGTGGGGGCCGAAGCAAATCCCTCTCCAGCGCGAGGCGGTGGGTGGTGAACGCGGGGGCTGTCCCGAGGGGAGGGTGAGGGGGTGGGGAGTGCCCTGCCATGGGGCGGTGGAGGGCGGTCGAGGGGAAGCGGGGTGCCATCCGTGGGTGTGCGGGAGGACGGTGGAGGGAGCAGGTTGAGGTGGAGGGGCATGGATGCCGCCCCGGGCGTTCCGGTAGAGGAGAGGCGCCATGACTTCACCGCGTGTCGATGCCGTCGCCGATGACTTCCTGTTGCTGGTGGAGGTGTTGCCGGAGGGGCTGCGGGCGGTGGTGGGGGCGCTCGCTCCCTCGGAGGTGTTGGAGGTGGTGCTGGACTTGGGGCGGGTGCCGGAGGCGCGGCTGGTGGACCGGGTGGTGCGGCTGCGCGAGACGCCGGTGGGCCCGGAGGACCTGCGTCAGGTGATGGCGAGGGTGGGGACGCCGGGGGAGGACAACCGGGCGGGCATCGAGCGGACGTTGCATCGGGTGTCGGCCATCCGGAACCGGCGTGGGCAGGTGGTGGGGCTGACGCTGCGGGTGGGGCGGGCGGTGTTCGGGACCATCGACATGTTGAAGGACCTCATCGGCTCGGGGCGCAACCTGTTGCTGCTGGGGCGGCCCGGGGTGGGGAAGACGACGAAGCTGCGCGAGGTGGCGCGCGTGCTCGCGGATGATTTGGGCAAGCGGGTGATGGTGGTGGACACGTCCAATGAGATTGGTGGGGACGGGGACGTGCCGCATCCGGGGATAGGTGGGGCGCGGCGGATGCAGGTGTCGCGGCCGGACCGGCAGCACGACGTGATGATCGAGGCGGTGGAGAACCACATGCCCGAGGTCATCATCGTGGATGAAATCGGGACGTCGGCGGAGGCGTCGGCGGCGCGGACGATTGCAGAGCGTGGCGTGCAGTTGGTGGCGACGGCGCACGGCAACACGCTGGAGAACCTGGTGTTGAACCCGACGCTGTCGGACCTGGTGGGCGGGGTGCAGACGGTGACGCTGAGCGACGACGAGGCTCGGCGCAGGCGCACGCAGAAGACGGTGAGCGAGCGCAAGTCGCCGCCCACGTTCGACATCGTGGTGGAGATGGTGGGCCGTGACGAGGTGCGCGTGCACGGCGACACGGCGGAGGCGGTGGACCGGCTGCTAGCCGGCAAGGACGTCGGCGGCGAGCGAAGACGGCAGGACGCGGAGTCGGGGCGCGTGGAGGTGGTGCCCGTGAGGCACGTCGCGCGAGCGAGCGCTGACACGAGGGCCGCGCATGCGCGAGCGGCTTCGAGGGCTGAAGAGGGCTCGGCCTCGGCGCGTGGGCTCGTGCATGAGCGTCAGGGTGAGCGGGCCTCATCCCGCGATGAAGTCGTGGGAGGGCGCCCGGGAAGTGCCACGCGAGCCCGGGAACAGGCGAGGGAGTCCGAGCTCGTCGCGGTGGAAGGCGAACGCGTCGCGGTGGGAGGCGAGCTTGCGCGGAGCGGCGGCAGCGAGCCGGCCCACGAGGACTCGCGCGGGACGGGAGAGGCTCGAGGGCGTGAGGAGTCGCAGGAGGAATCACCCTCGCCGGCGCGGCAAGAGGAGGGCGCCGAAGTCGAGTCCTTCACGCAAGCGGAGCCGCGGATGGACGAGACGGGCTCGACGCCGCGCTCGCGACCGGGTGTCCCCAGGGACATGTCTTCGGAGCGCGCCGGGTCGAGAGGGCTGCCTGGGAGCGCGGAGCCCTTCGGGACATCGCACGGGGATGACGTCGCACCGCCTGGCGCGCCCTCGATGAGGAGCGCCGCGCGCGCGGTTTCCTTCCGTGAGGAGCCATCACGCGTCGGCGAGCAGCGCACGCCGGAGCTCGCGAGTGCCGCGCCTCCACCCAGGCAGACCCGGTTCTCCTCGCGGTTCGTCGACGAGCCCCAGGACGAAGGCGCCACGCCGGCGGCCCGCCCCACGCGCATCTATCCGCACGGCGTGGGCCGCGAGCTGTTGCAGCGGGTGCTGCGCGAGATTCCGGTGGAGGTGCGACTGGTCAGCCGGTTGGAGTCGGCGGACCTCGTCGTCACGCTGCGCTCGAACGCGAACGACCCGAGGATGCGTCGGGTGGTGGCGAAGACCGGCGCGCGCGTGGAGTCCGTGAAGCGCAGCAGCTCCGCGGAGCTGCGCCGGATGTTGAAGGGCTTCTTCAACGTGCTGGAGGGCGTGGATTCGGAGGAGGTCCGCGAGGCGGTGGCCGAGGCCGAGGCCGCCGTCCAGCGCGCCCTGCGCGAGGGCGTCTTGGTGGAGCTCGCGCCGCGCCAGCCCCGCGTGCGCAAGCTCCAGCATCGGCTGGTGAGCCGCTACCGGCTGGAGGCGGTGAGCCACGGCAGCGAGCCCTCCAGGCATCTGGTCATCTACCCGCTGGGAGGGGAGCTCGACGCCGCGCTCGCGGAGGAGACGGAAGGCGGCGCGTGAGCGCTCAGCGTCCGTCCCAGAAGACCCGGTCGCCGTACTCCCAATCGAAGGGCACGCCTGTCTCACCGAGCACGAAGCGCACCAGCTGGGGGAAGGCGTTCTCGGCGCGCACGTCGTTGGCGAGAATCAGCACACAGCGGCGCGAGCCGGGCAGACACACGAGCGTGTTGCCGGTGCTGTCATTGTGCCCGCCCTTGTAGAAGCCGCGCCCCTGCGGCCCCTCGAAGACCACCACGCCCAGGCCCGCGGCCAGGTCCTTGCGGCGCTGCTCCACGGGCAGCTCGGCCTGGAGTGAAGGGAACTGGCTCTTCGTGGTGATGGCGAGCTGCGGCGAGGTCAGCTCGGCGAAGGACTGTGGCGACAAGCCCTCACCGCGCACCAGGGCGGCGGCGAAGCGCGCCAGGTCATCGATGGTCGTGTCCATGGAGCCCGCGGCGCGCACGGTGCCGCGCTCGTCATGCGGCTCCACCGCGCCCTCCATCGTCCAGCCATCCGCCAGGTTCTTCGCGAAGTCAGGCCGCCACACCATGCTGGTGTTGACCATGCCGAAGCGGTCGAACACGCGCTTCTGCATCTCCGCGCCCAGGTCCAGCCCCATCCCCCGCTCCAGCACGAACTGCAACAGGATGAGCCCATCCCCCGAGTACGCATACCGGCTGCCCGGGTCGAAGTGGAAGCGCAGCCGCTGGTCGGGCTCGAGGAAGCCGAAGTTGGCGAAGCCGACGCTGTGGGTGAGCGGATGGCGCGGTGTGATTCGCGTCCAGCGCGCGTCATCGGCCAGGTGCGACCACGTCGAGTAGCGGTCCTCGTCCGGGTACTCGGGGAGCGGCTTGTCGAGGTAGCGCGAGATGGGGGTGTCGAGCTCGAGCTTCTTCTCGTCGACGAGCTGCATCACCGTATAGGCGAACACCGTCTTGGTGATGGAGGCGCCATACATCACCGTGTCCGTCTGGAGCGGCTCGCCCTGGGCGTTGCGAGCGCCGTAGGCCCGCGTCGCCACCACGCGCCCGTCATCAATCACCGCGATGGCCAGACCCTTGGCGCCCGTCGCCGCCATGGCGCGAGCGACCTCGGCATCCAGCGCGGCCGTGTCGGGAAGAGAAGGCACCTGACGCGAAGCGGACGTCGTGGCACAGCCACTGGTGACGAACAGACCCAGGACACACGCATGCAGCAGTTTCATCGAGATGAGCTCCGGACCGAGGTGTCTCCACCCTCGAAGTCGAGGCTCAATCTACCGGCGCCACCGTGCTCCAGCAATTGTTCCGAGGAGACTTCGGTAACCCGATTACCAAGACATGCGGTGCATCCCCGCATGCCGGCCACCGAGGAGCCCATGGTGACACGGGCTCCCCGGGGGATGCGTGTTACTTCCCGGCGTCGACGTAGGCGCGGTACGCCTCGAAGCCGTAGTCACGGCCGAGGAAGTCCTTCACCAGCTCGGCGGCGGGCTTGGCGCCGCCGGGCTCCAGCACGGTGCGGCGGTACTTCATCGCCGTCTCGCGGTCCAGGTAGCCCTTCTTCTGGAACTCCGTCTCCAGGTCCTTCGCGATGACGGAGGACCACAGGTACGTGTAGTACGCGGCCGAGTACCCATCCAGGTGGCCGAACGCGAGCTCGAAGTGCGTGCCCGGGCGGTGCTCGTGCTTGAACGGGCTGAGCTTCGTCTGCTGCTCCACCAGCGCCGCGGTGGTGTCGAAGCCCGGCTTGCGCGAGTAGTAGTCCAGGCTCACCGCGGACAGGAACAACTGCCGCCGCGCCCACAGGCCCTTGCCGAACTCCTTCGACGCGCGGAGCTTCTCGACCATCTCCGCCGGAATCGCCGCGTCCGTCTGGTGGTGCTTGGCGAACTCCTTGAGGACCTCCGGGTTGCCCGCCCACTGCTGGAGGAGCATCGACGGCGTCTCGACGAAGTCCCACTCGGTGCGGATGCCGGAGATGCCGCTCCACTGCTGCTTGCCGGAGAACACCGCGTGCAGCAGGTGGCCGAACTCGTGGAAGAACGTCTCCACTTCATCGTGCGTCATCAGCTCGCCGGGGCGCGCGAAGTTGCACACCAGGGTGCCCTCGGGGAGCCGCTTGCCGGCCTGACCCTGCGCCAGGTCGAACTGGGCCGCGTGCTTGTACTTGTCGTCACGCGGGTGCATGTCCAGGTAGATGCGGCCCAGGAGCGTGCCGTTGTCGAGCACGTCGTAGGCCTCCACCTCGGAGTGCCACACCTTGGCGTCCGCCGCGCGCTGGTAGGTGATGCCCCAGATGCGCGAGGTGATGTCCATGACGCCGGCCTTCACCCGGCTGTACTCCAGATACGGGCGCACCTGCTGCGAGTCGAACCCGAAGCGCTCCGCGCGCAGCCGGTCCTCGTAGTAGTCCTGGTCCCAGGGCTCGAGCGTCTTGGCGCTCGGGACGTCCTTCTTCTTGCGCGCCAGCAGGTCCGCGAACTCCTGCTTCGCGCGCGCCTGGGTGGCGTCCGCCAACCGGTCGATGAACTCCGACGCGGCCTTCTGCGTGCGGGTCATCTTGGTCTCGGTGGTGTACGCGGCCCAGGACTCGTAGCCCAGGAGCGTGGCCAGCTCGTGGCGCTTGGCGATGAGCTGCTGGAGCACCTCCTGGTTCGCCGGGAAGGCGCGCTGGCGGTAGGTGCGCCAGAGCTTCTCGCGCGCCTTGCCGTCCTTCGCGTACGTCATGAACGGGAAGTAGTCGGGGTAGTTGGTCGTGATGACCACCTTTCCGTCCTTCCCGGCCGGGTGGGACTTCACGTAGTCCTCGGGCAGCCCGGCCAGCTCCTTGGGCGTGAGGGACACCTGGCGCACGCCCTCGGCGATGTTCTTGCCGAACTGCTGGCCCAGCTTGAGCAGCTCCTCGTTGAGCGACTTCACCTTCGCGCGCGTGGCGTCATCGCGGTCCACGCCGGCGCGGCGGAAGTCGAGCAGCGTGCGCTCCATCCAGTACTTCGTGGGCCCGTCCGCCTGGGACAGGTCCACCGCGGACAGCGCGTCATAGACGCCGCGGTTCTGGGAGATCTCCACGTTGAGGGCGTCCACGCGCTGCTCGCACTCGCGGGCGGCGTCGCGGAAGGCCGGCAGCGGGTGGACCTCGCGCGCGAGGCTGGAGCGGTTCGCGGCGGCGATGAGCGAGCCCGTCGCCTCGTCATACGCGGCGAGCACGGCCTGGGCGTCCTTGCGCGCGTCCAGTTGCTTGAGCGCGGTGATTTGCGCCTGGGCCCGCTCGAGGTCGGCGGTGCAGGCGGCGGTGAAGGCCTCGGCGGTGCCGGCGAGCACGTCCGACGTCCGGGGCGCGGGCAGCGGCGCCGGGGTCTTCTCCGGAGCGGGCGCGGCGGGCGCGGTGGCCTGCTCGGGCGGGGTGGTCGGCTCGGTGGCCGCGGTGCCATGCGTGCAGCCGGCCGCCGCCAGGGCCGCCGACAGGGTGAGCGCAGTCAGTCTCTTCAAGGGCAGATTCCTCCGGGATTCCAACACAAACGCCCGAGCGTCATGCCACATCCCGGCCTGCCGTGCTCGCCCGTCGCCCGGGCCTGCTGACATTCTCGGACGACTTCGAACACAAGGAGGCCGAGGTGAGGGACGACGACTGCGTCGAGCTGATGCGCTGGGCGGGCCCACGTCTTCGCCTACGGCTCGAAGGTTTCCGTCGGGTGCGAGGGCAGGTGTGCAAGCGCATCGGCCGTAGGCTCGCGGCGCTGGGGCTCACGAGCGTGGCCGAATACCGCGCCCGGCTGGAGTCCGACGCGGCCGAGTGGGCCGTGTTGGACGGGCTCTGCCGCGTCACCGTCTCGCGCTTCTACCGCGACGCCGAGGTCTTCGATGTGTTGCGGGACACGCTCCTCCCCGCGCTGCTTGGGTCCACTTCCGTGCTGCGCGTGTGGAGCGCGGGCTGTGCTTCGGGGGAGGAGCCCTACACGGTGAGCCTGCTCTTCCAGCTCGGGCTGTCGCCGCGCTTTCCGGAGGCGCGGTTGGAGTTGCTCGCCACGGAGGCCGACAAGGCGCTGCTCGCGCGTGCGAGTCGGGGTTGTTATCCGCGCGGCTCACTCCGGGAGCTGCCGCGCGCGTGGGCCGCGGAGGCGTTCCCGGGCACCGAGGCGGAGGCCTGTCTCGCCCCCGCGTTCCGCGAGGGGCTCACCTTCGTCCAGCAGGACTTGCGAACCCAAATGCCGGAGGGTCCCTTTCACCTCGTCCTGTGTCGCAACGTGGCCTTCACCTACTTCGCGCCGGTGCTTCAGCAGGAGGTGCTCGCGGGACTCGTGGCGAGGCTCGCGCCGGGAGGACTGCTCGTCACGGGCGTGGAGGAGTCGCTCCCCGAGGACGGCGTGGCGCTGGAGCGGGTTGCGGGCTCACTGCCCATCTTCCGTCGTGTTGAACAGTGAAGCCGGGTCGGTGCACACCCGTGAGACATGCGTGATGTTTCACGCGTGAGATGTGACGCACCCGGCCTTGAGTGGGCAGAGGGCGCCCGGTACCACCGCGAGACTTTCGGGGTCGAGTCAGTCCCCTGGCCGGAGGGATGCAACGGTATGCGCAAGGTGCTCTGTGCGGTCGCGACGTTGATGTTGTGGGCCTGTGGTGGCGCGAGCGGGAGCTCGCAGGTGAAGCAGGAGGGCCTGTCGCTGGCCGCCGAGACGGGGGACACGCGAGGCACCTACGTGAAGGACGGCGGCGCGGTGTCGTTCTCCGCGCTCGAGGTGGAGCCGGGGGTGTACCGGTTGGAGGTGCGGCTGCGCGGGATGACGCTCGCGGGGTTGTTGGACCCGGCCAGTGGTGTGTCGACGATGGATGGCTTCGCGGACGAGGGCGCGGCGGACACGCAGCTGACGGACGCGGATAGGGAGCTGCTCAAGTCGCTCTACGACGCGCTGAGCGCGGAGCTGCCGGCGGGTGACGCGGCGGCGCCGGAGGCGATGTACCTGAGGCGCGCGGTGGGCCTGTGGGCGCAGCACCCCTCCACGGTGGAGCTGCAGCGCACGGTGATGGGCGAGCAGGGGCGTGGCTACACGATGTTGTGCAGCTATGCGCGCTGCAACGGCAAGTTCACGGGGAGCTGCGGGGGTGTGTACAACTGGTATTCGTACGCGAAGCACGACTGCAACAAGGGTGGCTTCAGCTTCGCGGGTAACCAGCAGATCGCGCAGCTGGGCGACCACACGTCGTGCAGCGGGGATGAGTTCTACCTGAGCGGGAGCACGTGGCTGTGCGGTGAGCCGGACCACTGGTCGCGCCCGAAGGTGATGGGCAACTGCTTCGGCCGGTGTGGTGGTGGCTGTGGGGGTGACACGCAGTACACGCTGGACGCGACGAACCACGACGGCTGCGTGCGCAACGGCCACATGCTGGCGAGCGCGTGGTGTGACGACCAGTTCGTGTCGGCGGCGGATGACGAGCTGTTCGCGTCGAACTGCTACTGAGCCATGCGCGTGGGTCGTGACGTGGGTGTGTGGGTGGGCGGGGCCGTGCTGGCCCTGCTCGCGTGTACGTCAGCCGCCTCGAAGACGGAGGCTGCGGAGGCGACGGTGACGCGCTTCTTCGAGGCGTTGCCCTCGGGGGACTGCGCGGTGCTGGGGCCGATGCTGGCCACGGGAGGGAGCATGCGGCCGTGCGAGGAGGCGGTGTCGGAGATGCATGCGCACGGATTGATGCTGGTGGGTATTGTGGAGTCGAAGCTGGACGGCCGGGATGGGGACGTGGTGCTGGTGCGGGCACGGGTGGCGAGGGATGGGAATGTGGGCAAGGAGCCGTGGCTGCTCCGGGTGGAGCGGCAGGGCGGCGGCTGGCGCGTGCGGTTCTGAAGAAGGCGGGCGATGAAGACTCGATACCGACTGATGCTGGCGGCGGCGGTGGTGCTCGTCGTGGCCATGGGGGTGGGGCTGATGGGGCAGGGGACGGCCCCGGTGTCGCGGGGCGTCGAGCAGGCGGAGCTGGTGCCGGTGCCCATCCCGTCGTCGCCCGAGACGCGCGCGGTGGAGGGGGCTCGCCCGGAGCCCGTGATGCCCGCGGGGGAGGTGACGCCTCCGGCGACGGTGGTGGCGCTGGGGCCGGGGGATGTGGCGCCGGAGCCGGAGGTGGCGAATCCGCCGCCGCAGCAGAACGACGAGCTTGTTCCGGAGCAGCCGCAGACGGCGCAGTGGAAGTTGGAGAAGACGAAGCACATCGCGTCGGTGTTGGGACGTGACGTGGAGCGGCTGGAGCGCGAGCGGGAGATGGCGGAGTCGCGTGGGGACCTGGAGCGGGTGCGGCAGATCGAGCTGCTCATGCAGCGTCACCGTGGCCGGCTGGTGAGCCTGGGGGAGGAGATCCAGGCGCTGAGCAAGGAGGCCGCGGAGGAGGCCACGCGGCAGTGACGCCTGTGGCGGCTCGAGGATGGAGCGCATGACGCGCGGCGTGTGGCTCCTCCTGTTCGCGATGGGGCTTGCGTGTACTCCTGCCTCGGAGGATGCGGCGACGTGGGGCGGCGGGGTGTCACGAATCGTGGATGGGACGCCTGCCCCAGAGGATGTGGCCACGGTGGCGCTGCTCGCGCGGCGTACGCGGTGCAGTGAGCCGTCGCCGTTGTTGCTGTGCTCGGGTGTTCTCATCGCGCCGGACGTCGTGCTGACTGCGACGCACTGCCTGGACCTCTTCGGGCCCGAGGGTGCGCACGAGGTCTTCCTGGGCTCGGAGTTGATGCCGAGGCCGAGTGAGGAGGGGCGCTTCGTGCGGGTGGCTCACGCGGTCATCCATCCGCGCTACGAGCCGAAGACCCATGCGTACGATGTGGCGCTGCTGCGGCTCGCGACCCCGGTGGATGTGACTCCCGCGCAGCTGCCTTCGGGTGACGTGGTCCCGATGCCCGATGCGCCGGTGCGCGCGGTGGGCTATGGCGACACGAAGGATGTGGATGAGCCCGCGGGTCAACGACGCCAGGGGGCCATGCGGGTGACGGACGTCGAGCCTGCGTCCTTCCGGGCGGGACCGGCACCTGGCATGAGCTGCGTGGGAGACAGTGGCGGGCCGGTGTTCGCCCGTGACGACACGGGGCGAGACGTGCTCGTGGGCATCACGGTGAGCGGTGACGTCGCCTGTCGGGAGGAGGCGGTCAACGTGCGAGTGGACGCGTTGATGGTCGACTTCATCGAGCCTTTCCTCGCGCTGCCAGCGCCCGCGCAGGGCACGACGCTCTCTCCCGAGTCCCTGTGCCAGGAGGACTGCGTGAACGACGCTCAATGCCCTTCCGGGCTCACGTGCGTCGTCACGGAGGGGACAGGAGGCCGGTGCCTGCTGCCTGCGCTTCGCGAGGGCAACTTCGGAGCCTCCTGCACCGAGAACGGGGCATGTGGAGCGGGTGGGCTGTGTGCGCGGCTGGAGCCGGGAGGAACCGACGCCTGCCGCTGCTTCACGCCCTGCACTCCGCCACCTCCGGACCCTGAACCTGAGTCACCGCGAGAGCCGTCGGGAGGAGGCTGTTCGACCACTTCCGGGCTCGCGATTTTCGGGGTCCTGCTGCTCGCTGAGTTCGGGCGGAGTTGCTGGCGGCCTTGATGCACTGATTTTTTGCGGAATCACTGAAGTTGCAGCCGTCTCTTTATTGAAGGGGGCTTTCATTCAGGGGTCCGTTATTTAAGAGATTGGCTCTCGACTTAAATAGCTGAACGCGGCCCTGGTGGATTTGGAGCGCCTGGACATCGTGAAGGAGGTCACCGGGCGCAAGCGCGGCCGAGTCTTCGCGTACCGCGGCTACCTGGAGATCCTGAACGAAGGCACGACGCCTTTGTCGTGAGTCTGCTGCTCGCGGGAGTCAAGCGGCGGCGCTGATTTTCTCTCGAAGGTCACTCGGCGGAAGGCCCATTTTTCCAGCGAAGGAGCTCGGTTGCGGGCCGTGTGTCTGCTATTGTCTGGAGGTGCAAAACAGCGGAGAGGAATTGCGGCGAGCCATCCGCCGACGGCCTGGATTGTACGTCGGCGACACCGGGCCATTTGGCCGGAGCTCGCTCGTCGATCTCCTCCTGACGCTGGGGTTCGTCGCGGCCAGTGATGGCGGTGCGCGAGAGATCTCCGTCTCGCTGCGCGCGGACGGTTCCTGCCGCTTCTGCGTCGGCCTCTGGCCGTGGAAGCTTCAGGGTGGCACCTCGGTTGTTCAACTCGAGACGTGGCTCACCCCCCAGGCGGGTCCTCTGTCCGCGGGGCTCTGGCAGTCCCCCTTCGTGGACCTGGGGATGCTCTGTGCGCTCTCCTCCCCGCTGGACGTCGTCGCCTGGACCGAGGAAGACACCTGGTGTCGCCGTTACCGCGAAGGGCTCGCCGGGCAGGATCACTCGGATGACACTGCTCCACGAACCTCGAAGTCCGGGCTGTGCATCACCTTCACGCCGGATGCCTCCCTGTTCGAACCGCCTCCTTGCTTCGACGTGCCACGCCTGCGTGAGCGCATCGAGGCGCTGTCCGCGTTTCATCCCGGCGTCACCTGGGCGCTGCGGGACGAGGCCACTGGCACCGAGGCCCGGTTCCTCCGAGAGGAGGGGCTCGCGGATTTGTGTCGAGACCTCGCTCCGTCTCCGCTCGGCTCCCAGAACCCTCTGTGCTTCCAGGCGAAGGTGGGGAAGCTCTCCCTCCAACTCGCGCTCGTCTGGACGGAGGGCCCTGGTCGGGGAGTGGTGGCGTGGGCGAACCTCTTCGCACGCAACGATACCGGGCCTCATCGCGTCGGGTTCCGTCAGGGGATGCGTGAGGCCATCTCAGCACGCCTGGCGCGACGAGGTGCCGCGGCGCGCGCCCGGCGCTTCGACGCCACGGCCTTGTTCGAACACCTCACCGCCGTGCTCCACATCCAGGTGGAAAAGACGGACTGGTACCTGATGACCCGAGAGCGGCTCGCCAGCGAACAGGTCCAGTCCACCGTCACAAGGCTCGTCGCTCAGTGGGTGGAGCAGGCGCTCGCCGAGGACCCGAAGCTGGAAGCGTTCGTCTTGAAGCTCGCGGGGCTTCTGCCCCGCTGAAACCCATCCAGCCTCCCCTGGCCAAGGCTGGGTGCGCGGAGCTCGGAGCGTATCGAGGACTCCTTCATGGACCAAGAGTTCACACCGGACGACCTGCGCCGAATGATTCGTCGACGGCCCGGGATGTATGTCGGAAACAGGGACGAGTTCGGACTGAGCATGTTCCTGGAGCACCTCCTGGTGCTCGGGTTCAACGCGGGCAGGTTGGGACGCGTGCGCAACATCTCCGTGGACCTGCTCGCGGACGGTGCGTGTCGGCTCTCCCTAGATGGGTCACCGTGGCCGCTGCCTCCTTGGACCGCGCCCCTCGCGAGCCTCGAGTCGTGGCTCACGGTCGACGCGTTCGTGTCCAAGTCGGTCATCGTCCCTGATGTGCTCGGCATCCCCTCGGGCATCCATTGTCGGGACTCAGAGGTGTGTCTCGGCGCCATCAACGTCCTCTCCTCGCGATTCGACGTCGTCGCGTGGTCGAAGGGACAGACGTGGCGACGTCGCTACCGGGAAGGCGGCGCCGAAGAGGACGTACTCCCGCTCTCGACCGGCGATGTCTCGGAGTCGGGGCTGTGCATCACAGCCACACCGGATGCCTCGCTCTTCGAGTCACCTGGCCGCTTCTCCTGGGACGGGCTCCACGAGCGTGTCCATGCCCTGTCGGCGTTCCACGCTGGCGTGTCCTGGACCCTCAGGGACGAAGCCTCGGGCACCGAGGCGCGGTTCTTCCGCGAGCACGGGCTCGCGGACCTGTGCACCGAACTGGCGGGCGACTCGCTCATCCAGGAGCCCTGGACCTTCGAGGGGCAGGTGGAGGATGTGCGGCTCCAGGTCGCGCTCGGCTGGAGATACCGTCTGAGCCCGGGCCTGTCGTCCTGGGTGAACCTCCAGCGCTGCCGGGTGGGTGGACCGCACCACCGGGGCTTCCTCGTGGGGATGCGCAGGGCGTTCGTCTCGCGCCTGAGGCACCTGGGCCGTGAGCGCGACGCGCAGACCTTCTCGGACGGAGCGTTGCTCGAACACCTCACCGGCGTGCTCGACCTGCGTATCGCGCCAGACGTCCTGGGCAACCCCCACAAGCAGGTGTTCGCCCCGCCCGAGGTCGAGGCCCCCGTCGCGCGGCTCGCGGAGGACTGGATGACACGCGCGCTCACCGGGGACCCGAAGCTGGAAGCCACGTTGTTCAGATTCGCGGGGTGCGAACCCGCGGGAGGGAACGGACGATAGGGTGCTGTCGACGCTAGGCCTTCTTCGGAAGATACGTCCCAACCTCGAGTGAGCTCCCGCGCGGTTCGCACAGAACCGGGGAGCCACGACACGAGGAAGAAGAATGAGCGCGCCCGAGTGAGGAAGCCTGAATCTCTGATTACGAATCAGGTGCCGCACCCGCGGCGTCACCCCCATGGAAGTGGAGGTGGACGGAGTTGAACCGTCTTGAGGAGCGTGTAGGACCTTCTCGAACGGGCGCGCTCGAAACAAAAGGACGGTGAGGCCTCACCGTCCCTGACGACCCTCGCCAGCGAATCACCGCTCACCCGCAGGTGCCCGAGGGGCCACACGTCTCCGGCGGGATGCAGATGGCGGCGCAGGTGTTGGGCGAGGGGCACGTGCCGCAGTACACCGAGCGGGAGTTGCCGCACGAGTCGATGGCCGACACGTGTCCGCACGAGCCGAAGCTCTGCGAGCACAGCGACGAGTCCGGCTCACCCGTGCAGGTGGACAGCGTGGACTCGTTGGAGCTCTCCGTGGACGAGGAGGGCTCGGTGCTGGACATCCGCACGACACCGCAGGCGCACAGCATCAACAGGGGCAACAGGAGGAGGCGCTTCATCGTAAGGACCTCGGGGACCCACGGGGACACTGCGGCTTCCGCACGAGGACTGCGATTCCAGCAGGGGACTCATCACCCGCCTCCCTCGTACGCCAGAGCACGGGCCATCCCCACGCTCACTCAGTGCAACCCCATGGCCACCCGACTTGCGAAACCTCCCCGTGTGGACCTGGAGCCACACGTGGAACTGGCCCACCCCTTGCTTTGTCTCACTGCTTCACGCCGCTCGTGTCGGGGCTCCAACGCAGACTCCACCCTCGCGTGGTCCACGGGCCACACCCATGTCCTCGGCCATGTCCCTGTTCTCCGTGTCGCGTCACCACGGCCTTCTGCCCGCCACGCTGTGCAGCGTCCTCGCGGTGGCCTTGCTGGCCCTCCGCCTCGACTGGAGCGAGCGCGCCAGCTTCGCCTTCCTCACCTGGAACCTGTTCCTCGCCTGGGTCCCCTATGTCCTGGCCCTGCTCGCGCGGGTGCTCATGGTGCGGGGCCACGGCAAGGGCTGGGTGCTGGCGCCGCTGGCGCTGGGGTGGCTCGCGCTGTTCCCCAACGCGCCCTACCTCCTCACCGACTTCATCCACCTGCGCCAGCGGCCCGTCGTCCCGCTCTGGTTCGACGCGGGCCTGCTGGCCCTGTTCGCCGCCACCGGGTGGATGCTGGGCCTCTTGTCCCTGGAGGTCTGGAAGCAGTGGCTGGAGGAGCGCCGCGGCCGCACCGTGGCGTGGGCCTTCGTCGGCGTCACCTCGCTCTTGTGTGGCTACGGCATCTACCTGGGCCGCGTGGAGCGCTGGAACAGCTGGGACGTGCTCGCGGACCCCTGGCGCCTGTTCGCGTCCATCACCGCCCACCTGAAGGACCCCTGGGCCTTCCCGTACCTGCCCCACCTCACCGTCTTCTTCGCCCTGGTGTTGCCCGTGTCCTACGTCGCCTTCGAGGCGCTCGTCCTGAGACTGCGCCGCCAGCGCGTCACGCCCTGAAAACACGAACACCGCCCACGCTCGGCACAGGGAGCGCGGGCGGGTGTCGATGAGAGGGCCCGAAAGGGATGCTTCAGCCGCCGTGGATGCGCGAGCGTTTGCGCGGACCCCCCCGGTGCTTCACGTTCATCTCGCTGGGCGCCTTCTTGCGCCCGTTGAGCGAGGTGCGCCGCCGGTTGCGCTTGGGCGCGTGCTCCTCGGCCGCCGGGCCCAGCGTCACCCGCGCCAGCGTCTTCGTCCGCCTGAGCGCCGCCGCCTCGTCCCGGGGCAACGTCTTGCGGCCCTTCGAAGCCTGCACGCTGGCTTGCGCCTCGCCGGCCGAGGCCACCCGCCGCTTGTTCTTCACTCCCGCCATCTTGGTCCGGACCGCCATGTCGCCCTCCTTCCCTGGAGAGGTAAGGACGGCTCCACGGCTTGTCCAACCCGGAGGTCAGGGGCTCAAGGGCCCCACACGCGACGCCCGCCTGGCCGCCCGCGAGGGCTCCCCCGAGGGAGAGGGCCCGGCCACGGGGTCGACCCGGAGCCGTGGGGCCCGCGGCCCTCGGCGGAAAAGAGGATGCGCCCCCCCGCGCTTTACGTCGACGAGCGCTTGCCCTTCCGGGGAGGACGCGTGCTCGTGGTCGTCTCGGGCGGGAACAGCCAGCCCTCCTCGCTGTGGGAGGCGGTGTTCGTCTGGGTCGACTCGCTGGGCTCCAGGTGCTGGCCCCGGCAGCCGCGGCACCAGGACTGGGGACGGCGCTCGCCGCGCATCACGCGGAAGCCGAAGTCCTGGTCCGTGGGGCCCACGTGGTTGCAGCGCGGGCAGCGGCTCAGCGACGTGACGCCAATCTCCTTGGCCTTCTGGCGGCCATGCTCCACCACCAGCGCCAGCGCCGCGGCGAAGCCCAACCGCTTCTCGGAGGCAACGTGGAAACGACGGGCGCGCTTGCGCCCACCCCGGCCGAGCACGGGCATGAGGTCCATCCCCCCGAGCAGGTTGCGCTGCTCGAGCACACGCGACGACGAAGAGCTGTCCTGGGTTGATCGGCTCACCCGACAACTCATAGCGGAGGGGTCTGACACGCCCTTTCAGAGGGGAGATGCCCGCCTGCCCCCCATGTAACCCCTACTGAACGAAAATCCAGTGAGTCCGCGCACTTGGGCCTCCCCGAGAGCAGCCAGGCGAGCTCGGGGAGGCCTGGAGGGCCGGGGGGCTACTCGGCGTCGGCCATGCCCCCGCCGCTGTCGGTGGCGGGGAAGACGGGGGTGCCGCCGGGGAGGCTCGGGTCGTGCGGCAGGCTGCCTCGGGGGCTGCGCAGGTAGACGAAGGGCGTGGCGAACAGGAAGTTGGAGACGCGCGACGTGTAGATGTCCGCGTAGCGCTCCACCTGGCGGGCCAGGTGGCTCTTGTCGTTGCCGGCGCGGGTGAGCAGGCCCCAGATGGGGTTGGACAGCTCGGTGGCGGCGCGGGCCATGGGGCCCAGCTCCGCGTCCAGCGCCTCCAGCTCCTCGCGCAGCGTGCCCAGCTTCGCCACCAGCTCCTGCTCGGTGGGCGAGTCCGTGCGCGGGCCGTAGTCACCGCGGCGGCGCTGCAGCTCCAGCCGCAGCTGGCAGCTGTCCCACTCCAGCCGCTCCTTGAGGACCATGCGCTCGGCGAGCCGGGCCTCGGTGGGGCGGAACGACGCAATCGCGCGCACCTCGTCCTCCAGCTCGCGGAGGATGAGCGCCGTGCGCCAGCGCAGAGCGCTCTTGGACACGTGCACGTCGCCGAACATGTGGTCGCCCACGTAGAGGACCTCGTCGCCGCTGATGCCCAGGTGGCGCTCGAGCTCCACGGCGCTGCCGCCGAAGTACGGCTTGCCCTCCTTGAAGGGCCCCGAGTGCGGACGCAGGAGCGCCTCGCCGTTGGTCTCCACCACCTCGAACAGCGCCGAGCGCGTGGTGAAGAACTCCGGCTTGCGCGCGGACACAATCACCACGTCGAACAGCTGCCGCCACGTCATGCCGGCGGGCAGGTGCTTGTCGAAGGCGAAGTGCATCATGGGCTCGGTGTAGGCCCACTCGCTGTTGGTGATGAGCAAGAGCTTCTTGCCCGCGTTGCGCTGGTCCAGCAGCGCCAGCGGCGTCTCCGGGTCGTCGATGACGTAGCGCTCCGGGTCCGCGATGATTTCGGCCTTGAGCCGGCCCTGCATGTGCGTGGCGTCCAGGTTCTTGCGCACGTGCTCGTAGAGGTCCGCGTAGCCCATGGGGCCGGGCAGCTGCCCCGCGTCCAGCCGGTCGACCAGCTGCGCGTAGAGGCACGCCTCCGACAGGGAGAAGAGCGTGTTGAGGAACACCCACCGGCGCTCGTGCAGGTCGATGACGACGTGCGAGTACTCGTCGCGCTGGGTGATGAAGTCCAGGGTGCGCGTGCCGTGCAGCGCCTTCTTCACGAACCCGAAGCGGTTGGCCTTGAGCAGGTTGCCCTTCTCGGTGTCGATGATGAGGCCGCGGATGGCGAGCGCCGGGTCGAACTGGAGGTCACCCACGGGCCAGCCCTGCGCGACGAGCCTGTCCCGGATGTGCTCGTACGCGCGGCGCTCCCACGCCTCCACCCGGTAGTGGATGAGCGTGTAGTCCATGTCGTAGCCCACGGCCTTGATGGCGCGCAGGTTGAGGGTGCGGTTGCAGAACAGGCCCCGCTCGGGCGGGGGACCAGCAGGTTGCGAGCGCATAGGAGGCTTGGATTGCCCCGTCCCGAGGCAAAAGTCGATGCCTCTGTGCGGGCCCGTCCGCTGCCTCGCACCACCGGGTGGCGTTGGCCCCATTCCCAGGCGTGTCGGATGCACGGCACTCGCCCCCGGGGGCCAGGGATGGCGCGTGCCTTCCTTGACTAGCTTGCGCGACCCCTCAACCCCCTGAAGCGAGGTCCGTGCATGGCCTGGATGATTCGCGGTCTGTTGGTGAGCGCGCTGTTCGTGGTGGGGTGCAGGCACTCGGCGCCCGCCGTCACGCCGGAGCCGTCGACGCCGGTGGCGCTGAGCTGTGACGAGCGGCAGTCGGAGCTCTCCCGGGAGGCGGACCAGCGGGCGTCGCCGTACGGCATCGAGCAGCACCTGGCGAAGAACTTCCCGGAGGGCTCGGTGTCGTGGCTGATGAAGGATGCGCAGTACCAGCAGTACGTGGTGCAGACGGGCGCGACGAACTTCGGGCGCTGTGACGACAGCGGCTGCTACCTGTTCGCGGCGCCGTCGTCGGTCATCCAGGACGCGGTGAAGAAGGCGTCGTCGGGCGGGACGCATGACCCGGCGGTGCTGGGCCAGGCGCTGGGGTTGCCGGCGAAGAACTTCGAGGGGCCGCTGCGGATGATGACGTTGGACTTGCGCGCGTCGGCGCCGTGCGTGCGGCTGCCGGTGGACAGCGACCCGGGCGCCTGGAAGTGTCAGTCGGAGCAGGACACGGACTGCTTCAAGTTCGGCGGCTACACGTCGGGCGGGTTGCCGGAGGTCATGGTCATCAATGCGCCGGTGTCCCAGGCCGTGGTGACCGAGGTCCCGTGAGTGCCGAGCACGTCATCCACCAGAGCCCCCTGCTCTACCGCGTGCTGCGCGAGGAGGGCGGGGGGCTGGTCATCGAGGTCGTCGTGGGCGGCGTCGCGATGACGGCGGTGCGCGTGCGCCTGACGGACGAGGAGGCACAGGCCTTCGGCCGTGAGGGCCCCGCGTACAGTGACAGGCTGGCCCGGGACATCATGGCGCGGCCGTCCTTCGGAGGCAGGGCCTACGACGCGCCCGGGTGAACGTTCCCCTCGCGCGCGCGGGTGAGATGGGCCCTGGCCTCGTGATGCGCAGGTTGGCGAGTGGCCATGGGGGAGGGGACGGATGCGCGGGGTCGCCTGGATGTCGCTGGGGTGTTTGCTCGTCCTCGCGAGCGGGTGTGCGTCCTCACATCGTGCGTCCGCGGATGACCCGGCGCGGGGGCGCTCGGAGGCCGCGGCGTCGTCGAAGGACCCGCTCCCCTCCTGGACGGAAGGGGCCACGAAGGCGGCGCTGCTGGACTTCGTGGAGCGCGTGACACGCGAGGGCGGACCGGACTTCGTGCCCGCCTCCGAGCGCATCGCCGTGTTCGACAACGACGGCACGCTGTGGTCCGAGCAGCCCCTGGTGGCCGAGCTGGCCTTCGTCATCGACCGGGTGAAGGAGATGGCGCCCCAGCACCCCGAGTGGCGCACGCGCCAGCCCTTCCAGGGTGTGCTCGAGGGCGATGTGGAGTCGGTGAAGGCGAGCGGCAAGCGCGGGCTGATGGAGCTGTTCGCGGCCACGCACGCGGGGATGACGACGGAGCAGTTCGAGCGGACGGTCGCGGACTGGCTCGTCACCGCGCGCCACCCCACGCTACATCGCCCGTACACGGACCTCGTCTACCAGCCGATGCTGGAGCTGTTGGCCCTCCTGCGGGCGCGGGGCTTCAAGACCTTCGTCGTCTCCGGTGGGGACGTGGGCTTCATGCGCCCCTGGATGGAGCGGGTGTACGGCGTGCCGCGCGAGCAGGTGGTGGGCAGCCGGGTGAAGCTGCGCTACCAGGACTCAGGGGGCGCGCCCTCGGTCCTTCGACTCGCGGAGCTGGACCTGCTCGATGACGGAGCAGGCAAGCCCGTGGGCATCGAGCAGGGCGTGGGACGCAGGCCCCTGGCCGCCTTCGGGAACTCCGACGGGGACTTCGAGATGCTCGAGTGGACCACCTCCGGCGCGGGGCCGCGCCTGGGGCTGCTCGTCCACCACACCGATGCCGAGCGCGAGTGGGCCTATGACCGGGAGGCCCGCGTGGGGAAGCTCGCCCGGGGGCTGGACGAGGCGCCTGGGCGGGGCTGGCTCGTCGTGGACATGCGACGTGACTGGAAGGTCATCCATCCGTTCGAGCGCGCGACGCCGCGGTGAGGGCGGGCCGCAAGGGCTGCGGAGCCTCGTTGGGGCGCGCGCAAGGCTTGCGGAGGGGCTGGGGCAGCGGCTTGGGGGCCCCGCGTGGCATGGTTCCTGTACTGCTTGCTCCGCACACTCTTGCTTCTGGGAGGTGCGTCGCGATGAGCGCGGCGGCTGTGCCCGGCGAGGGTCGCGGGAGGCGAAGATGGACAGTCTGGCTCGTGAGGCGCGTGACGCCCTGGTGCAGCGCGGCGAGCGGCTCCGGTCACGGACGCGTCTCGTGGCCGTCCGGGGAGCGGATGAGCTGCTGTCCGAGGCGGAGCGCAGGGAGCTGCTCGACATCGAGGCGGCGCTCATCCGCATCGCGGTGGGACAGTTCGGCCGCTGCGAGCAGTGCGGGGGCGCCATGGGACGCCACCGCCTGCGTGCAATTCCCGAGGCCCGCCTCTGCATGACGTGCTCGGCCCTGAGCCGGTGAGACGTCCGCCGTCGAGCGTGCGCAGTTCCCCTCGCTGAAGGGTTGGTTCGACGTCGGGGCCGGACCCTGCGCGTGGGGCCAGTCACGCCGCGAGGGACGTTTCATGAGACGCATGCTCGAGGTGGTCTGCCTCCTGGTGGTAGGGCTGATGTCCTCCGCTCGGGGCGAAGGGCGAGAAGCCCCCGTCGAGGCCGCGGTGACGGAGGCGCACGCGCTGGAGTCGGACGAGGTCCTCGCGTGGCTGCTCTCCATGCCGGATGTGTACGTGGTGAGCGAGGTGCCCTCGGGCATCCCGGACACGCGCTTCTTCCGGTTGTACTTCGCGCAGCCGCTGGACCACGCAGACCCGGACTCCGACTGGTTCTGGCTGCGGGCCACGCTGCTGCACCGCTCGTTGGAGGCACCCACGGTGCTGTACTCCACGGGATACGCCTCGAGGGCGGCGCCCTCCCGGGCCGAGCCCACCGAGCTGCTCGACGCGAATCAACTGTCGCTCGAGCACCGCTTCTACGGTGTCTCGCGGCCGTCGCCCCTGGACTGGAGGCGGCTGGACATCGCGCAGGCCGCGAACGACTACCATCGCGTCATCCAGGCCTTCAAACCCATGTACCCCGGACGCTGGCTGACGACGGGCGCGAGCAAGGGCGGCATGGCGGCCGTGTATCACCGCTACTTCTTCCCCGAGGACGTGGATGCGACGGTGGCCTACGCGACGCCGAGCCTCCAGGGGCCGGTGGATGACGGCATCGCGCGCTTCCTCGAGCAGGTGGGGACCCCCGCGTGTCGTGAGCGGTTGAGGGCCTTCCAGCGGGAGGCCCTGCTGCGCCGCGATGAGCTGGTGGCGCTGCTCGTGCGGACGGGCATGACGTTCCATCAGCTCGGCGCGGACCGCGCGCTGGAGTTCGCCATCGTCGAGACGCCGTTCTACTTCTTCCAATACGAGGACCCGTCGCGGTGCGAGCGCATCCCCGGACGCGAGGCCTCATCACAGGAGCTGCTCGACTTCGTCGACGAGGTCACCGCGATGGAGACGAGCTTCGCCGACCTGGGCGTGAGCTACTACGCGCCCTATTACTACCAGAGCGCGACGCAGCTCGGGTATCCGAGCTTCCCCACGCGCCACCTGCGCGGACTGCTGCGCTATCCGGGGGAGGACGTCCCCGCGACCTACCTGTCTTTCCCCGTGGAGGCGCCCTTCTCCCAAGACTTGCTCCGCCACGTCGAACGCTGGACGCGCGACGAGGCGGAGCGGCTGTTGTTCATCCATGGCGGGAGCGACCCGTGGTCCACCCGGCCCTACGAGGTGCGCGAGAGCAATGACTCCCACCTGTATGTCGTACCTGGAGGGCATCACGGCAACACCCTGCTGCGCTCACTGGCGGAGCCCGAGCGCACTCACGCCATGACCCGGCTCTTCCAGTGGATGGACGTGAAGCTCCCCGCTCAGTTCGAGGGAGAGCCCATGGACCCGGGGGGAGAGGACTCGCCCGCGCGCGGCTCGCGCAGGTAGCGTTACCGCCTGCACGCCATCCCCGAGGCCCGCTTCCGCATGACGTGCTCGGCCCTGCGCCGGTGAGCCCGCCTGTTCAAAGTTCGGGGAAGCTCACCGGGCCCAGGTGCAACGGAGGCGAGGTGGCGTCCTCGCGCAGCTCGAGGAGGTAGCGGCCTCGGAGCTCGATGGATTTGGCCTCGGTCTCCAGGACGAGCGTCACGTCGGTGTCCTTGGCTTCGAGGGGGCGTGACTGCCAGATGAGGAACTTCCGGACGTGACGTCCCGTCGCGGTGACGAGCGTCGCTTCTCGCGGGGTCCACGGCGAGTGCCCTCCAACGGAGGCGAGCTGCAGCACCACTGCGACCCGTGAGCTCGTCCGGTGTGCGTATGCGGACGTCGAGGTCGACAGGACGGGTGTGGAGGGTGCGACGATGGGGCCGAGCGGACGTGTGGCGAGGCCCCGAACATCGAGTGCTCCGGCGATGTACATCACGCTGAACGGCCCTCGCGCGGAGGTGTCGGAGGGCGGCGTGGAAGGGGCTTGCATGCTCGGGGCTCGTGGAGAGGAGACGTCGGGCTCGAGGGCGCGCTCCTGAAGAGGAGAGCCTCCTGTGTCGGAGGCGTGGAGCAGGACGAGCCAGGTCACGAGGCGCATGCGCCTGGCTTCATCACCAATCCTTCCCAAGAATCTCCCGGAAACGCTCCACGACGCGGACATGCAGGAGGTTGAAGATGACCGCGTGTTCTTCATCTCCCCCCGGAAGCCTCTGCCGCCCCACGTCGCTGAACTCGTAGTACACGAGGCAGACGGGATACACGTCGCCATCGACACGCATCTCCCGGATGCGGCCGTAGACGCGCTCGTTGGTGAAGATGATTTCGGTGACGAGTTGTGCGCCCGCGGGGAGCTTCTTGAATTTGCGGTGCACGTTCGTCATCAGGTACCCCTCCTTCACCGTGATGTTCCGGAAGGGGGTGCCGAAGTTCTCTCCGATGGAGCCCTCGAACTGGTCCCCCTGTTCGATTCCGAAACGCTCGTGGGTCTCATCCGCGCCCGCGGGGCACTCAGCCACGGGAGGGATGGGCCGATGTTGCACGTAGGGCGTGCTGCTGGAGCAGGCGAGCCCGGTGCAGGCCAGGGCGACCTTGGACAGACGGGCGAGTGACGGCGCGCGAGGCTTCGCGGGTGGAGCGGGAGGCTTCATCACGGGAGTGGGGTCCTGGAGTGGCGGCGCCACGGGGGCGACGGTCACGGGGATGGGATTCGCTCGGGGCGAATCGGTGACGGCCTCACTGTGATGCGAGTTCGCGTGTCTGGCTATTTTATGACCTTCCAGGGGGTCGATTTGTGGGGTGACCCGTGGAGTTGTCTGTCTCCATCCGTGGAGAAGCCACCCCACCGCCAGGAGCAGGAGCACCGCGGGCACGACGAGCAACACGGGACGCGACAGCCGGGTTTCCAGGTCTCGGACGCGTGCGCGCGCCAGGGACGGGGGCTTGCGTGGAGGCGCGGGGGTGTCCGTGCCGAAGAGCGGCGTGGCCCAGGCTTCGGAGGTGAAGCGGTTTGGCGCCAGGGTGGAGGCGAGCTCGGCGCCGCTCTGGAAGCGTTGCTCCGGGAGCTTCTCGAGGAGCCGCAGGATGATGGCGTCGAGCTCGGGAGGGATGCGCGGGTTCAGCTCCGACGGGGCGACGGGCGGCTGCGAGGTGATGGCGGCGCACAGCACATCCGCGGGCCAGTCCGGAGGGAACGGGTAGTGGCCCGTGGCCGCGCGGTAGAGGCACACGCCCAGGGCATAGAGGTCATCGGTGGCGACGGACTGGTAGCGGGCATCCGGATGGCGCCAGTGACGTTGATGGAAGCGGATGGCCTCGGGGCTGCGCAGGTGGCGCGTGCCCGGAGGCAGGGGGCCTGTGGTCAGCGTGGGCGCGCCGGTGTACGCGCTCGCGCCCAGGTCGATGAGGACCGGGTCTCCCTCGGTGTCTCGCAGGAGGATGTGCTCCGGCTTGAGGTCCCGGTGCAGCACGTCTCCAGCGTGCAGGGTGTCCAGCGCCAAGGCGACTCGGCGGAAGGTCTCCGCCAGCTGTCGGAAGGAGGGGTTGTGCTGGTCCGCCCAGACGTGGAGCGGCGGCCCGGGCACCCAGTCCATGACGAAGTAGAAATGGCCCGTGACGAGGTCCGGCCAGCGGCCGCAGGCGTGGACCGCGACCACGTTGGGATGGACGGCCCGGTCCAACAGGAGCGTGAGCTCGCGCAGGGCCCGGCCCTCGGCGGTGTTGCGAGTGAGCTTGAGGGCGAAGTAGCGCCCCGGCGAGTCCACCGGCTCCACGCGGTAGACGACGCCGTAGCCGCCCACGCCCAATCTTTCGAGGACGCGCCAGCCTCCCGTCAGGACGAAGCCCGGGGGCAGGGCTTCCGGGGGCATCGACGATGGGTGCGGGCTCATGGACGTCGGAGGTCTCCTGGACTCCGACGAATCTAGCAGGTTGAATACCCCTCGGGTGGCCTGTGGCTCTGGCCATCCCACAGGTCACCCAGGCGGCCGGGCGCGGGGCGCTCCTGGGGGGCGTGTGTCAGCGGGGGCTTGATGTGAGCTCGCGCATCATCACGACCTTGGGGTAGGCGACGAAGAACCCCAGGCGCTCCATGTTCCGCTGTGAGGGACTGGCGGGCAGGGTGCTGCTCGACGCCAGGGTGCAGCCCTGACGGGTGGCCCAGTCGAGGCGGGTGGCGATGAGTGCCTGCTGGAGCCCTCGGCCGCGGAAGCGTTCGCGCACGCCGGTGCCGGACAGGGTGGCCACTCCGTCGTGCACGGCCACGGTGCCGCCTCCCGCGGGTTCGCCGTCCACGAGCGCGAGGAAGCACGTGGTGCCAGGCATCGTCGCGGTGCCCAGCATGAGCGAGGACTCCTCGGCGGAGACCTCGTCACGCCCCATGAAGCCCTGGGCCACGGTGCGCGAGAAGACCTGGGCCTCACCGGGGTGGAGAGGACGAAGCTCGATGCCGGGCGCGGTGGGGGGAGGTGGGCTCGCGGGCAGGGCGCGCAGGAAGACCTGCTGGAACTCACCCACGCGGTAGCCGCGACGGGCCAGCTCCAGGGCGAACGACGGGTCGGCGAAGGGGAGCAGGTCGAGTTGGAGGAGACCGCCCTGTTGTCCCAGGTGGGCCTCCACGCGGTCGAGGGCCTCGGTGCTGACGGGGCCTTCGAGTCCGAGCGCGAGTGCCTGGGTGAGCGGCGAGTTGGCGCCGTTGAAGAGGGCGAGGCCACCTGCGAGCTCGAGGATGCCGTGCGTGGGCGTGGCGGCGCGGTTCTGCGCGGCCTGGGCCAATTCCACGCGGCGGACCAGCGCGGCGTCCACGGTGGGGCGAGAGGAGGAGAGTGACATGGGCCACCCTTGCTCACGCCGCGCAGGGCGTCCACCCAGTTCCTGCTTCGTCTATCGGGTTCGTGCGATTCGTCGAGTCCGTCACCTTGCGACGGAAGCGAGCGGGCGTGAGTGCGTGGCGCGCGCGGAACAGGGCGATGAAGTGGCTCTGACTGGAGAAGCCCGTGGCTTGCGCGATGTCGCTCAAGGGGCGCGCGGTGGTGGCGCGCGGCTCCTGCCGGGCGGCCCGTGTAGTTCAGCAGGTAGACGGCCGTCACCAGGGCGAGGTTGCCGAGTCGGTCCCGATGCTGTCGTGTTGCTCGGTCATGCGTGTGTCCCCAGGAGAAGGGGGGCGATGCGAGCAGGGACGCTGACGGGAGTCAAAGAATGTCAGACATGGGGCATATAAGGCGACAGGTGCGCCCGCACGCCGGGTGACAATCTGTTCGATGCGAAGGGCGCGGACGACGAGTTTCACCTCCGCATCACGACCTTCTCGAGGGTGCTGCGGAGCCGTACCGTCCAGACTCCCAGGCTGAGGAAGAGCTGTTGCGATTTGAGGGTTTTCTCGCGAGCCCTCACGTGCTTGTTGACGTGGGCTCTGTCTCAAGACACATTGCAAAGCCACGACAACAGTCTTCCAGTTAACACCATGTCGGTGTCCTCATAAGGGAGCGTCATGCGGCTGTATTCCGGGGTCGTCGGGCTCCTATCTGCCATTTTCATGGCAGTGAGGGCGTGGGGAGATTCATGTCAAGGCGTGCCAGGCCGCTGTTGGTCCACCACCAGGTGGCGGCCTATCGGCGGTCAATCACTGGCGCTCGTCGCCCTCGCATTGCAGCTCTTCGCCCTTCCGGCGCAGGCCGGCCCCTGTGCGGAGGGGGATACCGCGCCGCGTGACTGCTCGGTCGGCGTTTGCAAGGGCGTCGCCTACTGTGAAGGTCCCTATCTCGGTGAGTGTACCGCCACCGGGGAATCGACCCAGTCATGCACCGTCTGCGGCCGTACCGGCTATCGGTACTGCTCGGACTTCGACCTCATGCCGGAGTCCTGCTCCGCCCACCGTGCCGAGCTCTGCAACGCGTGCGATGACGATGGTGATGGTGCCGTGGACGAGGGCCTCGCGGGCGCCGCCTGCACCCTGCCCAACGGCTGCAGCGGCGTGATGTCGTGCTCCTCCTCGGGAGGCACCTGCGTCTGGGCTCCGGGAAGCACGAAGCCCTGCCCCAACTGTGGCACGGGGGGGTACGCCACCTGTCAGCAAGATGGCTCCATCGGTCTGTGTCGCCCCGTGGCTCCGACGGGCGAAATCGACTGCAACGGCTGTGACGACAACCACGACGGTGTCGCGGATGGCGCCTCGAGCACCGCGGAGACTTGCAACGGGCAGGACGATGACTGCGATGGCGCCATCGACGAGGGCTCCTCGGGCGTGGAGGGCGACGCGTGCGCGGTGAATGTGGCCCAGGTGTGCTGCGAGCCGACGACGTGTGTGGCACAAGGCAAGAACTGTGGCGTCATCTCCAACGGCTGCGGAAGCCCGCTGGACTGCGGCACCTGCCCCAGCGGCCAGGCCTGCGGCACGGGAGGTGTCCCCAACGTGTGCGCCTGCGCGCCCATTCCTGAGCAGACGGCCTGCTCCGGCAAGTGCGGACTGGTCCCCAATGGGTGCGGCAGCACGTGGAACTGCGGTGGTTGTACCAGCCCCCAGAGTTGCGGCGGTGGTGGCACGCCCAACGTCTGTGGTTGTACGCCGGTTTCACAGGCGACGGCCTGCGCCGGGAAGAATTGCGGACTGGTGTCCAACGGCTGCGGTGGCACCTACAGTTGTGGTGGGGCCTGCACGGGCTACAACTCCTGCGGCGGCGGCGGCAACCCCAACGTCTGCGGTTGTTCGGCGGACCCCAATGCCTGCGACGGAAGGGAGTGCGGCAGCGTCGACAATGGCTGTGGTGGAACCATGAACTGCGGAACCTGCCTGGGGACCGCCTACTGTCGGGCCGGCGAATGCGTGGGCGGAGACCTGCAGAAGTCCGAGGAGGTCTCCCGATGAAGCGCCTGATGAAACCCGCGACCCATCATGACAGTCACGCCTCCGGAAAGGGCGTCCAGATGAGGCGTCTGCTCTCGTTGCTCGCCATTGGCCTGTACAGCGTCAACCTCCTGAGTTCCTGCGGTCCGCTCACGGACCCTGACGGGCATGAAGGCCCGGGGAGTTCCTCGGCCAACCGGCTCAGTGGCACGGAGCGCCTCCTCGCCCCGACTGGGACGGTGGTGGACACCAACGCCCAGGCCGATGTCACCCCGGGCGCGACGGAGGGCAGCTACTCGCTGACGGCCGACGGCGCGGCCACCTACAGCGTGCCGTTGTGGGTTCCTCCGGGGCGTGCCGGCATGCAGCCGGAGCTCGCGCTCAGCTACAACAGCCGCTCGGGCATGGGCATCGCGGGAGTGGGATTCACCCTGGGTGGGACGCCGTCGCGCATCACCCGATGCCGCAAGTCGGTGGCGCAGGATGGCGTGGTGGGGCAGGTGCGCTTCGACACGTCGGACGCGTTCTGCCTGGATGGCGCGCGCCTGGTCCACACCAACCCTAGCGTGGCCGCATATGGCGCGAACGGCAGCGAGTACCGCACGGAGGTCGACAGCTTCGCCCGGGTGACGCTCTTCGCCAGCACCCCCAGCGGCCCGCCGGACTCCTTCGAGGTGCGCCAGAAGAATGGACGCATCCTCACCTACGCCGCGAAGCTGGATGGCGGACGCGTCATCCCTCAGCGGTCGCCGCCCACGAGCGTCAACACGGACACGCTCGAAACCGTGCGCTTCGCCTGGGCCCTCTCCGAGGTCAAGGACCGGCAGGGTAACTACATGCGCCTGCTGTACGACCGGGTGGGCTCTGCCGAGATGGGCTACCAACATCTCCTGCGGCGCATCGAATACACCGGCTCACATACCGATGCCTCTGTGGCTGTGCCCCAGCGCTCCGTCGTGTTCAGTTACGAGGCGGGTGACGTAGATGAGTCCTATGTCGCGGGATTCAAACTGCGCTCCTCCCTGCGGTTGAGTCGCATCCAGATGTACGCGCCGGACGTGCCTGTCTCCCAGACGCAGCCAGGCGCCAGCGCCCTCTGGCGCTCCTATGCGCTGAAGTACTTCGAGGGTAGCGAGCGGAGCATCTCGGGCCGCAGCCTTCTCAAGAGCGTGGAAGAGTGTGACGGGCGCAACGTGTGCAAGGCGCCCACCACCTTCTCCTGGGGAATGGGCTCCGAGTCCTACACGACCATCCACACGGGCATCAGCGATGTCATCGCCAATGACAACATGCTCGGCGGCGTGAACCCCTATGCCGCCCGCGATGTCTGGACGCTGCAGCTCGCGGACGTCAACGGCGACGGCAAGGACGACCTGCTCTATCGGATGCCGATTTTTGGCCCCTCGGGCACTTTCTCTCGTGCGGAATGGCGCCTGCGGTTGAGCACCGGCTCGGGGTTCGGTGCAGCCATGAACGTCAGTCTCCCCGTCGTGCGCGTGGGCGATTCGCTGGACGACCTGGCCCCCGTGGACATGGACATGGATGGCAAGACGGACATCCTGGCCATCAACCGCACCCACTGCGACACGAACCTCAGCGGCCACAACCAGCTCTACCGGTTCAACGGCACCAATTTCACTCCCACCATCAACGATGGGAGTGAGGCCTACGCCGTCTGCCATACGACCCTGGCGGACCGCCTTCCCACGGGCCTGCAGACCGCCGACCTCAACGCCGATGGCCTGCCGGACCTCATCCGCTCCTGGCGCCACGTCAACGCGACCGAGGTCACGCCCACGGAGTGGGCCTGGCGTCTCAACCCGCTGGGCAGCACGGGCGCGCTGAATTTCCCCGCCTACACCTCGCTCGGAATCCGCTCTGGACTGGAGCACGCGGGCCTCGTGGTGGACGTGGATGGCGATGGTGCGTCGGAGTTGTTGCTGCGCAAGCCTCAGTCCAATACTCCGGACGACTTCGCCAGCTACTACACCGCGGTGGGAGTCAACTCGGACGGCAGCGTGCGTGAAGTGGAGACGACGTTGTCCGCGTTGGCCTGGGATTACGACCGGGCGCCGCCCCACCACTATCTCAACCTGTGGATGGTGGACGTAACGGGCGATGGCCTCCCGGATGCGCTGACGCTGCACCGGGAACGCAACCCCCGTGACAACCAGAGCCGTCAGCTCAAGCTGGCGGTGAACACCGGCAATGGCTTCTTGCGACCGACAATCATCGCCCTTCCCCTCAGCAGCATGCCCGGGCCTTCTCTCTGGGCGGAGGGAGGCCGAACCATCGACAACGGCCTGCGTGTCCTCGACTTCGACATGGATGGGCGGCAGGACCTGCTGCTCACCGAGTACTATCCGACTGGGGACGCGTCTCAGCCTCCGCGCGAATACCTCACGGTGTTGCAGTCGACGGGCACGGGCTTCACCAGCAGATTCCTCTCCTCCCAAAGCGCCTCCCGCATCCCAGTAGGCCGGGCTTCGGGAGATGGCTTCACGAAACCGCCAGGAGGCACCGGCCCCCTGGAGGGCGCGGGCTGGGGGCAGAAGCAGACGCGAGTCGGCGACATCAACGGGGATGGTCTGCAAGACATCGTCCAGGTCGCGTTCAGCAGTTCGAGCCTGGTGGTGCACCTGCGCCAGGGAGGCAAGCCGGACCTGCTGCAAGAGGTCCGAGACGGGCATGGCAAGTTCGTCCGCTTCGAGCACGCTCCGCTGCGTGCGCTGCAGGACGCGGGGCGGTACACGCCCGGCACCTGCACCTATCCGCAGTACTGCGGCACGCGCGGAATGTGGGTCGTCGGCTCTTACGAGACTGACAGCGGACAGGGCGACGTCCCCGAGCTGCCCTTCCGCAAGTACGACGTCAGCTACGCGGAGGGGAGGACGGACCTGCGAGGTCGGGGCTGGTTGGGCTTCGGCCGTCGTGTCGTCACGGACACGGCGACGAATGCGACGACGACGACGGTGTATGACAACGTCACTCGCACCGGGACTCTCTACCTCCATGCGGGCTCGCCCAAGTCGGAGACGGTCAGCACCCCCCTTGAGCTGGGGACGCACAGCCGCGTCACCACCTTCCTCCGGGAGGCACGCACCGCGCCCGAGGGCGTCACGCGCTTCTTGTGCCCGGTGAAGACGACGGTGACCGAGACGGACAGCGTCCATGGCGCCATCGCCTACTCGGTTTTGGACCAGCAGTGTGACGCATATGGCAACGTGACGTCGCAGGACACCTTCGTGCGCTTCAGTGCCTCCGACACGGTGGGGACGCGGCTGCAGCGCACCCTCCAGGTGGAGAACCATCCCAGCACCTGGGTGCTGGGCCTGCCTCGGAGGGTGACGGACACGTCTACGTCGCCGCCCACGGACCTGCATCCCAGCGGCCAGCAGGCAACGCGCGCGACGACGTACCAGTACTGCGCCAGCGAGCCCTGCCCGGAGTCGAACCTCGTCTGGCGCGCCGTCACGGAGCCGGAGGGCAGCGTGGACACGCGATTGGTCGTCACCTACGCCAGGGACCTCACCGGTCAGGTGACGTCCGCCGAGGCCTCGCATGGGGGCACCGCGCCCTCACGCCAGGAGAGCGTCTCCTATGACAACTTCGAGAAGCTCTTCCCCATCATGGCAATCAACGCGGAGGGCCTCCGGAGCGACACGGCTCACCACCCGGCGCTGGGCGTGGTGGCGCTGACCGAGGATGCCAATGGCGTGAGGACGCGCCGCGCTTATGACGGCTTTGGCCGGCTGCGCATCGAGACGGCGCCCTATCGTGAAGGCGGGGTTTCGGCTGGCCCATCCGTGTCGGTGGGTTATGCGCTCGCGGGGTCGGGAACCCTCGTGACGGTGCAGCGCGCTGGAAGTCCCACCGTCGTCGAACGGCTGGACAGGTGGGAGCGGCCGATTTCCATCAGCACCCAAGCGGCGGACGGACGTTGGACGTACGCCACCACGGAGTACGACTTCTTCGGTCGCCCGTCGCGCGCCACGCAGCCGCGCTTCGAGGCCGAGCCTGCGAAGGCCACCACCTTCACCTACGACAACCTGGGACGGCCGCTGAAGGCGACCGGGCCTGACGGCTCTTTCCAGGAGTGGACCTACCAGGGGCGCGCGATGCGCCACTTCGACGAATTGAGCAACTGGGCGGCCGTCGTCTACTCACCGTTGGGCCAGCCGCTGGTGGTGGAGGAACAAGAGTCTCGGGACACCGCCACGATGGTGTCGACCTTCTACTCCTACGGCCCGTTCGGCCTGCTGGAGTCGGTGCGGGACGACAGTGGCGGCGTCACCTCCATGGAGTACGACGTCCTGGGGCGCCGCACGAAGCTGATGGAGCCCAAGCTTGGGCCGCTCGTCACGGCGTACAACGCCTTCGGCGACGTGCGCCAGGAGACGGACGCGGGAGGCCGGCAGACGACGTTCGGGTACGACAGGCTCGGTCGTGAGGTGCTCGTCAGCAACGCGGATGGGCAGACGCGCTTCGTCTGGGACACCGCACCGTATGGCATTGGCGGACTGGCGCAGGCAGTGAACGAGCGCAGCGCGACGACGACGGCGGATGACGTGGTGTCGGCGTATACGTATGATCCGCTGAGTCGACCCATCCAGGAGTCGCTCACCCTGGGCGGTGCGACGTACCTCCTGGACCAGAGCTACGACGGCTTCGGCCGCCCGGACACCCTCTGGTACCCGGCGGGTCCTGGAGGCACCCGGCTGACGGCGAAGCAGGAGTACACGGCGACGGGTTACCCCCTGGCGGTGAAGGACGCGTCCACTGGCGCCGAGTACTGGCGCGCGAAGGAGCGCGACGCGGTGGGGCGGCTGCTCACCGAGGCTCGCGGGGCGAACGTCCTGACGACGTGGAACCGGTATGACCACCGAGGACGCTTGCGCTTCATTGAGTCCCGGGTGGGCGCGACGACGGCGGGCAGTCCCCTCCAGTCGTTGTCCTACGGCTACAACACCAACAACAGCCTGAGAAGCCGCCATGACACGTTGAAGCAGGTGTCGGAGTCCTTCCAGTATGACGGCTTGGACCGGCTGAAGCGCTGGACGGTGCAAGCCCGGTGCGACAACACCGTCACCGACTACGACTACGACCTCCTGGGCAACCTCACCTCCCGGAAGGTGGTGCGCAATGGCACCCAGACGGAGCGGCTGTACTTCCAGTATGGCGCGCTGACGGCGCCGCGGCACGCACTCACGGGCGTGAGCACGACGGCGAACTTCAGCACGCTGTCGGAGAGCTTCACCTACGACGCGGCGGGCAACCAGACGAACGCCGCGGAGGCGGGGACAGGGCGCTTCCGCAACATCAGCTACACGTCCTTCAACCTGCCCGCCACGCTGCAGACGCAGCAGGGCACGCTGAGCTTCACCTATGACGCCTTCCAGCGCCGGACGCTGAAGCAGCACGGCAACGGGGACTCCACTCTCTACCTGGGAGGCGTCTACGAGAAGCGGCGGGAGTCAGGCGCGGACTCGCACGTCTTCATGGTGCTGGCCGAAGGCCGCGCGGTGGCGCAGGTGACGCTGGCCTCGAGCAGTGGTGCCACGCCCGTCACCTCGTACCTGCTGAATGACTACCTGGGCTCGGTGGAGACGGTGACGGACGCGGCCGGCACGGTGCTGGAGCAGCGCAAGTACCAGCCCTTCGGCGCGCGGGGCCGCGTGGATGACCCGACGCTGGCTCCGGCCACGACCTCCAGCGTCGTGCGGCTGGGCTTCACGAGTCATGAGTGGGACGAAGAGGCGGGGCTCGTCAACATGAGGGGCCGGCTCTATGACCCCAGGGTGGGGCGCTTCTTGACGCCGGACCCGGTGGTGCAGGCGCCGTTCTCGAGCCAGGGCCTCAACCGGTACAGCTACGTCTTCAACAACCCGCTGCGGTACATCGACCCGTCTGGCTTCTCGGGAGAGGAGGCCATCTCGAGCGTCATGTGGACGGGGCCTACCACCGACGGCGAGGCGACCTCCATCTGCGGTTCTCCCAATCCGTCGGACTGCATCTCTCCGACGGCGGGCTCGGTCAATGGTGCGGCGACGGAAGTTGGCAACAGCTCTGATGGCGGCGACAGCAGCCCCGCGGCCATCGCGGGTGGCGCCGACATGAATGGAGGAACCGCTCCGGGTGTCGTGCAGTCCTCCTGCCAGTTCTGTGTGGGAGATGGACGCGGCTTGTTTGCCTTCAGTGACAAGCAGATGGACGACCTGCAAGGCTGGGCGCGTGAGACGAAGTGGGCCTACGCACCTGGCGTGGGGCTCGCCACGTCGACGCTCAACGTGATGCTGTCGTTGATGCGCGGCAAGACGGACGACCTGTACAGCGACGTGGCCCAGGTGGGGCTCTCCTTTGTCGCGGGGAAGGTGATAGGTGGCGTCATCAAGGGGGTGGCACCTGTCGTCGTGGCCGCGACGCGCCCTCTGCTGGTCAAAGCCGAAGCGGGCATCGCCGCGAGACTCGCGCTGGGAGGTTGCTTCATCGCGGGCACACCCGTCCTTACTGCGAAGGGGTTGGTGCCCATCGAGGAAGTGGCGGTGGGGGACTGGGTGTGGGCCTGGGATGAGGAGACGAAGGTGCCAGGCTGGCACCGGGTGTCGAAAACCTTCATTAAGCCCGCGATGGTCGTGCTCGAAGTCATGCTGGAGTCACCCGATGGCACCCGTGAATCGTTCGGGGTGACGGCGGAGCACCCATTCGGCGTCGTGGGGCGAGGCTGGACGGAGGCGCAGTCGCTCAGGTGGGGGGATGAGGTTGAGTCCGCCCTGGGAGAGCGCATGCGCGTGGTCTCCGTCGCGACCTCCGCGGAGCGCAAGCCGGTCTTCAACTTCGAGGTGGAAGACGCTCACACGTATTTCGTGGGCGAGTCCACCGCGTGGGTTCACAACATCTCGTCGATTGCGAGACGGCTGTTCCCGAATACGATGCCCGAGAGGCTCGCGGAGGAGATGGCAGACGCGGAGAGTGTGAAGGCCCCCATCATGGAGGTGAGCGCTCGTGGTTTCAAAGCGCTTGTCGACAGTGGTGAGAAGATAAAGTACGTGGTGCTGGAGTCGGGTAAGCTCATCGTCGCCCCTCACACTTACATGGGAGTGGAGATCAAGCACGCAGTGCTATCCGGCGGGCGCGCGGTTCTTACCGCAGGCGAGGCTGAAATTGCCCGTACCGGCCGCAGGTACTTTGGCCTCAGTATCAATGTCCAAAGCGGCCATTTCATGCCAACTGAGGAGAGCGTGGTGTATGCTCGGGCTGCGTTCGCCCAGTTTGGCATTACCTTCCGGTAACCAAAATGAGGTGCATGATGGAGCCCAAACAGGCCACGGTGCGACGCTGGTCCGAACTCTCCAGCACCCCCCTCTCGGAAGAGAGTGTGCGTGCTCTGCACTTGCCCGCGAAGAAGTATCGAGTGCGCGTTGAACGGTATTTGCAGGGGACAGATTTCGCTGGCGTCATGCGGGCCGGTACGTTCTATGTGTTGGCTGGGCACTGCCAGATGGAATTCGGCACGCAGGCCGTCCAACTCGCCGCTGGGGATGTCGCAGAGTTTCCTGCCGGCAGGTATCGCGTGGTGGTGAGTCGCGAAGCTGGGTGTGTTGCGGTTTTTGCCTGGGAGATTCCAGCGGAGTTTGCTCGATAGGAGAAGGTTGGACTCTGCGTTGCGGAGTCCTTCCAACTCAGTACCCAGATGTCGGCCTGGGCACATGTAGGGTCTGGGCCACTTCGCGTCAGCTGCGTCCCGTGGTGCGTTGCCTCGCCACGGGACGCATTCTCATATTCTGCCTGGGCGGCTCCGTTCCCAGCGGTGTGTCTCCATATTCCAGGTTGCGTCCGAGCATCACTGAGTGAGTGTCATCCGCATCCTCGGGTGTCCGAGCTGTGGTGAAGATGCCACCGATCCCAGCGGCGATGCTAACGCACTGGGCTCTTGCCTTGATTGGTGACGTCGAACCCCTCTTCAGGCCAAGGGTGCTGGCTACGAGCATTCGGAAGCCATCGGTCCACCAAGGTCTTCATCCTCGCCCCGTTCGTCCGGTCACGCTGGCTCTGACGCCATAGCGCTCGGTAACCCATGCGGGCCTGCCCGCGCTCGGAATCGCTCCATGGCGGAGATGTTGATGGGAACAGCATGGTCCGCGAAATAGCCGTGCACCACGGCTGCAAGCCAGTTCTCCTGCTCCGGGATGGGCCGATGGTGACGTAGTTACGGTTCTGCTTTCACGTCCTTCAGCTTCGCGTTCATCCTTACCTGCTTGGAAGGACTCCGCGACGCAGCGTCCGCCCTTCGCTTATCGAGCAAACTCCGCTGGAAGCTCCCAAGCAAAAACAACAACACACTCAGCTTCACGCCCCACCAGCGTGCGAAAGCTGCCTGCAGGAAACTCTGCGACATCCCCAGCGGCGAGTGGGACGACCTGCGTGCCGAATTCCATCTGGCAGTGCCCAGCCAACAGGTAGACGGCGCCGGCCCGCATTTCGCCAGAGATATTCGCCCCCGGCGAATACCGGCTAACGCTCACCCGATACTTCTTCGCGGGCACGTGCAGCGCACGCACACTCTCCTCCGAGAGGGGTTTGCTGGAGAGTTCGGACCAGCGTCGCACCGTGACCTGTTTCGGCTCCATCATGCACCTCATGGCGGGAAGGTCATGCAAGGTAGCGCTCTTCATGGGGCCACCGTCGTTCGAATGCCGCACCAGGGGCGACCGGTCAACGGATGAGAAGCGCCCTTGAGTCTGCCCTGGCTTCGCTGGAGACGACTTACCGGGCACCCGATGAATTGCAGTAGCCCTCGGGCTTCGACCCCGTCGCGCACGGAGTCGTCATCCGGTGACGCGGCCGTGGCCCAGGCGAGCGAGAGCCCCCCTGGTGGCACCCCGCACCCCTGTCCACCCCAGGTCGCCCGGCAGGCCACTCGCCGAGGGGGCGGAAAGAACCCGTGCGCCCGGGCGTGTCTACGGGTATAGACAACCCCCTCATGTGTCCCATGGTGAAGACGGAAGACCTCATCGATGCCCAGGGCGTGGCCGGCCTGCTGCAACTGCGCCACACCAACAGCGTGAGCACCTATCTGCGCCGCTACCCGGACATGCCCCGCCCCATCCTGGACCTGGGCACCGGACGCCCACGCTTGTGGCTGCGTCCCCAGGTGATGCGCTGGCTCCGTGCCCGCAGGTCCGACACGGCTTCCATCGGAGTTGAGAGATGACCACCGCCATTCCCCGTACCCCTCCCGCCGTCCTGCCCGGCCCCAATGACACCTGCTGGTGCGGCAGCGGCACCAAGTACAAGAAGTGCCACCGCGGCGCCGACGCCGTCGAGGCGCGCAAGAAGGGCCCCGAGGTCGCGCGCAAGGGCATCCGCCCGGGCCTCATCAGCCCCCGTCGCGACGTGCCCCTCCACATCGCCCGCCCCGACTACGCCGTCTCCGGCCGCCCCCAGCGCCGCCCGAGCGACTCCGAGATCCGCTCGCCGGATGTCATCGCGCGCATGCGCAGGGCCTGCAAGGCCGCCGCCGAGGTGCTCCAGGAAGTCGCCTCCCACGTGCGCCCCGGCATCACCACCGACGAGCTGGATGCCATCACCCACGAGGCCTACATCCGCCGGGGCGGCTACCCGAGCACGCTCAACTACCACGGCTTCCCCAAGTCCCTGTGCACCTCGGTCAACGAGGTCATCTGCCACGGCATCCCCGACAACCGCGCGCTGGAGGACGGCGACATCGTCAACCTGGACATCACCATCTACCTGGATGGCGTCCACGGCGACTGCTCGGCCACGCACTTCGTGGGCAAGGTGGACCCGGAGAGCGAGCGGCTGGTGCGCGTCACCCGCGAGTGCATGGAGCTGGGCATCGCCGCGGTGAAGCCCGGCCGGCCCATCAGCGACATCGGCCGCGCCATTGAAGACCACGCCACCAAGAACGGCATGAGCGTGGTGCGCGCCTACTGCGGCCACGGCATCGGTGAGACGTTCCACACGTCCCTCCAGATTCCGCACTACTACGAGCCCGAGGCCGACACCATCATGGAGCCGGGCATGATCTTCACCGTCGAGCCGATGATCAACCTGGGCGGCTGGGGCCACCGCACGTGGGACGACGGGTGGACCGCCGTCACCGCCGACGGCAGCCGCAGCGCCCAGTTCGAGCACACGCTGCTCGTCACCGAGCAGGGCCCCGACATCCTCACCGTGGCCTGAAGTCCCGAGCGCCCCACGGTAGACCGTGGGGCGAAGCCACCGTGTGACGGGCGACAGTCCTCCACGGTGGCCGTCACCGGCCGGACGTCCCCTCGAAACCTCTCGGCGCTCCTCGCGCGTCCGGCGCTATCCACGCGCTCCAGGCCCGAGGTCCCGAGAGGTACGCCATGTCCCTCGACATCGCCGTCGACGCCGACCGTCTCAAGAGCGTCCAGGACGTCCTCCAACTGCTGGAGGACTCCTTCCAGGTCGACTTCATCCCAGGCATCTTCAAGAAGCTGGACGAGAAGCTGCTCGTCGAGCGCGCCGCGTTCCGGACGAACACGCTCGCACAGCGCTACGAGCTGGACGTCTACTTCGGACTCAAGGGCCCCGAGGCGAGCGCCCGCTCACCGTTCCTCAAGGTGGGCATGCACATCACCATCCAGTCCGAGGTCGCCGCGCGCGGCCGTCGTCCGGCCCGCTACGACGGCACGTTGGAGGTCCCGCTCACCGACGAGGCCATCACCCACGTGCCGTTCGCGCTCTACCTGCGCCGCGCCGCCCGGGGCGCGCTCACGACACCTCCCTCGGAGTGAACTCGGCTCACCCTGCGCAGGGCGACAGCGACGTCCCCAGGCAGAAGCGCGCGGACCTCAGCGCCTGCACCACCACCTGGCCGCCGTGGTCCAGGGGCACGCTGCTCCCGCGCTCCAGCACGTAGTCCCGAGGGTCCGACTCGAAGGTGAGCCAGAGCCGGCCCTCGGTACACGTGAGCAGCAGGCCCTCGTCCCCCTGGATGCGTCGGCTCCAGAGCGTCCCTTCGAGCAGCCCCTGGCCGCCCGTCTCCATCCCGGGACGCGCCTCGGGCTTCAGGTGATTCCACAGCGAGCTCCAGAAGCCTCGCCGCGCCGACATGAGCTTGGACTCCATGGCACCACGACCTCCTCATGGCTCACCATGCGCCCCGCCGGGGAAACAGAACAGAGGCAGCAATCTGTCATTGTGACCAGTACAGTTGAAGTCCAAGGAACTGTACTGGTCCGTGCGGTGGGCAGGTGTGTCTGGGCAGCGGAGGCCGGGCCCGTTACCGATACGGGCTGGCGGGAGACGGACTTCGCATCGGGGATGGCATGGGCGCGCTGGCACACAAACCGAAGTTGTACGAGCAGGTGGCGGAGAAGCTGGAGGACGCCATCAACGCGGGCACGCTGCGCGCGGGAGACAGGCTCCCCTCCGTGCGTCAGCTCAGCCTGCGTGAGCAGGTGAGCATCTCCACGGTGCTCCAGGCGTATCTGCATCTGGAGTCGGTGGGGCTCATCGAGACGCGGCCGCAGTCGGGCCACTACGTGCGCCGGCGCGAGCGTCCCCGCCTTGCGGAGCCGCAGGTATCCCGCCCCGCGACCAGCGCCACGCCCGTCACGGTGAGCGCGCTGGTGTCGCGCGTGTACCAGTCGATGCGCGACCCGAACCTCGTACAGATGGGCGGCGCGTGGCCGTCCACGGAGCTGTTGCCCACGCGCCGGCTGTACCGGGAGCTCAACGCGCTCACCCGCGAGATGGGCGACGCGGGGATGCTGTACGACGTGCCCCCGGGGTGTCCGGAGCTGCGGCGGCAGCTCGCGCGGCGCTCGCTGGACTGGGGCGCGGCGCTGTCGCCCGAGGACTTCATCATCACCGTGGGCGCGGCGGAGGCCATCCACCTGTGTCTGCTCGCCGTGGCCCGGCCAGGGGACACCATCGCGATTGAGTCGCCGGCGTACTACGGCACGCTGCAGGCCATCGAGTCGCTCGGGCTGCGCGCGCTGGAGATTCCGTGCTCACCGCGTCATGGCATGGAACTGGATGCGCTCCAGGCGGCGCTGGAGCGGCGGCGCGTGGCGGCGGTGCTGGTGGTGCCCAGCTACAGCAACCCGGTGGGAAGCTGCATGCCGACGGCGAACCGCCAGCGACTGGTGGCCATGCTCGAGGAGCGCGGGGTGCCGCTCATCGAGGACGACCTGTACGGCGACCTCCACTTCGACGAGCGCAGGCCGCGCACGTGCAAGTCGTTCGACAAGACGGGCAACGTGATGCTGTGTGGCTCGTTCTCGAAGACGCTCGCGCCGGGTTTCCGCGTGGGGTACGTGGCGCCGGGGCGGCTGCGGGAGCGGGTGGAGCTCCTGAAGTTCTCGCACACGGTGGCCTCGCCCACGCTGCTGCCGCTGGCGATTGCCCGCTTCCTGGAGGAGGGCGGGTATGACCGGCACCTGCGCACGCTGCGGCGCCGGTTGACGGAGCAGGTGGCGCGCATGGCGGAGGGGGTGGCCGAGCACTTCCCCGAGGGCACTCGCGTGGCGCGGCCGGCGGGGGGCTCGCTGTTGTGGGTGGAGCTGCCGGCCACGGTGGACTCGCTGGTGCTGCACGGGCGCGCGCTGGAGGCGGGCGTGAGCATCGCGCCGGGGCCCATCTTCTCGCCCCGGCCGGACTCGTACCGGAACTTCATCCGCCTGTCGTGTGGACAGCCGTGGACGCCACGCATCGAGGGCGCGATGGCCACGGTGGGCCGGCTGGTGCGCACCCTGATGTGAGCTCAGCGCGCGAAGAGCAGGCCCGCGCCCTGGCGTGAGGCCTTCTCCAGGGCCTGCGTCACGGCGTCGAACGCTCGCGCGGGGTCGCCGCGCCGGGTGAGGCGGCGGAGGCGGGAGGTGAAGCGGGCCCAGCCGCTGACGGGCTGATAGCTCGGGGCGCCGTCGAGGTGCTCGCGCAGGCCGTCGCGCAGCTGGCGCACCTCGGCGTTCGTCCAGTAGCCGAGGTTCGGGTTGATGCGCCGCAGGTCGTCGGTGGCGCCTTCCTGGGGAGGGACTCGGCCCCACACGGTGTGGCGCCAGAGGCGGCGGAGGGTGTCCGGGCAGGCCGCGCTGACGACGGCCTCGGCGGCCTGGAGGTCGTCGGCGTCGGGGCGCTGGGAGGTGGCCTGCTCCAGGCGCTCGCTCCGGGGCTCCTTGTCGGCGTGGACCAGGTCCTCGGCGAGCACGTCGAGCAGCTCCAGCACCTCGTCCCCGAGCGGCTCGGGCAGCCGCGTCAGCGCGGCGCCGCCGTGTTGGGACAGGTGGTCCATGAGCGCGAGCAGCACCTCCTCGTCCTCCATCGCCTCGGGGTCCTCGCGCACCACCGCGGCGCGCAGGGACGCGAGCCGGGACGGAGTCAGCACACCGGCGAGGCCCTCGGCGGGAATCAGGAAGAAGGTGACAGGGGTGCTCATGGCCTCTGTCTATACCGCCTGGACTCAGAGCGCCGCGAAGATGTCGCCGAGGGTGGCGATCATCGACTCCGAGTCGCGCACCTGGAACGTCGCGGCCTGGATGCTCGCGGCTTCGATGCGGTCGACGCGGAGCATGCGCACCGCTTGGCGCAGGTGGTCCCAGACGAGCAGGTACCACGCGGGCCAGCTGAGCAGGAGGTAGTGGGGCTCCACGACGCGCACGGTGCTCGTGTCGTTCGCGCGGTAGGTCAGCTCCAGCGCGCGCTGCTCGAAGAAGGCTTCTTGGAGCGGACGCAGCACCGCGGCCCTGGGGGGCTTCCACGTCGCGCTGATGCTGCGCGCGGTGGGGCCCACGAGGATGCGCTGGCGCAGCTTGCCGACTCGGGCGCGCTCCTCGGGTGGGAACGAGGCGGCGAGCTTCTGGCGCAGGCTCTTGAGCGTCGAGAGCAGGAGTGGGGACTCGAGCCGCTCGGCGAGCGCCAGGGCGAGCAGCAGGTCGAGCAGCTCCTGCGCGTTGAGCTGCACACGTCCGAGCCCTGTCCTGGGCGGGACGCGGATGCCGCCGCCCCGGCCCGCGTCCGACTCGATGGGGACGCCTCGCGCGGAGAGCCGGGACAAGTCCCGCCGGATGGTGCGCACGCAGACGCCCAGCTCCTCCGCCAGCTCAGGGGCCGTCCAGGACGGGCGGGAGGCGAGGAGGCCCAGGACACGGTCCAGGCGGTCGGTGACGGGCTCGCGCTTCAAAGGTGACTCATTCTGTCACGTTCTGGGTCCATGTTCATGGGGTCGCGAACGAGCGCGGCCAGGACACACGGAGACAAACGCCATGACCCACACCTTGCGCGGAATGTGCACCTTCAACCTCTGGGCGGATGACCTCCAGGCGGCGACGCGCTGGTACTCGGAGCTGCTCGGCATGGCGCCCTACTTCCGCAGCGAGGACGTGGGGCGGGGGCCCGGCTATGTCGAGTTCCGCATCGGCGACTACCAGCACGAGCTGGGCATCATCGACCGGAGGTTCGCGCCGCCGGGGCTCGCCACGGCGCGGGGCGGGACGGTGGCCTACTGGCACGTCGACGACATCGCGGGGACGCTCGCGCGGGTGCTCGCGATGGGGGCGCAGCTCCTGGAGGGTGTCACCGAGCGTGGGCCGGGCTTCGTCACGGCGTCGGTCACCGACCCGTTCGGGAACGTGCTGGGCCTGATGTTCAACCGCCACTACCTGGACGTGCTGGGAGGCGCCCGTGGCCAGCGCTGAGGGTGGGGCGCCGGTGATTGCGTTCCGGGGCGCGGCGGAGTTCGAGGCATGGCTCCAGGCGCACGTCGATGCGCCCGCGGGTGTCTGGTTGAAGCTCGCGAAGAAGGGGACGCAGATTGCCTCGCTCACCGATGACGAGGCGGTCGACGTGGGGCTGTGCTTCGGATGGATTTCGGGGCAGCGCAAGTCGCTCGATGCGCGCTTCTACCTGCAGAAGTACGTCCCGCGCCGGCCTCGCAGCCGCTGGTCCTGTGTGAACGTGAGGAAGGTGGAGGCGCTCACGCGCGCGGGCCGGATGCGGCCCTCGGGGCTCGCGGAGGTCGAGGCCGCGAAGGGGGATGGGCGCTGGGATGCGGCCTACGAGTCGCAGAAGAACGCCACGGTGCCGGAGGCGCTCACGGTGGCGCTGGCGGCGAGCCCTCGGGCGGCGCGAGCGTTCGAGGCGCTCGGCAGGACGCGGCGGTATGGGCTGGTCCTCAGGGTGCTGACGGCGCGGACCGAGAAGGGGCGCGAAAGCCAGGTCCGCCGCGTCGTCGCGGAGCTCGGCGCGGCGGGGTGAGGCTCGGGTGGGCCTTTTCAGTCCGCGGACATCGCCACGCCGGGCGGCACCTTCGACGCGCGGCGGGCGGGCAGCCAGCTCGCCAGCGACACCACCGTGAGCAGCAGCAGCGGCACGGCGAGGAAGGTCAGCGGGTCCGTCGCGCTCACGTCGTACAGCAGGCCCTCCAGCAGCCGCGACAAGCCGAGCGCCAGCGCGAGCCCGACGCCCAGGCCCAGCGCGCACATCCGCAGGGCCTGCTTCATCACCAGCCGCACCACGTCCGAGGGCAGCGCCCCCAGCGCCAGGCGGATGCCCAGCTCCCGTCGTCGCTGCGCCACGCTGTACGCCATCAACCCGTAGATGCCGAGCGAGGCGAGCGCCACCGCCGACACCGCGAAGGCGAGCAGCAACACCCGCTGGAAGCTCCGGTCCGCCACCGAGCGCTCCAAGCCCTGCGCCAGCGTCGTCGTCCTCGGCATCGTCAGCTGCGAGTCGAGCTGCCGCATCTCGCCCTTCACCAGCGCCGTCACGCTCTCCAGCGGGAGCTTGCTGCGCACCACCACCGACGTCATGGCCCACGGCGTCTGGCCGAGCGGCGCGTACAGCTCCGGCTCCGCCGCCTCGTCCAGCGCGCGCGCCCGCACGTCGCCCACCACGCCCACGATTTCACGCTCCAGGGGCGCCCTGTATCCGATGATGACCCGCTTGCCGATGACGTCCTCGTTGGGGAAGAACCGCCGCGCGAAGGACTCATTCACCACGACCACCAGCGGCGCGTTCGCGGTGTCCTGCCGCGTGAAGTCCCGGCCCTGCTTGAGCGGAATCCCCAGCGTGCCGAAGACGCCATCGCTCATCGCCCGGTACCCCGTGACGAGCTTCTCCCCCGCGGGCGAGGGCTTCTCGGGCAGCTCCAGCGACAGGCCGATGGCACCGCCCGTCACGATGCCCGGCGTCACCAGCGACGCAGCCTCCACGCCCGGCTGCGCGCGCACCTGCTCCAGCAGTCGCTCGTAGAAGGTCGCGGTCGTGTCCCGCGAGTAGCGCGCGGCCGGGAGGCTGACGCCCATCAGCGACACGCCGTCGGGCCGGTAGCCCGGGTCCACCTCGGCCAGCCGCTGCGCGCTGCGCACCAGCAGCCCCGCGCCGACCAGCAACACCAGCGCGAGCGCCACCTGCGTGGACACGAGAATCGCGCGCCAGCGCAGCGCTGACTTGTTCGCGCTCGTGCCGCGCGTGCTCTGGAGCAGGCCGCCGAGGTTGGCCTTGAGCGCGGTGCCCAGCGGCGCGAGGCCGCACATCAGCGACACCGCGAGCACCAGCGCCGCCGTGTACACCAGCGCGCGTCCATCCACGCGCACCGCCTGCACCTGGCGCACGGACTCCGGCAGCATCGCGCTCAGCATGTCCGTGCCCCACAGGCCCAGGAGCAACCCCAGCGCGCCTCCGGCCAGGGCCAGCAGCGAGCCCTCCGCCAGCAACTGTCGGGCGAGCGCGCCCTTGCCCGCGCCCAGCGCGGTGCGCACGGCGAACTCCTGCTGCCGGGTCATCGCGCGGGCGAGGAGCAACTGCGCCACGTTGACGCAGGCGATGAGCAGCAGCAGCGCCACAGCGCCGAGCAGCAGGAGCGCGGGGCGGCGGGTCTTCTGGGACAGGCGCTCCTGGAGACCGCGCACGCTCACGTTCGACTGGCTGTTCGTGTCCGGGTACGTCTGGGACAGGGCCTGCATCACCCCCTGGGCCTCCTGGTGGGCCTGCTGGGCGGTGAAGCCCGGGGCCAGCCGTGCCACGCCAGAGAGCAGGTGGGTGCCGCGGCTCTCCCAGTTGGAGCGGACGAAGTCACGCGCGGCCAGCGGGGCCCACAGGCCGATGGGCTCCTGCGAATCCTCGCGGGGGAAGTCGAAGCCCTCGGGCATCACGCCGACGACCTCGTAGGTGTTGCCGTCGAGCTCCATCGTGCGGCCGAGCACGCCCCGGTCCGCGCCGAAGCGTCGGGTCCAGAGGCCGTGTGAGAGCACCACGGCGCGCGGGCCGTTGAGCTGGAACTCGTGGCCCTCGAGCGCCCGGCCGAGCATGGGCTGCACGGCGGCGACGCGGAAGAAGTCCTCCGACACCGCGGCGCCCTCCACCCGCTCGGGCTCCTGGTGGGGGCCGGTGAGGGTGAAGCCGCCGGTGTCGTAGATGGCGAACGCGGCGAAGGCCTTCACCTTCTGGCGGAGGTCCTCGGAGTCCAGGCGGGACAGGGCGTTGTTGTCTTCCGGCTCACGTGGGTCCAGGCCCCACACGGAGACGAGCTGCTCGGACTGGGGGAGGGGGAGCGGGCGCAGCAGCAGCGCGCTCACGACGCTGAAGAGCAGCGTGTTCGCGCCGATGCCGAAGGCCAGCGCGAGCACCGTGGCCAGCGTGAAGCCCGGGCTGCGGCGCAGGGAGCGGAAGCCGTGGCGCAGGTCCTGGAAGAAAGAAGGCATGAGCCACCTCAGAGCCAATCGCGTGCCAACGCCCCGTCCGCCCCCAAGGGCGCGATGTGACGGCGGGCCCGCCCGGGCCTGGGTGTACCCGCTGTGCGCTTGTGGGACGAGCCCTGTTCGGAGGTGACACGTCCTGGGAGGACGGTCGCCTGTGGAGTTGCCCCATCAAGTTCGGACAGGTGGGCGGCTCGACGATGCGCTCCTGTCACACCTGTTCTGAAAAACGCTTCTTCCACTCCTCTGGCAGCACGGGCGGGCCGCTCAACTCGAGAAGCTGCCGCAAGTCGCGCTTGAAGCGCCGGAGTGCCGCGCCCAGGTCATCCCAGGCAAACTCCGCGTTCTGCCACTCGGGATGTGGGGCGCCACCACCTGTGCCGGCGACGATGGAGAGGTAGAGGGACGCGTCCGTGCGCTCGAAGAGGAAGGCGGGGTCGCCCTGCTCGCATGTGTCGAGGGTGTAGGGCTGTCTGTCGGAAAGTGCCGCTACGGCCCTGGTGAGTTCGTCCCACCACTGTCCGAGGCACACATCGTCCGGTCCCCAGAAGCCCATGCAGGGCACGCGTCGCTCGCCGAGGGTCCACGCCAATTCGCCATGAACGTGAGGCTCCTCTTCGCAAAGCGCTGCCAGGGGCCGACGCTCGTTGCCCTCGCCGGGCACGTGGGCGCCGCGGAGTTCAATCCGCATCGATGGGGAGCCTGACGACATCAGTCGACCTCCGTTGGACAGGCGCCTGCGGCCACTGCCCGCAGGCACACGGGGACAGCCTGGCTCAGCCCATCTTCTCGCGCAGGTAACCCTCCAGCTCGGAGATGGCGACGCGCTCCTGGGCCATGGAGTCGCGGTGGCGCACGGTGACGGTGTCCTTGGTGGACGCGTCCTTGCCGTCCCCCAGCGTGTCGAAGTCGACGGTGACGCAGAAGGGCGTCCCGATTTCATCCTGCCGCCGGTACAGCTTCCCGATGGCGCCGGTGTCGTCGTACACGACGCGCATCGAGCCCGAGGACTGGAGCCGCCGGCGGATGCCCTTCGCCACGTCCACGATGCCCGCGTGGTTCTTCTTCAGCGGCAACACCGCCACCTTGATGGGTGCCAGGCGCGGCTTGAAGTGCAGCACCGTCCGGTAGAACTCGTCCACCACCGGGTCCACCTGGCCGCGCAGCTTCTTCGCCACCTCGATGCTCTCTGCCCCCGGCATCGACAACAGCCCGGTTATCGACGCGAGCCGCTCACCCAACGCGCCCGAGATTCGCTCGCCCTCCGCCAGCAGCGCGTTCTTCGCGTCCGCCGTGAGCTTCTCGTTGCGACTGACGGACTTGAGGAACGTGCCCAGCGCCTCCTCCACCGGCTTGAGCCGGTCCGCCGGCGCGGGCTTCACCTGCTCCTCCGCGTACGCCTCGCTCAGCACCGCGAGCACCCCGCGGTCCACGCCCGCCGACGGCTCGATGACGAACGGCACCACGTGCTGCTTCGTCTCCGCGTCGAAGTACGTGAGCTTCTCCGTGCTGTGGCTGTTGGGCGCCACCCGCGCCTTCAACCCGAGCGAGCCCTGGTCCTTGCTGTGCGAACCCAGGTCGTAGTCCGTCCGGTTCGCGATGCCCTCCAGCTCCTCCAGCCCATGCGGGAAGCGGTAGAGCAGGTCCACCGTCGCCTTCGCGTAGTGCGCCAGCTCGTTCGCCTTCTGGTGGTACGGCACCAGGTTGTCCTTGGACAACCCCACCGACAGCCACCAGTTGATGCGGTCCTCCACCCACTTCTGGTGCCACGCCTCGTCCTCGCCGGGCTTCACGAAGAACTCGATCTCCATCTGCTCGAACTCACGCACGCGGAAGATGAAGTTGCGCGGCGTGATTTCATTGCGGAAGGACTTGCCCATCTGCGCGATGCCGAACGGCAGCTTGCGCGACGTCGAGTCGAGCACGTGCTTGAAGTTGAGGAAGATGCCCTGCGCCGTCTCGGGGCGCAGATAGGAGAAGGACTCCGGGTCCGGCACCGGCCCCACCTGTGTCTTGAACATCAGGTTGAAGGGGCGCGGCTCGGTCAGCTCCGCGGAGCCGCAGCTGGGACACTTGCCGGCAAGCTGGTCCGCGCGCCAGCGCATCTTGCAGCCCTTGCAGTCCACCATCGGGTCCACGAAGGTCTCTTCGTGCCCCGAATAGCGCCACGTGAGCTTGTTCATGAGGATGGAGGCGTCGATGCCCTCCATGTCCTCGCGCTCCCAGACGTTGGCGCGCCACCAGGCCAGCTTCAGGTTGTTCTTCAGCTCGACGCCGAGCGGACCGTAGTCGTACGTGCCCTGCAGGCCCCCGTAGATGGCGGAGCCCGGGAAGATGAAGCCCCGGCGCTTGGACAGGGAAACCAGCTGCTCCATCGTCTGTGCGGCCATCGGCGTACATCTCCTTCGTGAGCGGTGAGCCCCGGAGGCTACACCGTTCCCGGGAGTGACGGACCCTAGACGCGGATGGGCGGCTCGATGAGCGCCGGAGCCGTGGCCTTGGCGTCATCCGGCTCGTACGCCGGTGCATGAGGCCCCGCATGGGTGCGCTTCCAGCGGCGCGGCACCCGCTCGATACCCACCGGGTAGACGGTGAGCTGTCCCTTCTCGTCGATGTGCAGGCGCAGGAAGTTCTTCCAGTCCGGCAGCGCCAACGAGATGAACGCCTCGTTCGAGTGGGCCCCGAACAGGTTGACACTCAGCCACAGGTACAACCCCATGACGAAGGGGCCCACCAGGAAGCCACCCAGGAAGGTGAGCGCCGAGGACACCAGGAACTTGCCCGCCAGATGCGCCCAGCCCGCCGTGCAGTTGAGGCCGTCCGGCGTCAGGTCGGGACAGATGCCCATCCCACTCACCGCCAGGTACGTGCCTCCCCACGCGACGAAGAAGGCCGCGAGGATGTGGGCCACGCCGTGCAGCGTGCCCGCGAGCCACCGGAGCTTCCCGAACGCGGAGTCGGCCAGGCCGATGAGTCCGCCGATGGTGCCCAGGCCCAGCACCATGGTCCACGGGCGGCTCACCATGCTGTTGGCCACGGCCATGATGACGTCGCCCAGCTGGGAGAAGCCCAGCGAGCCCACCTCCGCGTACGCGGCCAGCGCGAGCAGCAGGTACAGCGCGCCCGTCAGCAGGCCGAACAGCGGGCTGTAGCGGATGAGGAACAGGTTCTTTCGCGCGAGCGCGCGCGAGGTGCGCTCGTCGGGGAAGCTCTTCTCCAGCCGGTAGCCGTCGCGCAGCACGTGCGCCTTGGGGGCGTGCGTGGGGTGCATGAAGGCGCCGCCGCCGCCGGCCGTGATTTTCTGTCGGCCCGCGGGGTCCTCGTGCCGGCGGTAGTGGTGCAGGTCTCCGGCGAGGAAGATGCTGATGCGCCGGCCGAGCACCTTCTCCTGGAGGTACTCCAGGTTGTTCTCCAGGTAGCTGCCCTTGCGCCGCTGCGTGGCGGCGAGAATCCATGCGGGCTCGGCGTTGCACAGGATGACGCGGTCGTCGGGGCCCATGCTGTCGGCCACCTGGCGGAAGTACTCCACCTGGGGCACGTCGATGTCGCTGTTGAGCTGCACGTCCGTGCCGATGAGCCACCAGCGATGCGGCAGCTTGAGCGCGAAGTAGCTGCGGCTCTGCCGCGTGCGTCGTCCGGCAATCCAGCGGTTGGCGCAGAACAGCCGCATGAAGGCGGACAGGCCGTCGTACCAGTCGTGGTTGCCCGGGATGACGAACAGGTCTGGATTGGGCGCGACGGAGCGCCGCATGGCCGCCTCGTACGGCTGGATGAGGCGCTCCTCGTAGGCCTCGCGGCTGGCGCCGGGATACACGCCGTCGCCGCCGAAGACGAGGACCCGGCCGCGCTCGGTCTCGAACTCGCCGGCGCGGGGCTGGCCGCGCACGGGCAGCTTCAGCTCGGGCAGCGCGAGCAGCCTCGCCACCGTGTACGTGGAGTCCCAGCCGTCGCCGGTGTCGGAGACGTAGTCGAGCCAGAAGTCTCCCTGGGGGCGCGTCTCCTCGGAGTAGTCGAAGTAGGGGACCTGCGGACGCACCACGGCCTCGATGAGGCGGTGGTCCGCGCGGGCGCCGAAGACGGCGGCGACGACGGCGTCCAGGCCCGTGCGAATCAGCTGTGACGGGTGCAGCCAGCGCACCATGGGGGCGTGGCGCTGGGGGTGGGTGGCGGTGCCGCTGTCGGAGATGAGCGCCGTCTCGTTGCGGGAAGGGACGAGGTGTGGGCGCTCGACCGGCGTCGAGTCGGTGGGAGGCTGGGAGGGCTCGTTCTGCTGGCGCGCCGCCGAGGATTCGCGCTCAGCGGCCATGAGGAGCGCTCTCCCGGGGGCCCTGCATGAAGCGCTGCTCGGGGCCCGGGCCCGCGTAGACCTGCACGGCCTTGAACGGCACGCCAGGAGACACCACGCGCGCGGAGTGCTTCGCGCCCGCGGGGATGTAGACGGCGTCACCCTTGCTCACGCGCAACGTCTGTCCGGACACCGTCATGTCGGCGGCGCCGTCCTCGATGTAGAGAATCTCCGCGCTCGACTCGTGCGTGTGCTCGGGGACCTCGCCGCCGGGCTGGAGCTCCAGCAGCGTCAGCGACGCGGCGGTGGCGCCGGTGGACTCGTTGAGGAACAGCGTCGCGCGGCCCTTGCCGTTCGCGATGATGTGGCGCGGAGCCTCGGCGGCCGTGACGCGGTGGCGCACCGTGGGCTTCGCGTCCGTGGGGCGCGGGCTCGGCGTGCTGCTCGGCGCAGCGGAGCCGGGCGCGGTGGTGCTCGGTGCGGAACCTCCCGGCGCGGCGGACCAGCGTTGCGCGTTGATGCTCGGTGCCGCGGTCCTCGGCGCCGTGGTCCAGTGCGGCGGAGTGACGTTCTGCGTGGACGAGGTCGGGACCGAGGTCTCGGTCGCGGCGAGGCCCGGCGTGACGGCCCTGACGGACCACCGCTGCGCGGTGATGCTCGGCGCGACGGTGCTCGGCGTGGCGGTCCAGGCGGGTGCCGTGACACCTGGCGTGGACGATGGCCGGCCGACGGCGCTCGTCGTGGTGGTCGCGACGGACTCGACGGACTCCGGGCTCGCGACCCAGCGTCGCGCGGTGATGTTCGGTGAGACGGTCCACTCGGGCACGGAGCTGATGCGAGCTCCCGTCGCGACCATGACCTCCGAGGAGGCCTCACTCGCCCAGGCAGGCGGGTTGATACCGAGGCCCGTGAGGGCCAGCGCGGACATCAGGAGTCGTGGACTCATCGTGTTGCTGGATTATCACGACACCGGCCCCTGGCTGGAGAGCAGGCAGGCGGTGTTCTTCGTTCCCTCATGGCCGCGAGTGGGGCACCCTGCCCGCCATGGCGGACCTCAGCCCCAAGGACTTCCCCGTCGTCGTCCCCTTCACCCTGCACTGGAGTGAAATGGACGCGTTCGGCCACGCGAACAACGCTCGCACCTTCACGTGGTTCGAGACCGCGCGCATCGCCTACCTCGCCCGCATCGGCATGACGGGCCCCTCGGGCGCGGGCGAGACGCGCATCCAGGGCGGCATCGGTCCCATCCTCAAGGCCACCCAGGCCGAGTACGTGCGCCCCGTCGTCTTCCCCGTGCGCCTGGCCGCCAGCGCCCGCGTCTCGCGCATCGGCAACACCTCCGTCACGCTGGAGCACGCGGTGTTCGGCGAGGAGGACGGCACGCTCTACACGAAGGGCACCGCCGTCATCGTCACCCTGGACTACGTCAAGAACGAGCCGGTGTTGGTGCCCGCCTCCGTGCGCGCCGCCATCGAGGCGCTGGAGGGACGGACGTTCGGCCCATGAGCCCTCCGGCTGTCACCAGGACGCACGTCGTCGAGGAGCGCGCGCATGGCTGAGTCCGTGCTCGAGTTCTACCAGGGGCTCGCCGAGGAGTATCACCTGCTCTTCGCCAACTGGGCCCAGACGGTGGAGCGCCAGGGCGCCGCGCTGGACGCGCTCTTGCGTCGGTGCGGCGCGCCTCCGCCGCGTCGGGTGTTGGATTGCGCGTGTGGCATCGGAACGCAGGCGCTGGGGCTCGCGGGGCGAGGCTACGTGGTGCACGCCACGGACCTGAGCCCCGCCGCGGTGGCCCGCGCCGAGCGCGAGGCGAAGAGCCTGGGCGTCACCCTCACCACCGGCGTCGCGGACATGCGGACGTTGGACACGCAGGTGTCGGGGATGTTCCAGGTGGTGCTCGCGTTCGACAACGCGGTGCCGCACCTGCTCACGGATGAGGACCTGGACGCCGCCGCGCATGCGATGGCCTCGAAGCTCGCGCCCGGGGGCCTGCTGGCGCTGAGCGTGCGCGACTATGACGCGCTGATGGCCGAGCAGCCGCGCTTCACCTCGGAGCGGGTGCTCGACGCGCCCGAGGGCCGACGGATTCTCTTCCAGGTCTGGGATTGGGCCGCCGACGGCAGGACGTACACGGTCCACCAGTTCATCCTGCGCCCCGAGGGCAAAGGCTGGCAGGCCACGGAGCACACCGGCGTGTACCGCGCGCTCCAGCGGGTGGAGGTGGAGCGCGCGCTGACCCGGGCGGGGCTCGTCGACACGCGTTGGTATTCGCCGGAGGAGACGGGCTTCTATCAACCCATCCTCACCGCACGCAGGCCGTGAGGCTTCAGCCGCCGCGGCGAGCCTCGGCGGGGGCGTTGGGGTGGCGGGTGAGCAGCATGCGCAGCTGCGGCTGCCTTCGCACGGCCTCCTGCTTGAGCAGGTGGGCGATGAGAGCGGGCGGCGCGGCGCTCCAGCGCGCGATGTTCTGGATGAGCATGGGCGAGCGGTAGGTGCGTCCGCACAGCAGGGACGCGGTCTTGCCATCCACGGACATGCCGATGAGCGACGCGAGCGCGCGGCCCTCGGTGTTGAGGATGAGCTCCACCTTCTCCTCCGAGGGGCCGGTGGTGAAGCGCTGACGGAGCACCTCGCGCGACGAGCGCCGCGTGGACTCGGGCACGTCGCGGTCCACCGTCACCTTGTACAGCTCCATCAACCGGCGCGCGCTCCAGAGCCTGCGGAACAGGCTGGCGGGCAGCTGCGGGTTGCGCACGAGCCAGCGCCGCACACCCGTGTCCGCCGCGAAGGCCGCGCGGGCACAGAGCGACTCCAGGCCCACGGGGTTCCTGTGGTTGCGCGCGATGAGGCGCGCGTGGGCGAGCCCGACGCGGGGGTTCTCCATCACCGCCTTGATGACCGAAGGCAGCGGGTCGAAGCACAGCGCGGACAGCTCCGGGGCCTGCGCGGTGTGCGCCAGCGCGACGCGCTGGTCCTCGGGTTGCGGATGCAACCGCGTCTCGAAGAGCTGGCGGAAGTTGCCCAGCGCGACCTCGGGCACGTCCTCGGCGTCGGCCTCGGAGTCAGGGGGCTCCGCGGGGACGACGTCGGACTCGGAGGTCTCCAGGACGTCGGCTTCACCCGCATCGGCCTCCTGGGGGAGCAGCTCCAGCGTGGGCAGCTCCTCGTCCTGCGGCGTGTGGGGCGCGGTGGGCGCGAGTGGCTCGTAGCCGGGGCTCACGGAGGGGGCGGACGCTCGCGGCAGGTTGGGAGGGTTGATCCCCGAGGCGGGCCCGGGGGCCGTGGCGAGGGGCAGCAGGGCGCCCTGGGAGACGAGCCGGGTGAGGATTCCCTGGAGTCGCTCGGGGGGCAGCCCGGTGAGCGCGGGGAGGTTCCTGGCCGCCGTGGCGCCGTCGAGCCGCGAGAGCACGAAGCCCTCCTCCGGGCTGAGCACCAGCGTGCGCAGGTCCACCGTCGGGTTCGGCTTGGGAATCCAATCCGTCATTGCTCCCGAGTCTCCCACGACCCGTGGACGAGGTGGAGGGGTGGCAGTCCTCGGGGTGTTTCGGTGCGCGGCGGGCGGAAAACTGCGGAGTCGACGGCCGCGAGACGTCCGATTCCGTTCAGGCCCTCCGTGCCCGCCTGGTTGCCTGGCGGCCCTGCCCTCGGGGGCTGGAGGGCGCTCGGGGGGCGCTTCCTGACGCGCGGCGGGTTGACGCCGGGCCCCTGCCTGGACACAACTTCACTTCATGTCCAAGCCCACCCTCCAGACCTATGCCGAGTTCTGGCCGTTCTACCTGCGTGAGCACTCGCTGCCGGTGACGCGCCGGTTCCACTTCGTGGGCACCAGCCTGGGCGTGGCCACGGGCATCGCGGCCATCGTCATGGGGCGCGGGGCGCTGATTCCGGCGGCGCTGGTCTCGGCGTACGGCTTCGCGTGGTTCAGCCACTTCTTCATCGAGAAGAACAAGCCGGCGAGCTTCAAGTACCCGCTGTGGTCGTTCATCTCGGACTTCCGGATGGCGGGGCTGATGGCCGTGGGCCAGCTCGACGCGCACATGGAGCGCGCCTTCGCCAACGGTGAGCAGGGCACGGGCGCCAACAGCATGGCCCCCGCGTCCCGGCCGGCGCCCCAGGCGGCGGCGCAGCAGGCCCGCTGAAGTCCTCGGGGCCCGTCGTCGGCGGGCCCTGTCTCCCGGGTGGATGACGGCGGGTGCGTGGGCCCTGGGGGGCTTGCGCCCGTGCGTGTCGTCCCCGGGGTGAACGTTGGCAGGACGCCGCCCCGCACACGAAGCGCGGGCGCTCCAGCCGAGTTGCGCTAGATTGGCCGGGCCCTTTACAGCAACCACCCTTCTTCACCTGGGGCGCGCCTGGCGCCCCCTCTCTTCGCGAGTCGCTCGACCCATGGGACGCATTTTCGAGACACGCAAGGCCACGATGATGGCCCGCTGGAACAAGATGGCGAAGGTCTTCACGCGCATCAGCAAGGACATTGCGATCGCGGTGAAGTCCGGCGGGCCGAACCCGGACTCGAACTCCACGCTGCGGCGGGTGTTGCAGAACGCGCGCGCGGCGAACATGCCGAAGGACAAGGTCGAGGCGGCCATCAAGCGCGCCAGCGGTCAGACGGCGACGCAGTACGAAATCGTCCTCTACGAGGGCTACGGGCCGCACGGCATCGCGCTGTTGGTGGAGACGGCCACGGACAACGTGGTGCGCACGGTGGCGAACGTGCGGATGCACTTCAACCAGAACGGCGGGAACATGGGGACCACGGGCAGCGTGGGGTTCATGTTCAAGCGCATGGGGGTGTTCCGGTTGAACCCGGAGGGCATCAATCAGGAGGAGCTGGAGCTGGAGCTCATCGACCACGGGTTGCAGGAGATGGGCGAGGGCACGGGCGAGAAGGGTGAGAAGCAGCTCATCATCCGGTGTGACTTCGCCGACTTCGGCAAGCTCCAGGCGGCCATCGAGGCGAAGGGGCTGGCGCCCATCTCCGCCGACTCCGAGTACATCGCGGAGAACCTCATCGAGCTGCCCGAGGACAAGGCCACCGAGGTGCTGGAGCTCGTCGACGCCCTGGAGCAGGACGACGACGTCCAGCGCGTGTTCCACAACCTGGGCTGAGCCGTCGTCGCGGCCCGGGACGCGAGCGGGCGCTCGTGATGAGCGCCCCCGTCTCCGGGCCTGCTGCTGTCCTCACCGCGCCACGTCGTAGGTCTTGCGGATGACCGTGCCGCCGCGGTCGATGGCCACCACCACGCGCTTCGCCGTGTCGAGCTGGGCGTAGGCCTCCAGCGCCTTCTCCGGCGTCTCCAGGGTGATGCCATTGATGCTCTGCACCACGTCCCGCTCCTGGAACCCGAGCTTCGCGTAGATGGAACCGGGCCGCACGGCGAAGAGCTTGAACCCCACCGCCTTGCCGTCCTTGAACGAAGGCACGAACCGCGCGTCCCCGCTCTGCGTGCACGTCTTGTCGTGCTCCGCCTTCGCGTTCTTCCGCACCGAGTACGTGTTCTCCCCCGTCGCCTTCACCTCCAGGTCCTCGGGCCCGTGCGAGAGCGCCTGGAGGAAGTTCGGCGCCGCCTGGGGAACATCCACCGGCGGACTCGCCAACGAGACGAACGGCGCGCTCGCCAGGATGATGGCACTGCCCCACTGACACATCTGCTTCCGGAATGAGCAACTCATCGTGTCCTGCCTCCTTCCCCTTCGCGGGGGTGAACAGGACAAAAGCAATCACGATGCCAGGGCCCGTCTTCACTCTGAGGACCGCGCCGGCGGAGGCGACGACTCACCTCCACGCCAGCCTGTCCTGTCATCCCTCCACGCCCGCACGATGACAGCCTGTCGTGACAGCTTGTCACTCGCGCCGCAGGGCCCTCAGTCCCGATAGGCCACGGTGCGCGCGGACCCACCCGCGTCACGCTGGTCCTCCAGCCAGACCGCGGGGAAGCGCATCTCCAGCGCCTCCACGCTCGACGCATCCAACAAGTTCTCCGTGAGGACCAGCATCTCCAGATGCGCGAACGAGCCCTCGTTCCCCAGGAGCGCCGTCGCACCCACGCGCGTCATCGTGCCCAGCGACAGGTCCAGCCGCGTGAGCCGCCGCAGCACTGGCGCCGAGGGCAGCGCCTCGCACACCGCATCCGTGAACCCCGCGTTGCACAGCCCCAGGTGCACGAGCCTGGGCATCCCCGCGCCGTCGAGCAGCGGACGCACGTCCTCGAACGAGACGTCACCCCCGTGCTCGGGCGACCCGAACCAGAGCACCAGCTTCTCCAGCTTCGGCCAGCGCGCCGAGAGGATGGACCGCAGGGACTCGCGCGACAGCCCCGAGGTCTCGATGGTCAGCTCGCGCAGTTCCGGCAGGTGCATGGCGCCGAGCACCATGTCCCCACGCAGTATCAACGTGTGCAGCTTCGGCAGCGCCGCGTAGAGGGACGACACATCTCCAAGTCGGACGCGCGAGAGGCCGAACTCGTTCTCCAGCACATCCGCGACCTTCAGCTCCCGCAGCGTCGCGGGCGCGTGTCTCACGATGAGCTGGATGATGCCTTCGTAGTGATTCGAATCCGCGTCGTTGTCGAGCAACCCCACCGTCAACGCACGCAAGAAGCGAGCGGAGGGATGCGTGAGCAGGTTCGTCAGCACCCGAGGCACGTCCAGCGTGTAGGCATGATTGCTCCCGAACCACGCCCGCTGGATGAAGCCCAGGTGCCAGTGCCAGTACACCCGCCCGCTCGAGCGCCCCGAGTAGCGCGAGGGATGGAAGCTGTCCCTGAAGTACAGCTCCCCGAGCAATCCCTCCGCATGGCGCTCCAGGAAGTCGCCGACCTGCTTCTCCAGCGCCTTCTTCTCGGCCCCCGTGGCGAGCAGCTCCGCATGCTGGAGCGCCACCAGCTCGCCTCGCGGGTCTCCGTGCGCCTGCAGCCAATCCCCATAGACGAGATAGCCGTCGTCGTTCTCCGGCTCCCGGAGGATGGCGGCCTCCAGCTCCGGCTCCCGAAGCCCCGGGGGTACATCGGACACGGGAGCAGGCGCCGGGGTGATTGGGTCGAATCCCGAGAAGAAGTCATCCAGCACCTGGATGACCCGTTCCAGCACTTTCCCGTAACTGAGTTTCGCCATGACTCCCCACACCTGCGCGTCCGCTCCCCGAGGAGAACGGACGTGGGCCTCGGGAGTCGCGTCAGGGGACGTACCAGAAGACGCCATCCCCATTCAGCCGCGAGGTCATCGAAATCGGGCGCTCGGCGAGGATGGCCGGAGGTGTGGGCCCGGCCATCCCCTGGACCTGGCTACTTGGTGAACGTGATGGGACCACTGGAGAGCGTGGCGTTGTTCGCCCCGTCCACCGCCCGCACCCGCCACGTGTGGCTGCCCGTGGACAGGCCCGTGAGCGTCGTCTGCTCCGTGCCCACGCCGTACACCTCGAGCTCCCACAGCGAGTACCCGTAGCCCGTGCCGCGCTCGATGCCGCGCATGCGGACGTATCTCCCCACGCCGCTCAGCCCCGTCAGGTCATCCTGCCCGCCGTTGCCGTTCGTCTCCGTGTACACCGTGCGCCACGTCGCCCCGTCCACCGACGCGTCGATGGCGTACTGCTTCCCGTACGCCGCCTCCCAGAGCAGGTTCACCCGCTTGAGCGAGTACACCGCGCCCAGGTCCACGGTGATGGACTCGGTGTTGGGGTTGGGCCCGTCCGTGCGGCTGGCCCAGCGCGTCGCCGTGGCGTTGCCGTCCACCGCGTCGTTGGGGCTGCCAAACTCCGACGACGTCGCGGAGACGTTCTTCCCGAGCGCCAGGTTCGTCGTCGTGCCCACATACGCCTTGGGCGTCACGTCCGGCGCGCGGTCCGTGCCGTCCACCACCAGCACGTACTTCGACACGCCCGCGCCCACGTCCGTCGTCTGCTCCCAGATGAACGTGGTGGACGCCCCCGGCACCGACGCTCCCGCCGAGGGCACCAGCGCCGCGAAGGCCGCCGGCGGCGCCGTGTCGTTGAGCGTGAACGTCGCCGTTGCCGACTGCGTGACGCCGCCCGCCCAGTTGTACGCGCGCACGAACCAGGTGTGCGCGCCATTGCCCAGCGCCGCGTTGATGACCGGCGCGGAGTTCGTGCGCGTCGTGGCCACGGGGAACGGGCTGCCGTCCAGGAACACCTCGTAGCGGTGGATGCCCGTCTGCGGGTCGCTGCTCGCCGTCCAGGTGAAGTTCGGCCGCGTGGTGAGGGTGGAGCCCGGCGCCGGCGTCAGCAGCGTGAAGGCCGTGGGCGGCGTCGAGTCCGACAACCCGAAGCCCTCGATGCCCGCGCCGTACTGGAACAGCGGGTTGCCGTAGATGGGCAGCACCGGCAGGCCCTGCGCGATGCGCGAGCGAATCTCCGCGCGCTGCGCCGCCGTGGCCCCCAGGTCGAACGGGAGGTCCCACTGCTCCAACTGGTTGTTCTCCACGTCGGTGCCAATCTGGTCCAGCGAGCGCGGCAGCTGCCAGGGCAGCTTGCCTCGCGGGAACACGTCACCGAACAGCACGTCCGCCACCGCGGGCCCGCCCGAGTCTCCGGGCCGGTACGCCACGAGCAACGCGTTCGTCTGAGGCACCACGTTGGTGAGGATGTACGGACGCGGCAGGATGAGCACCGTCGTCGTGGGGATGTTGCGCGCGCGGAAGCCCGTGATGAGGCCGTACTGGTTGCCCCACTTGGCGTCGTGCGCGGGACCGATGGGGTCTCCGGGCAGGTAGGGCTTCTCCTTGTCCCACTCGGTGCCGTGCGTGAAGTAGCTCTCGCCCACCACGACGATGGCCGCGCTCGGCGTCACGCCCGCGGGCGCGTTGTCCTTGTACACCGTGATTCCGGCCGCCTCCGCGCGCTGCTTGAGGGCCTGGTAGATGGTCAGGTCCCCGAACTCCGTGCCGTGGAAGTCCGAGCGCCACGTCACCATGCACGGCCCCGCGTCCGCGCACGGCCCCGCGATGACGATGCTCGAGCCCGCGCCGAGCCGCAGCGGCAGCGCGCCGTCGTTCTTCAGCAGCGTCATCGCGTTCTGCGCCGCGCGGCGCACCAGCGCCTTGTGGTCCGCCGTGTGCCACTCGGACGTGCCCGCGGGGCCCCGGCGGTACGGGTCCTCGAAGATGCCCAGGCGGAACTTCAGGTCGAGAATCCTGCGCACCGACTCGTTGATGCGGGCAATCGGCACCGCCGTCTCGAAGTCGCCCATCTGCGCGGGGTTGGCGCCGCCCATGACGTCCGAGCCCGCCGTCGCCGAGCGCACCCACGCCCCCGACGGCAGCCAGTCCGAGCAGATGACACCCTGGTAGCCCAGCTTCACGCGCAGGTAGTTGAGGATGCCCACGCTGTCGCCCGCGCCGTAGCCCTCCGGGCCGAGCAGCCAGCTGCCCGCGTAGCCGGGCATGATGCCGCTGGTGCCGGCCTCCAGCGCCGCGTGCCACGGACGCATGTGGTAGTGGATGGTGGTGCCGTCGTAGGTGATGCCGGCCTCACCGCCCGCGCCCTGGCCGGGCCAGTGCTTGGTGGTGACCCAGATGGAGTGCGGGTTCACCTCGGGGCCGCCCTGCAGGCCCGCGATGAGCGCGCGGGTGATGCCCGCCGCCAGGTCCGCGTCCTCGCCGTTGCCCTCCTGGATGCGCGGATAGAGCACCTTGGTGCCCACCTCCGCCAGCGGCGACAGCGTGCCCCGGCTGCCCACCGCGAGCTGCTCGCGGCGCTGCATGTCACCCAGCTCGTAGATGGTGTCCAGGTCCCGCGAGGCCGCGAGCGCCGGCTGCGTGGGCCAGCTCGTCTTGAAGCCGTGGATGGAGTCGCCCGCGTCGATGTTCGGGATTCCCAGCCGCGTCGCCGCCGAGGCCCGCTGGAAGGCGACGATGTCCGTGGGGCTGAGCGGGCCCATGGTGAAGCCCGCCTCGGGGAAGGTCTTCGCCTCGTAGAACATCTGCAGCGCCTTCTCACGGGTGGTCATCCGCGCCATCAAGTCGTTGACGCGCGTGGCGATGGGGTTGCGCCAGTCCTCGTACGGGTCGATGACGCCGTTCTTGTTCAAGTCGCGCATGCCGTTGATGAGCGCGACGCCGTCCGCCGCCGTCTCGACGACGGGCAGGTAGACGCTGAAGGTGCGCAGGTCCGAGCGACTGGTGGCGCCGCTGCCTTGCGTGGCCACCACGTACCACTTGTACGTCCAGCGGTCGGGCAGGTCGCGGTCCAGCGTCCACGATGTCGCCGTGGTGGTGGTCATCAGCGTGTAGCGGTCCAGCAGGCTGCCCGCCGCCATCCAGTCGTAGTCGTCACGGCTGATGTTCAGGTAGACCTTGTAGTTCGCCGCGCCGGAGACGGCGGCCCACTGGAGCGTGGGGCGGCGCGTGCTCGTCACCATGGCGGCGTTGGCCGGGGCGACCAGCGCGAACGCTCCCGCCACGGGCGGCGGCGCGGGCGCGACGTACGGGTCCGGGATGATGGTGCGGTCGCGGTCCGGGCCCGTGCCCGTCGAGTAGATTTCGACCTTCCACTCGGCGCCCTGCACCGCGAGCGCGGTGACGCTCTGTCCTCGCAGCACGGTGCCGTTGGCCGCGGTGACGACCAGCCGGATGTCCGTGTTCGGCGCGGTGGGGGAGAACTGGTTCTTCGACAGCGTCACCGTGGTGTTGGGCGCGAAGGTGATTTCGTACGTGAAGGGCCCGGGCGGGTTGCGCACCGACGGCGTGGTGTTGCCCTCCTCGGGCGTCGGCGTGACGCTCACCGGCGCGGGCGAGACATTGATTTTCGCGTACGCCAGCTCCGGGAACATCAGCTTGATGGTCTGGTTCGTCGTCTGCGGTTGCGGCTCCTGCGGGCCCTGGCCGGGCGCGTAGACTTCGAAGTCCCAGAGGGAGATGCCGTAGCCGGTGCCCTTGGTGAGCGCGCGCACGCGCACGTAGCGGGCCGAGCCCGACACCGTCACTTCCCGTCGCCCCGGCGCGCCGTCGGTGACGTTGGAGGCGAGGGGCGCCCAGGTGGAGTCGTTCGTCGAGCCCTCGAGGACATATGTCGCCGCGTAGGCGCCCTCCCAGTTGAGCACCACCTTGCCCAGGGTCTGCGCGCTGCCCAGGTCCACGCGAATCCACGGCTGCGCCTCCACCTCCGACGAGGACCAGCGCGTCGTCGTGTTGCCGTCCACCGCGTAGCCGGGCGCGAGGTGCGCCGCGTTGGCCTCCACGCTGGAGGCCGTGGCGGGACGGTTCTTCGCCAGGTCTCCGGTGGTGGACGTACCGCCGCCGTAGATGGCCAGCTCCCACAGCGAGTAGCCGTAGTCGATGGCGCCGCGCTGCGTGCAGAGGATGCGCACGTAGCGGCCCGTGCCCGTCACCGTCAGGTCATCCGTGCCGCCGTCGCCATCCGTCACCGCGCGGATGTCCGTCCAGCTCGTCGCGTCCGTGGACGTCTGCACCGTGTACGCGCGCGCGTACGCGGTCTCCCACGTCAGCACGACGCGGCTGATGGAGGTGCTCGCGCCGAGGTCGACGTAGAGCCACTCGTTGTTGGTGAACGCGCTGCCCCAGCGCGTGCCGCCGTCACCGTCCACGGCGTAGGTGCCCCCGAGCCCGGGCTCGGAGGATGACGTCACAGTGGGCCGGTTGAGGGCGAGGTTGCCCGCCTGGGCGCTCGCGTCCGAGGCGAACCCCGCTACCGCCACCACCGCCGCTACCGCACATGCCCGTGTCAGCAGACTCCTGACACGGTGCAGTGCCTGCACAAGAGGAGTTGGTCCTTGCATGGGACGAAAAGCGGGCCGCTGGAGAAAGTGGGGGAGGGGATGAGCAAACGCATACCGAGATGAGGCTGCGTCCGAGCGGTCCTTTCCTTTCAGGGGGTGATTCTATTTCTTCGGACGAAAAACAAAGTCAAACCAAGGTCCGATAACGCGTTAAGTCGAGAAATGCCCGCGGGGCGGCCCTGCAGGATTTCCATCAGGGTGTGTGGCCGCCGCGTCGCGTCGCGGACAGTGAACGCGGACGTGGCGCGTGCGTCTGTCGGGTACCGACAGCGTCGTGGCGCGAGGGAGCTACCGAGGCGAGCCTCATCGCACCCGCGCTCATCGCCGTCCCGAAGCGGGGAGTGGAGGGCTCGCCTCGGGGCGGGAGCGCGGCGAGGTGGGCCGCGCTCCCGGACCTGCTCAGGGCGACTCGTGCTGCTTCGCCCACGCGGCGACTTCGGGCGTGCGCTGCTGCACCCAGGCGCGGAACTCGTCGCCCTGGGAGAGGTACTGCTCACCGCCGCCCGCGCCGCCCGAGGGCGGGTGTCCGAAGAACAGCGTGTGCACCTCGCGGCCGAGCGTCGCCATGTCGACGCCGTGGGCCTTGGCGAGCCGCTCGAGGAACTCCTGGAAGTGCGCTCCCTTCATCTTCATCGCGCTGGCGGCCTGGGCGAGGCTGTCCAGGTGGAGGGAGTCCTGCGCCACGTCCGGGTGCGCGGCGAGGAAGGTCTGCACCTGCTCGGGCGACATGCCCGCGCCCTGGACCAGACGGCTGTCGAGGAAGTCGGGGCCCAGGTGGATGAGGCCCTTCGCCAGTCCCGGCGCCATGCCGCTGGCGGTGAGCAGCTTCACCTGCTCTTCGCGCAGGCGCGCGTCCGCCGGGTCCAGGTACTTCAGCCCGAGCCCTCCGAGGAACAGCGCCGCCCCCAGAATCTGGAAGCCGGGCGCCATTCCGAACAGCGAGGCTCCCGCCATCAGCGCGCCGCCGAGCGCCTGGGCTCCCGAGGAAGCGGCCTTCCACCCGTCGCCCTTCCGCAGGAACTGGAGGCTCTGCATCGCGTCGCCGGCCGCGCCCAGCACCGCGCCCAGGGCGGACACCTTGCCGAAGGCCGAGACGGCCGAGGACCAGCGCGCCGTATTGCCGAGCACGCTGGTGATGACCGTGGCCCCGTCCCCCGTGACGCTCAGGCCGTCACCGACGACCTTGAGCCTCGACGCGAGGTCCGCCTGGCTCCAGCCCGTCGCGTCTGAGACGAACGCGGTGGTGGTGACGAGCATGCCCAGGGTCCGCAGCGCCTGGCCCCGAGGGGAGTCCGGCGCGAACGGCAGCCCCGTCTCCTGGTCCGTGAGCAGCGCCTTGAGCGACTTCGTCGTCTCGCGCACCTCCGCGTCGGTGGAGCCGGGCTTGATGTCGCGCAGCAGGCGGAAGTACGCCTTCATGTCGCTCGACTTCATCCCGAACACGTCGGCGTAGCGCGCGAGCCCGTCGAAGATCTTCCGCGCCTCAGCGGGCGACTTGTCGCCGGCGGAGATGAGCGCCACCGTGCCCGCGCTCTTCACCAACGCGAGCGCGAGCTTCTCGTCGAAGTCCTTGCCGTCCTTCAGCGCGCCCACCACGTCGAGGAAGAGCGGCTTGTCGTCCGCCTTCGCGGTGAGCTGCGCGGCGAGGTACTCGGCGCCGCCCTTCGTCTCGGCCAGTCGGGGGAGCTCGCGCGCGAGCGCCTTGACGCGCGCATCGTCCGAGCCCACGGGCACGCCATCCGGCGCGGCGGTGGAGAGCAGCTTGCCCAGGCGCTCGTGCTCCGCGAGGTCCTGCTGGACGCTGCCCTGGCGCAGGTACGTGTCGATGAAGGCCTTCTGCTGCTCGGGCGTGAGGACGGCGGCGGGGCCGCTGAGCAGCTCGGTGAGCCGCTGCTGGTGCAGCTGCGCCTTGTCCGCCGCGGCGGTGAACTGGCCGCGGATGCCGTCGAGGGTGCTCCACAGCGTCTGGTGCAGCGCCGCCTGGGCCGTGCCGTAGGAGGGCGCGGTGCTGCCCGGGGGGATGACCTCGCCGCGACTGAAGGAGCGCTCGATGTCGAACGCGAGCCGGGAGCCGAGGCCGAAGTTGATGGACGTGCGCACCGCGCTCGTCAGCGACATGTTGACGAGCGTGGGAGGCGCGTCGCGCGTGAAGGCCTTGCCCACGCGTCCGGCCGTCGGGTCCTTGAGGTGCTCGGTGGCGCGCGCGAGGGCGTAGTACGTCTCGTGCTCGATGCGCGTCTCCTCGTTCGCGAGCTTCTCGAGCACCTTGCGGTCATCGAGGTCCGGCGGCTTCTGCGCGCCGGGCGGGTGGAGCTTGCGGTTCGTCTCCGGGGACACGCCGGCGAAGAGCTGGCCCATCTTCGCGAGGGACGGCTCCGCCGCCCGGACGAACGCCTCCTGGTAGACGGGGTCCGGGTTGCTGGCGATGAGCTGCTCGAACTGACGCGCGCCCTGCTCCAGGCTGGTCTGGAGGGTGGCCTCCAGCGCCTTCGCGTCCTGGGTCGCGCGGGTCTTCACGTCCGTGCCGGAGCCGCCGACGGTGCTCACGCCGAGGTTCGGGAGGAAGGGCTCGGGCCTCGGCGCGGGGACGTCGCGCGCGGCGTCCTCCAGGCGCTTCGCCACCGCCGCGCCCACGCTGCCTCCCGCGCGTGCGCCCGCGTCCGCGGCCAGGTTCGTGGAGGCGCCCTGGAGCGCGGTGAAGGACGGCTGTCCTCGCGTGGGCGAGAAGAAGACGCCCAGTTGGTCGCGCGTCATCGCCACCGGGCCGCCGGTGTGGAGCGGGTCCGCGACCAGGTACTTCCCGTCCGAGGTCTTGCCGAGAATCGCGTTGAGGTGGCCGATGTCGCCGGAGCCCATGCGCTCGGGGAACTGCTCGCGCCAGGCCGCGTTCGTCCGGCCGTTGGCGACCACGGGGTTGCCCGCGGCGAGCTGGCGGTCCAGCTCCTCCCAGCCCTGGCCGTAGCGCGCGTCGAGCCCCGCTCCCTTGACGCCGTCGCTCACCATGGTGCCGCCGGTGAGCTCGCGGTCACGGTCGAGTTGCGGCACGCGGGTGCCGTCGGAGGACTTCACGTAGGTGAACTCGCTCTCGCGGCGCGGGCTCATCAACGCTCTCGCGTAGTCGACCTGTTGCTCCTTGGTGAGGCCGGCGGGCATGTGGCCCGTGTACGCGAGCGACATGGCGAGGCTCGCGGGGCCGCAGTTGGTGCTGCCGCGAGGACCGGTCGGGTTGTACTCGGAGGTGAACTGGGTGATGAACGCGTCCTCGGCGGACAGGGCGGGACGGCGCGCGCCGCCGGAGGACTTCTCTTCCGTGAGGGCCTTGCCGAGCGCCTCGCGCGTCTTGCCCGCGTAGTCACCGGAGGTCGTGAGCCCGTGCTCGGCCTGGAAGCGCTCCAGCGCGGCCTCGGTCTTCGGGCCGAACTGTCCAGCTCCCGTGGCCACCTGCTCCTGGGTGAGGTAGCCCAGCTCCACCAGCGCGTCCTGCACCGCCTTCACGTCGGGGCCGGTGTCGCCGCGCTTCAGGTCCCGGAGCGGGAGCGGTGCGGGCTCCTCTTCCTTCTCCTCGGGAGGTGGCGGTGGAGGCGGCGGTTGGAGCCGCTCGCGGTGGACCGCGCCGCCGTGGTCCTCCTCGAAGCGGGAGGTCGAATCGAAGCCCTCCGCGCGAGAGGACTCCTCCTTGACGACGTTGTTCTCGGTGCGAGTCTCGGTCCGGGCTGTTTCAGTCGCGCCTTCGGATGAGACGGATTGCGTCGGGCGTGATGAGCCGTCGACACGCATGTTGTGACTCCCCCTCTGATACATCCCCGGGACGTGGTGTCCCCGGCTGTATTAACGGATGAGTCACGAATCCATTGCGGACACGTGTGTGAATTCAATGAATCTCGGTTCGTGAGAGCATGCGTATTTGTCACAGCGCGGGTCGACGGGCCCCCCGGTCCCCCGCGCGTTGACGCGCTCCGCAGCGGGCTTCAGAGTCCGGAGGGACGACACCCGTGGAGGCGTCCCATGTCCATCACCCTGAGAATCGTCGAGCCGCCCGACTCGCTGCCGGATGGGTACCCTCCACTCGACCCGGAGCATCCGGTCGACTACCGCCTGCGGTACGTCGAGCTGGACGTGCTCATCGAGGCGATGATCCTGCTCGGGGTCGTGGCCGAGGAGCCCGCGGAGGGGGAGGAGCTCCTGGCGATGGACCGGTTCGGTGAGGTGGGCAACGCGTTCGAACCCGAGGAGTGCGTGCGCATCTCCCGGAGCATGCGTCGCTTCATGCAGGAGGAGGTGCCCGCGGAGTTCTTCGCCACGCTCCAGGAGCGGTGGAACGACACGCAAGCGGAGCTGCGTCAGGCGCTCGAGGCGCGCGGCGAGCTGGTGGTCTCCGGGTTCGAGTCGTTCCCGCACGATGGCAAGTCGCTGCGCAACGCCTTGCTGCACTGGGGCGCGTTCACCGCCCTCGCCGCCGACAACGGTGGGCTGGAAGTGGTGGAGTAGCGCGTGCCGCTGCGACTCCAGGCCTGCGCCGCATTTCTACTCGTTCTCTGTGCGTGCGCTATGTCGGCGCCTCACGCGGGAGTGGGTGCTCCCCGCAGTCCAAGAGTCGTGAACCTCGAACGCGCGGCGGGGCTGCCGTGGAAGGACGAGGGACGGTGCGTCGTCCGTGAGGCGTCTCAGCCCTGGCCTGTGCTGGCGGAGCGGTGCTTCTACGCCCTCGACCAAGACCGGGTCCGGTTCAACGACCGGACGGGACGGTGTGCCGTTGCCTCCGCGGGCACCGCGGTCCTGGGCGTCGGCCTGTGCCTCCTGGCGGCGCCGGAGATCATCGTCGGCACGGTGATTGTTGTCGGCGTGGTGGTGGTGGGCGTCGTCATCAAGGAGGCGCTGGAGGCGTATGAGCTGGAGCCCACTCCCCAGACGAAACCTGTCTTGCGGAAGCCCTCGGCGAATCGGAAGCCCGAGCCAGCGGGGCAGGACGGGTTCCCTCCAGGGCCGACCGAGCCCGCGGAACGGGAGCGCCGTCCTGAGTGCGAGCCCACTCCCGTGCCGCATGCGGGCGAAGATGTTCCTCACGACAAGTGCGCCGACGTTTTTCCGCCGAACCGCTACCCTGGCATGGACGTGTTGGTGCGTGGGGTACGCTTCGATGCGTTGCAGGTCGGTGTGCGAGTCCTCTGGGAGATCAAGACCCACCGATTCGATACGTACAATGAGTTCGTCCAGGGGCAGGAGATAGAGAGGGAGATGCAGCAACTCCGCAGAGAGAAAGACGCGGCGGATGCTTGTGGCTATGACTTCGTCGTGGGGGTGAGCACCTCCGAGCACAAATGGGCGCTGCTCGATAGAGACCCCGAGCTCAAGGTGGTCGTCACGGGATGCCCACGATGACCGCGCGAAGGCGACTCATCCTCATCACCCAGGGGCCCGTGTTGGCGGGCCACGAGGCGCGCGCGCACGCCGTTGCTCAGGGCATGGAACGGGCCGTTCCTGGCTTGCGCCTGGGCTGGACCGTGGCTGAGTCGCGAAAGATGGTCGAGTTGCCACAGCGCGATGCGTGGCTCGCCCAGGCGACCCGCGCTGGGGAGTTCCCTTTCCTGTGCAACGGGGACGAGCGTTGGCCGGTGATGGTTTCGGGTTCGCAGAAGCCGGCAAGCCTCAGCCCAGGCGGACACCCTTCGTTTGAAATGAACGCGAAGCTCCCGCTAGACGCGGTGGGGCTCGCGGCGGTGGCGGAGTTGTTGGAGGCCGTGGCGGAGGGTGCATGCGCGTACTGGGGACATGCATCCCCCGAAGGCTACGGCTCGGAGGTCTCGGAGCAGATGCGCCACTCGGCTCGAGGGCCGGAGCGGTCTCCCCGTGGGCTCCCGATGCTCTCGCTGTCACGGCATCTGCCGTCCCCCGAGATTCCGCAATACCTCGGGTGGCTGAACTACTGGTCCGCCGCCGCCGCGCGGGCCTTGGGGTTCCCAGACCCGAGCCGCGACGCCGAGTTGCTCTCGCGAGCGCGGCGCACGGCGTCGGGAGGGTGGGTCGTGCAACTCACGGAGACTCCGCTCGACTACGACGACCCTGTTCATCTGGACGCGCTGCTGCGCACCTATGAGCGATTCCCGGCGATTGGCGGACGCTCATCGCCCTGAGCCGCTTCGGCTCAGGCGCTGACGCCCACGCCGATGGGGCAGCTCACGCCGGTGCCGCCCAGGCCGCAGTACCCGCCGGGGTTCTTCTCCAGGTACTGCTGGTGGTAGTCCTCGGCGTAGTAGTACGCGGGCGCGGGGAGGATTTCGGTGGTGATGGTCCCCACGCCCTTCGCCGCCAGCGCCTTCTGGTACGCGTCCCGGCTGGCCTCCGCGATGCGCTTCTGCGACTCGCTGGTGTAGTAGATGCCGGAGCGGTACTGCGTCCCCTCGTCGTTGCCCTGACGCATGCCCTGCGTGGGATTGTGGTTCTCCCAGAACACACGCAGCAGCTGCTCGTACGTGAGCTTCTTCGGGTCGAACACCACGCGGACCACCTCGTTGTGGCCCGTCAGCCCGCTGCACACTTCACGATAGGTGGGGTTGGGCGTCAGCCCGCCCGCATACCCCACGGACGTGCTGTACACGCCCGGCGTCTGCCAGAACTTCCGCTCCGCGCCCCAGAAGCACCCGAGCCCGAGGATGGCCACCTCGTACCCCTCCGGCACCGGCCCCTTCAGCGGCGTGCCCAGCACCTCGTGCTTGGGCGGAACAGGCATCTCGTCCGTCCGGCCCGGCAGCGCCTCCGCCGCGGACGGCATCCTCAGCTTCTTGGTCGTGTCGAAGAACATGCCGGAGGAATAGCGCTCCCGCCCTCCAGTTTCACCCCCATGGGCAGCGAGCGGCCTGCCGGGCGTCACTTGGGGAAGCAACCCTTCCGCCGAGGTAGGACGACCTGCCCTCTTGAAATAGGGTCTCCCACCGCCATGCGCCTCCCCATCGCCGCCGCCCTCTGCTGTCTGGTCCCCTCCGCCGCGCTCGCGGCTCCGGACCCCCGCTGCCAGGGCACCCCCAAGGCCCGCGCCGCCCGCTTCTCCGAGGACGCCATGAAGGGCGCGAGCCCCCAGGCCCGCCACGCCGCCTACGTGCAGGCCTGCGCGCTCGAAGAGGTCGTCGCGCTCACCCAGGAGCTGGTGCGCTTCAAGACCGTCAGCAGCGAGGCCCCCGCCCCGAAGAACCCGGGCATCGCCGCCATGGGCCGCTTCCTCCAGAAGTGGGCCAAGTCCCACGACATGGCCTGGCGCACCGTGGGCGCCAACGAGGTGTTCGAGATTGCCTGGGGCAAGGGCGCGCCCGCCCTGGGCCTGGTCTTCCACGGCGACGTGGTGCCCGCCCCCGTGCACGAGTGGAAGCGCCCGCCCTTCGAGCCCTACGTCCAGGACGGCCGCCTGTTTGGCCGAGGCGTCGAGGACGACAAGGGCCCGCTGGCCTCCGCGCTGGTGGCGCTCGACTACGCGCGGCAGCTGGGCATCGAGCCGCGGGGCAAGGTGCTCGTCATCATCGGCAACGGCGAGGAGAGCGACTGGACGGGCATGCTGAAGTACGCGGCCATGGAGCCCAAGGCCCCGCACGTCATCTCCGTCGACTCGAGCTTCCCCGTCGTCGCCGCGCAGTCCGGCTTCGTCGCGTGGAACCTGTCGGCGCCCGTGGGGCCCGCGCGCAAGTCCTCCAGGTTCGCGCTGCGCCCGGTGGACGCCAAGGGCGGCGAGTTCCTCACGCAGGTCCCCGGCACCGCCACGCTCAAGCTGCTCCCGGGCGAGGGCAGCTCGCTGCCCGTCGCGCTGGAGACCGTGCGCGCCGCCATCGCCGACGAGCAGCGCACGCGCTCGTGGCTCAAGGCCGACGCGAAGGAGGAGGGCGGCGCGGTGCTGCTCACCGTGCACGGCAAGGCGGTGCACTCCTCCGTCGCCAATGAGGGCGTCAACGCGCTGTGGGGCCTGTCCGCCGTCTCCTCGCGCCTCATCCTGGAGGACAACGGCATCGCCGCCATGCTGCGCGTGCTGTTCCTGCGCTTCGAGGGCGACCACCACGGCCAGAAGCTGGCCGTCGAGTACTCCGACGCCGCGCTGATGGGGCCGCTGCTCGTCGCGCCCACGATGCTCCGCGTGGCCGACGGGAAGGTGAGCCTGGGCGTCAACATGCGCCGCCCCCGGGGACAGGACTCCGCCCGGTTCAACGCCGCGCTGGACCAGGCCGCCCTGCTCGTGGGGCAGGACTCGGACGGCCGCGTGACGGAGGCCGGCGAGCGCTACGTGGGAGACCCGCACGTGGCCGACACCTCCGGGCCGCTCGTCACCACGCTGATGGCCATCTACAAGCGCCACCGCGACGACCCGGACGCCGTCCCCACGTCCGTGCGCGGCGGCACCTACGCGCGCCTGTTCCCCAAGGCGGTGGACTTCGGCCCCGGCTTCCCCGGCGACGAGTACACCGGCCACGCGCCCGATGAGTCCATCTCCCTGGAGAACCTGGACCTCACCACGCGCATGCTCGCCGAGGCCGTCTATCTTTTGTCCGTGGCCCCCGAGCCCGTCTCCGCGCCGGGGAAGTGACGCGCGTCAGGCGGTGCGACGCGGCCAGTACACCCGGAACGTGGTGCCCTCCTCCCGCGAGGAGCGCACCTCCACGCGGCCTCCGTGCGCGCGCGCAATCTGGTGGACGATGTAGAGCCCCAGGCCCAGGCTGCGCTGCTTCTGGTACGACGACGTGGCGCCCACCGAGGGCTTGAACGGGTCGAAGAGGCGCGGCTGCAGCTCCGACGGAATCGGCTCGCCCTGGTTGTGGACCTCCATCATCACGACGTCCACGCCGCCTCGCACCGACGTGGCCACCGGTGAGTCGAGCCCGCCGTGCTGGAGCGCGTTGGCCACCAGGTTGCCCAGCACCTGCGCCACGCGGTCCGGGTCCCAGTGGCCCATGGTGTCGCCGGACGACTCGAACAGGAGCCTGCGCTCGGGGTGGCTCACCTGGAGCTCGTCCAGCGTCGCCTGGCAGATGTCCGCCAGGTTCATCGACTGACGCGAGACGGGGATGCCCGAGCCCAGCTTGCTGCGCGCGAAGTCGAGGATGTCCGTAATCATCCGCCCCATGCGCCCGGCGGACTTGCGGATGCGCTCCACGGCCCGACGCTCGGGCGCCTCCAGCTCCTCCGCGCGCGCCAGCTGGAAGGCGGACGCGCTGATGGCGTTGAGCGGGTTGCGCAAGTCGTGGCCGAGGATGGCGAGCAGCTGCTCACGGAAGTCCACCGCCCGCTGGAGCGCGGCCTCCGTCTGCTTGTGCTGGGTGATGTCCACCACGGTGCAGCCCAGGCCGAGCAGCCGCGCTCCCTGGGGCGCGCGCACCGGGTAGAACGTCGCCTGCCACACGCGCTTGCCGCGCTGGGGAATCAGCGACGGAGGCGTGGCGAACTCGAACACGCTCAGCGGCTCGCCCGTGCGCAGCACGCGCAGGAGCAGCGGCTCCAGCAGGTCCGCCAGCTCCGGGGGCTGCATCTGCCGGAAGGTCTTCCCCAGGTGCGCCTCGGGCGGCGCGCCGTTGACGTCCGCCAGCGTCTGGTTGATGCGCAGGTAGCGCAGGTCCAGGTCCAGGAACGCCATGCCCAGGGGCGCGGCCGCGAGCATCGCGTCCAGCAGCGCCAGCGAGCGCTGGGCCTCCAGCCGGGCCTCGCGCTCCAAATCCTGGATGTCGCGCTGACGCTCCACCGCGAAGCGCCGCACCGTGCGCACCACGGCGTGGTCCAGGGCTTCTTCCATCCGCTCCAGCTCACCCACGTCGAGCGGCTGGGGCCGTGCCTCCAGGCGTCGCAGGATGCACTTGCGTAGCAGCGCGTACTCGGCCGCCACCTCGCCCACGTCGAAGCCCTGCTCCAGTCGCACCGTGGCGTGCTCGTCCGACAGCGGGTCGGCGCGCTCGTGCTCCCCGTGCTCCAGCGCGTCCGCGAGCGAGGCGAGCAGCATGGGCATGTGGTCCAGGAGCCACGAGGGGCGCTGGGGGTTCTCGTCGTGGAGCGCGCTCATGGCCTCCAGCCAGTCCGAGAGCACCTCGTGGTGGTGCGCGCGCAGGAACTCCGAGGCCCGGCGCGGCGACTCGCGCTCGGCTCCACCGTGCTCCGCGGCGCCTGTCTCCGGCCCCAGCATCACCGACCTCCCGAGTCCCCATCCGGTCATCCCGCCACGAATCTGGGCACGAAGGTCTTCATGGGTATGTCCGCCCTTGGGGGCTGGCGGGCGTCGGCTTCCCGAGCGCCGTGTTGGACTGCCGGGGGCGCGCCGGGCCCGGGCGCGCTCGCTGCCGACGGCCGCCGCGCCCCGTGGGGCCAGGGCTTCGTCCGTCGTCCGCTCATCGCTTCGCCCCGGAGGCTGAGGTCCGGGGCTGTGGCGTCGCGCGGGCTCGGTTAGGGTGGATGGCAGATGCGCACCCTCCTGCTCACCCGCTCCGATGTGTCCCGAAACCTCCAGGCACTCTCCCTGTTGGAGGACCTGCGAGAGGCCTTCCGCACCGATGCCCTGGCTCGCACGGTGGCCCCTCAGCGCATCCGCGCGCCCTTGCACGCCGAGGGCACGGTGATGGCGCTGTTGCCCGGCAGCCTGCCCGGTGTGCCCGCGTACACGGTGAAGGTGCACTCGAAGTTCCCGGCGAGGACGCCGGCCATCCAGGGTGTGCTGCACCTTCACGACCTGGTGACGGGCGAGCTGATGGCGGTGATGGACTCCGGACACCTGACGGCGGTGCGCACGGGTGTGGTGGGCGCGCTCGCCGCGGACGTGCTGGCGCGGCCGGACGCGAGCCGGGTGGCCATCATCGGCGCGGGGGTGCAGGGCGGGATTCAGCTCAAGTCCCTGCGGCTGGTGCGCTCGCTGGCACACGTGCGCGTGTTCGACGTGGATGCGGCGCGGGCCAACGCGTTCGCCACCCGGATGTACAAGGACTTGAGCCTGCCGGTGCGTCCGGCGGAGTCGGTGGCGGAGGCGGTGGAGGACGCGGACATCGTGGTCGCCGCGACGTGGAGCCGCGAGCCCCTCTTGCGCTCCGGGATGGTGCGGCCGGGCACGCACATCACCACGCTGGGCGCGGACGAGCCGGGCAAGGCGGAGGTCTCCGCGGAGCTCTTGCGTGAGGCGCGCTTCTTCTGTGACCACCGGGGGCTGGCCGTCTCGCAGGGCGCGGTGGGCAACGTGGGGTTGGGCGAGGAGGTCATCCGCGCGGAGCTGGGCGAGGTGCTCGCGGGCTTGAAACCCGGGCGCGTGTCGGCGGAGGACGTGACGGTGTTCGGCGCGGTGGGGTTGCCGTTCCAGGACCTGGCCGCCGCGTGGCACGTGTACCAGGCGGCGACGGGGGATGACGCCATCGGCGGGGTGGACTTCAGCGCATGAGTGCCTGGGGCGCGTTGATGTCGCGGATGGGGCTCACGCGGCCGGAGCTGCGCGCGTGGGCCTGGTACGACTGGGCCAACTCCGCCTACGTCACCACGGTCGTCGCCGTCGTGTTCCCCATCTATTACAAGTCCGTGGCGGCGAAGGGGCTGCCGAGCGACGTGGCCTCCAGTCGCTTCGCGCTCGTCACCGCGCTGGCGCTGGGCACGGTGGCGGTGCTGTCGCCCGTGCTGGGTGCGCTGAGCGACAGGGCGGGGCGGCTCAAGACGCTCTTGGGGATGTTCCTGACGTTGGGCGTGGTGTCCACGGTGGGGCTGGCCCTGGTGGGGCCCGGCGATTGGAAGTGGGCGCTGTGGTGCTTCGGCATCGGGAACGTGGGGCTGACGGGGTCCATCGTCTTCTCCGATGCGTTGCTGCGCCACGTGGCCCGGGACGAGGAGCTGGACCGGGTGTCCACCGCGGGCTACGCGCTGGGCTATCTGGGCGGCGGGGTGCTCCTGGCGGTCCAGTTGGTGATGTTGGTGAAGCCCGCGTGGTTCGGGCTCGCGGACGCGGCCTCGGCCTCGCGCGTGGCGTTCCTCACCGTCGCGGTGTGGTGGGCGGCGTTCTCGGTGCCGCTGTTCCGGCGCATCCCCGAGCCCCGGCCCACGGGGGACGCGCAGGTGCCGCGGTTGTCATTGGGTGGGGTGTTCGCTCAGTTGGCGGAGACCTTCCGCGCGCTGCGCCAGTACCGCGAGGCGTTGCTGTTGCTCGTGGCGTACCTGCTGTACAGCGATGGCATCGGCACCATCATCCGGTTGTCCACGCTGTATGGGACGGAGCTGGGCATCGGGCAGGGGGCGCTGATGGGGGCGCTCTTGATGACGCAGGCGGTGGGGGTGCCGTGCGCGGTGCTCTTCGGGCGCGCGGCGTCACGGGTGGGGCCGAAGCCGGCGCTGATGTTCTCGCTGGCGGTGTACGTGGTGGTGACGTTCCTGGGCTACTTCATGCGCTCTCCGGTGCACTTCTTCGCGCTGGCGCTGCTGGTGGGCATGGTGCAGGGCGGGAGCCAGGCGCTGAGCCGTTCGATGTTCGCGCAGATGATTCCGCGTCACCGCGCGGCGGAGATGTTCGGGCTCTTCAGCGTCTTCGAGAAGGTGACGGCGGTGGCGGGGCCGCTGGTGTTCGCGGCCACGGTGGAGCTGACGGGCTCCAGCCGGCAGGCGGTGCTGTCGCTGCTCGTGTTCTTCGGCTCGGGCGCGCTGGTGCTGTGGCGCGTGGATGTCGCGGAGGGCAAGCGCGCGGCGCGCGAGTCCGAGGCTCGCGCGGGCTGGAGTCAGGCCCCGCTGACGGCACAGGCGGCCGAGGCGGTGCGCGCGGAGTAGCGCTCAGTGCTGCACGTGGGCCACTTCGCGGGGCGCGGAGAAGAGGCTGTCGCGGCCGTGGTGGAGGACCACCTCGCCGTGGAGCACCTCGCTCACGTCGTCGAACGACACCGCGAAGTCGTGACGACGCAGCAGGCCCTTCTCGACGATGAGCTCCTTCTCCGTGATGTCGACGATGTGGCCGATGACGTGGCCGTCGTTGCCTCGGACCTTCATGCCCTTGTGAATCTCTGCGCGGGTGAACATGGGAGCTCCCTGGGGGCGTGGGAAGTACCCCTCGACGTGAAGCTGGGGAGCCACCCCGCACCGTGCACCACCGGACGTCGTGACAGACCTCCCGGTCCCCAGGTGCCGCGCCGTGCGCCCGCCCGGTGGCCTGCTTCCGGCGCGGAGATGGAGGAAACCCCGTGGTCGCTCGCCGGAGCGTGCCCATCTTGGCCCGGGGAGGTGTGCGCATGGTCGTCGGCTTCATGGCATCGCGGACGGGACGTTGGCTTCGAATCGTGACCGGGTCCTGTCTGGTGCTGGGAGGACTGCGCGCGGGGTCGGCGAAGGGCGCGGGGCTGGCCCTGCTGGGGCTCGGCCCCCTGGTCGCCGCCTCGCTGGACCTGGTGCTCATGGGGCCCCTGTTCGGCCTGCCCATGCGCGGCGAGGACATCCGCCGCGAGCTGGGCGTGAACGAGGAGGCCTCGCTGCTCAACGGCCACCGCCGCGCGGCCTCGTCACGCGCGGCGATGTTGCTGCACTGAGCTTCAGCTCTTGCCCACCTGGAACGGGATGTCGAGCGTGCCCAGCGACTCACCGCTGTTCGCGTCGACGGGGCGCGCCTCCAGCACGACGCCGCTCTCGCGGCCCGTGACGACCTGGAAGTAGATGAAGCCCTGCACCGTGCCGCCGTCGCCCAGCGTGCCCTCGGGCAGCGCCTGACGGAGCATGTCCTGCGTCGGCAGCGGCTCCTCGCACTGGTACGCGTAGGGCCCCGGACCGTACGGCCCATAGAACGGGTAGAACGGGCTGCCCCACCGCGGCCCGAAGCGCGAGCCCCAGCGGGGCCCTCCACCCATGTACACCCAGGAGCGCCCCGCGCCGCCCGTGCCATCGTCCCGCGAGGAGATGGCCGACTGCCGGAGCGAGAAGGGCGCCAGCGCGGAGTAGCGGAAGCGCGACTCGGTGCCCACGAGCGAGAAGTCCTCGTAGCGGATGCGCAGCGTCCTGCCGCTCTGGTTCTCCAGCCGGACATAGACGGGCGTGAGGGTTCGCTCCAGGTTCGCCGGCGAGCCCTTCCACGCGGAGGCGTCCGCCACCAACCTCACCCCCGCGCCCTCCGCGACGGCCGAGTCCTGGTCCGCGGGCAGCACCTGGGCCTGCGTGGTGGGCTTCAACGTGTTGGTGTTCGAGGCACAACCCGCCACCACCAACAGGGCGACGAGCGGCACGAGCGCGCGCATGGGATGTCTCTCCTTTGATGGAAAGGTAACCCTCGCGTGCCTCACGCCGCCCCAGGGAGCGGCGCCACCCCGGAACGCCACCGAGCGGAGAGGGGCCTCACTGACTGGCGGGCGGCGTGGGCTCCGCGGCCGCGTGCGGCCACGCGGGGGACGTCAGGCTGCTCCAGTCCTGCTGCCGCGCCCAGTCCTCGAACGTGCGCCAGCGCACGTCCGGATAGTCGTGCCGCAGCGTGAGGATGTCCGCGTGGTAGCCCACCCTGTCCAGCCACTCGTACATCGCCGCCAGGTCCTCGCTGCGCTCGCGGACGTACTCCAGCGGCAGCTGCTCGAAGTGGACGCGGTGCCCGCTCACCATGGAGAGCAGCCCGGACGCCTGCTGTCCGGTCACCTCGTCCGAGGCGACATCGATGCGCTGCTCCAGGTGGCGCTCGGCGTTCTCCAGCACCTTCACGGCGAAGGCGGCCAGGTCCTCCACGGTCACCATCTGCAGTCCGCGCGTGGGCGGCAGGCCGATGGCGAACACGCCTGAGCGCAGGCCCTCCTCGAACATGGGGCTGGTGAGGTTCTCCATGAAGAACGTGGGCCCCAGGATGGTGAAGGGCAGGCCGCTGCGGCGCAGGTGCAGCTCCACGCGGTGCTTGCTGTCGAAGTGGGGGATGCCCGTGAGGCGGTCGGCCCCGGCGACGGAGGTGTAGACGAAGTGCTTCACCTCGGCGAGCCGCGCGGCGTCCACCTGGTTCATGCCGTGGCGTATCTCCGTCTCCACGCCAGACTCGAACGGCGTGGCCATGGCGTAGAAGGAGTCCACGCCCTCGGCGACGCGGGCGAGCGTGTCCACGTCGTCGAAGGTGCCCACGGCCAGCTCGGCGCCCAGCGTCTCCAGCGCGCGCGCTCCAGGAGCGTCGGGGTTGCGGACATAGGCGACGACGCGGTGTCCGCGGTGCAGCAGGTGGCGCGCCACGGCACCGCCCTGCAGGCCGGTGGCGCCGGTGACGAGCACGGAGAAGGAGTGGGCCCTGGTCATGTGTGAACCTCGCGACAGACAGGACTGCGGGATGTCGGGAAGGTGGGGACGATGAGGGCCTGTGGCGAGCGTGGAGGAGGCGGCGCTTGTGCCCTCGCCCGAGCCCGCCGGGCAGCAAGGCGTGCAGGCCCCCCTCGTTTTCCCTCCCAAGTCCTCCCCCGGCCGGGCCGCGTGCGTGCGATGGTGCCGCCGCTCATGAGCAAGCGAGACAAACCGCAGGAATCCACGCTGGTCACGGCCGCCCGCTCCCTCGACGAGGGACTGGAGCGGTTCGAGGCCCTGGCCCAGCAGCTCCAGGAGTCGCCCCTCCAGGCGGAGAAGCACCTGGAGAAGGCCTCGGCCATCCTCAAGGCGCTGGCCGACATGGACGAGGAGCTGCGCGGCCGCGTCGCGGGCCTCGTGGGCGCCATCTCCCAGGTTCGCGACAGGCAGCAGACCCAGGCCGAGGCCGTGCAGGCGCGCGCGATGGAGCTGCAGCAGCGCACCGAAATCTTCAAGGACCTGCTCGTGCGCTACGGCTCGCTGGGGCAGAGCGCCGGAGAGCTCAACGTGCGGATGCAGGAGTTCGCCGCGCAGCGCCAGCAGGCGAAGACGCCCGAGGAGAACGCGGCGCTGGCCACGTCGTTCCAGTCGCTCCAGGACCGCATGGGCGAGGTGGCCGACGAGGCCCAGTCGCTGAGCCAGGCCGCGGAGGAGAAGGACTTCAACGACATCGCGCGGCAGGCGGAGTCGCTGCGTCAGCAGCTGATGTCGGCGCGCAACAAGCTGTCGCTCTTGCAGAAGAGCTTCGGCGGGTGAGGGGCGCTCAGCTCAGGTAGGTGGGGGCGAACTCGTCCGGGCTGTTGATGGGGCGTCGTCCCGAGAAGCCGTCATACATGCCGTGCCAGTGCGAGACGGCGGGCTCGCCGATGCGCCAGCACAGGTAGACGGGCTCTTCACCGCGGTGGGCTCGGAAGTCGACGAGCCCCTGCGCGCCTTTGATTTCCAGGCCCATCTCGTGGAACTGGCGCAGCTCGACGCGGACCTTCTCGAGCAGCGCGTCGCGCTCCTCGCGCAGGGCCTCGTGGTTCGCCAGGGCCTTGCCCTCCGGCGTACCGAGCGTCTCCACGAGCTGTTGCACCCGCTCCACCCAGGGGCGGATGTGCTCGAAGGTGCGGCTCAGGAGCGGCACCAGTCGATTGGCCTCGTCGACGCTGAAGTAGCGCATGGCGGGGGAGCATGCAGGGGGCTCGGGCGCATGGCCATCCGTGGTGTGGCCGGAGGGCGCGCGTTTGCGCACGGCCTGACGCTCAGCCGCGCAGCAGGGAGGTGTGGTTGTCCTGAAGCCAGCGTTGCGCGGAGTCCTTCAGGGGGAAGGTGTCCTCCCGTTGAAGGAATGCGGGCGAGTGTCCCGGTGCGCACCGGCCCTGGGCGTCCAGGCCGTCGCCGTCCTCCTCGTGGAGGTCGGCGTGGAGCATGGAGTGGAAGACGAGGTAGTCCACGACGAAGGCGGGGACGTGGGGCCGGTCCAGCGCGGGGTGGATGCGGATTTCCCTCAGGCGCGCGTCGTAGCCGCCCAGGTGGATGGAGCGCCGGCGGCCCTTCGACGGGCGGCGCGCCCAGCCGATGTCCACCTGGACCCTGTCGTCGAACCAGTCCGCGTTGAGGCGCGCGTGGACGGCGCGCAGGTCGAAGCAGCGGCCGCGTGAGCGCAGCGCCTTGCCGGGGCGGCGCTCGCGGCGCACGAGGTCCTGGTGCTCGCGTGCGTAGGATTCGAGGAGCGCGCCCGCGCTGGCGTCGGAGCGCGCGGCGTAGAGCGCGATGGCGCGCACCACGTCGTCGGGGGCTTCGAGGAAGAGGTGGTGCACGCGCAGCCGCAGGCCCTGGGCGACGTGGCGGAAGCTCACCAGCGTGGCGCGGTTGTCGGTGAGCCGCAGGTGCACGGGCGCGCCGAGGAGCTGCGACAGACGTCGCGCGAGGCTCGCGGCCTGGAGGAGGGCGTCCTCGCGTTCCGGGAGCCGACGCCCGTCATGCGGCTCGGCGCGGGAAGGCGATGCCGGCTCGCGGCTGGGGCGGGTGCTGGCGCGCGGATGGGACTCCTCGCGCGCGGGCCCGGCCGAGTCGAACAATCCGAGCTGTGAGGGGGGCGGGGCTCCCATCGCTCCGAAAGGTATGCCCGAGAGGGGGGAGGTTTCCAGCGGGATGCTCGTCCGGCGGGTCGCCATGCGACAGGCTATGCGGGACGCGTCCTGAACGGACCCGACACCTCGTACGTCACCCCGCGCCCATCCGTGCCCCGCTGCGAGCTGAGGTAGAGCCGCTTCCCGTCGGGGCTGAAGGCCGCGCCCGCCAGCTCGGAACGGGGGTGCCCCACCACCTGGAGGAACGGCGTCACCTTCCGGTCCGGCGTGAGCAGGCACAGCTGCATGTCATCGCCGTCCTCGCAGACGAACACCTCGCGGGCCTTGGACAGGGTGAGGTTGTCCACGCCTCGCAACGGCGCGCCCGGGTACGTCGCCGCGTCGTAGAGCACCTCGAGCCGGTGGGTCAGCGGCGTATACGCCCAGACGCGGTTGTCGTGCTTCGTCGTGAAGTACACGATGCCGCCCTCGCTCCAGCAGCCCTCGCCGCCGGCGAACACCGTCGTCTCCTTCGCGTTGGCCTGCTGCGCGGCGGACGTCAGCGGCGAGACGGGGACCCAGCGCACCCGCGCACCCGAGCGCGCATCGCTGATGACCTGCGCGGCCTCGAGCGTGCCCTCCTCGAGCGACGGCCACTTCGCCGACGTGAAGCGATAGAAGCGCCCGGTGGGTGTGTCCTCCGTGAGGTACAGGTGCCGGCCCAGCTCATCCACGGCCGCGGCCTCGTGCACGAAGGCACCCAGCATGGGCCTCGCCACACCCTGTCCCGGCTTCGTCGGGTCACACTCCCAGACGAGCCCCTGGCGGTGCTCCTCGCACGACAGCCAAGTCCCCCAGGGCGTGGGGCCGCCCGCGCAGTTGAGGTGGGTGCCGGCGAGGATGCGCCACGCGCCCGTGACTTGCCCCTTCGCGTCGAAGCGCACCGAGGACACGCCGCCGTCGGGGGACACCTCGCTGTTGCTCGCGTAGATCCACCCGCCATCCGGCTGGGCGAAGCAGGCCCCGCCGTCCGGGGCCATGTGCCACACGTAGTCCGTTCCCGGCACCACGTCGCCGCTGCGAGCGATGACTCGCGAGGTGAAGCCGCGCGGCAGTCGAAGCCCGTTCGCATCCGCGACGTCCGCCATGGCGCCATACGGGCCGATGCCCGGCGTGGGCGGCGCGGCGTACACGTTGCGCCAGAAGCCCAGGCTGCCGAGGGCCAACGTGCCGCCCCCCAGGGCGCCGAATCGCAGGAAGTGACGACGGTGCATGCCCCCGTTGTCGCCCATGTCCTCCACGAGGGGAAGCGCCACGGAGTGGCGGACGTCGGTGAGGCGACCGTGACGCTCCCGGCGTGCAGGCAGACACCCCGCGGCGCCTCCCTGCTCCCCGTGCGGCCTCAGCGCACCGGCTGCAAGTAGCTCACGCGAGACGACTCCTCGACAGCGCTCTCGGTGACGCGGGCCTCGATGAGCTCGTAGCCCATCAGCGCGAAGACACGCTCACGGTAGAAGATGGGGCGCGCGTTGCCGTACCAGTCCGTGCACGACTTGGTGCACCCGTCATCACGAGCCTCCGTGGACGCCTCCAGCGCGCCCAGGCTCGACAATCGCAATCCCGCATCCACCCGCAGGAAGGACACCTCCGCGGAGCCGTATTTCAAGTGACTCCACGCGCCCCCCTGCATCCGCACGGGCAAGCCCATGACGCCGCCCCCTGTCCCATCCGGCTTGAAGAAGAACCCGTGACTGCGTGTCTCTCCCTGGGTCGCGCCGGGACGCGAGAGCGAGTCACGCCTCACGGGCCCACCCTCCGTGAGCGCCAGCGTGCTCAACCTCAACCCGAGCTCATCCTGTCCCACCACGAGCGCGCCCGTGCTCCCCAGCGGCTCCAGCCGCGTCACCGAGTGCTCCAGCGCCAGCCGATGCACCTCCAAGGGCAGCCGCACGTCCGTCACCCACACCGCGTTCTCGCCCCGGCTCGGGTCCTTACTCGTCGCATGGCCCGAGCCCCACAGCACCTGGTTCCCCACGAAGCGATTCTGCAGTGTGCCCGTCACCGGTCCTGGCAGCACCGTGAAGTGCTCCGCGCGGAGGACGCGCAGCTCCGCGTCGAACGCCGCCAGCGGCGCACGCAGGAGCGCCAGGCGTCCATCGCCGCGCGTCAGCTCCGGCCCCCACATCGAATCGCCCTGGCCCGTGGCCACCAGCAATGCATCCAGGTGTCCGTCCTCGTTCTGCCGGAGCGAGAACTGGTCGATGGGGGCACCTCGCGCACGAAGCGCCCCGGGCTCACCTCCGTCCAACGGCAACCGATACACCACCGAGTCCAGCGCCGTGCTCCGCGTCCCATCCTCCACCGTCCACCACTCGAACCCCGGAGACACCCACAGGTACACGGCGTCGCGCGACACGTAGAAGGTCCGCGAGACGGGCGCCATCAACGCGCTGGCCGTGCACGTGAACTCCGCCGCGTCCAAGTCACACCGCACCACCGTGTGCAGCACCGGCGTCAGCGTGGTCTGCACCGGCTTGAACACCTCCAGCCGCGAGAGGATGGGGTGCCACGCCGTCGTCTCGTTGCCGCGCACCCACGCGCGCGTCGACGGCAGCGACACCGTGCCGCCCGACGACAGGGGATAGGGCAGGTAGAACACCAACGTCCCGCCCACCAACCGGCTCGTGTAGTTGCGGGTGGAGTAGTAGTCGCTCGAGCTGAGGAAGTGCGTGGCCTCGTGGGTCAGCCCGCCCGCGTCGTCCAGGCGGAACAGGCCAATCTCGGTCGCGTCCACCGAGTAGCTGTAGCCCACGACGACGATGCGCCGTCCATACACCAGCATCTCGTCGTACCAGGAGCCTCGGGTGAAGCCCGGTGCGTGCGCGTCCACCTGCGTCACCGGCTCCAGCGTGCCCTCCCCCTGGCGCACCGTGAAGAGCCGTCCCCGCCGCAGCACCACGAACCAGTCCCCCACCGCCTTGACGATGTCGCCCTCGTCGACGCCGGCCTCCTGGTTGTTGGTGATGGAGGGCTCCGATTCGTCGGGGGGCTGCGGTGATGGCTCTCCGTCCGCGTGCTCACCGCCGCAGCCGATGACGGGGCCGCCTCCCGTGGCGAGGCTGGAGCGGATCGCCTCCACTTGCGCCAGGTGCGCGTCGAGCTCCGCCTCCGAGCTGAAGCGCTCCAGCCGCGTGAAGGTGATGGACTCCACCTCCTCGCGCGTGAGGGCGCGACGCTCCGGGGGACACGCCGAGATGACGAGGGCGAGGAGCAACCCCGTCACCAGATGCTGACTCCGAGGACGACGCGATGGGCGCATGGGTCCGCCCATCCAGCAAGGCCCATACCAGGGGTGCGAGGCTCGTCCCCAGAGCGACAGTCACACGCGGGGGACACGACGCGGGCACACGAGCGCGACGCGCGTGTCAGGGGCGCTCAGGACTCGCGGCACAGCCGGTCCACGCGGCCCAGCAGGGTGGGCATGCGCGAGGCGCCGTGCATGCGCTGGATGGACTCGGCGGCGGCGGTGGTGCTCAGGCCCACCGCGCTGACGAACAGCGGGCGCTGGCTCTGGCCTCGCAGCACCGGCAGGGCGACGTCGCTGGAGTGGAAGGACGTCTTGGCCACGCCGATGACGGGGACGGCGCGCCCCAGCGCCTCGTGCAGGTGGGCTCCCAGGCCCGGCTTGTCCTGGCCGAGCCAGACGTAGCCATCGACGACGATGGCCTCCAGCGGCTCCGTCACCAGGGCGAGCACGCGCAGCAGGTGGGGCAGCTCCCGGCGGTAGAACTGGCCGGGCTCGTACTCCGCCGCGCGAGGTCCGCGGTCCACGTGGTGCCCCGCCTCCACGCCGTCCACCCAATCGCGAAACAAGACGCACGCGGCCACGGTGAGGTCTTCGCGGTAGTCCACGTCCACGCAGGCGAGCATCGTCATCTCCTCGGTGTGAAACGGCCCGCCGTTGACGCGCGGGCCAGAGGCCGGCTGACCTCGCTGAGTCAGGGGTCGACGATGCTGCCGGGGTCGACCGTCGCGGCGCGCAGCTGCTCGAGCACGGCGTCGTCCGGCCACGACAGCGTCCGGTGTCGCGGAGGCCACGCCCCGGGCACCGGTGTCAGGCAGTGGCCCGCCAGCCGGAGCACCTCGGCGAAGGGCACCATGCACAGCTCATCCGAGCCCTCCCGGGCCGCCTCGATGATGACCACGTCGGTCTCCGGCAGCATCGAGTCCACCTCGCGACCCCAGCTGCACCAGGAGATGGGTCGGCTGTCCCGGTCGCGCACGATGACGCTGAAGCTGGCGACGAACACATCCAGCTCGCTCGACTGGTGCTGGGCCTCGAGCAGCGCCTTCTGCTCGCCGTACTCGACCATGGCGAAGCGCGCGTGGTTGCCGCGGATGCGCTGCGCGAGCGCGTCGTCGCCCGGGCGCCGGTACGGCACCACGCGGCCCGCGTCATCCACCGTGTAGAGCGCGAAGGAGATGCCGCGCGAGCTCGCCTCGTGCTCCCGCTCCGCCACGTCGCACAGTCGCTCCAGCATGACCGGGTCCTGGTCCCCGGTGATGAGCATCATGGAGCGCGTGGGGATGGCGGCCACGGGGCGCCCCTTCACCTTGCCCGCGAAGGACGCGAGGAAGCCCGGCAGGAGCAGCCGCGATGCTTCATAGGTGTCGTTCGAGTCCACCGACCACAGCGGGCTGGGGCGCTCCTCCTGCAGCTCCACGCCCACGTCGCGCAGGGTGTCCAGGTGGGCGTACGCGGCCTGGAAGGCCTCGTCCACGCTGACGCCCCACTGCTGCAGCAGGTCGGGCTGCACGTACATGCTCGTCTCCGGCAGGTCGACCACCAAGAGCTCGCGCAGGAAGGGGAGGGTGCGCTTCTCCACCATGAAGCTGGAGGCGTGAGCGCCCGTCGGCATCTGTCCGCCGAACGAGGCCGCGCGCGGCACGGGCAACAGCCGCTCGCGCGCCTCCTCCCAGGTGAGCGAGCTGCCGCCCGGATTGGAGATGGCGCTGATGAAGCGCTCGATGATGCGCGTGCGCTCCTCGGGGGACACCTCGCGCGTCTCCGCGAAGAGGTTCTCCAGGTACGTGCGCATCTCCTTGCCGTGGTACAGGAAGCCCAACCCGTACTCGCCCGGCAGTCGCGTCACCTGCGACACGGCGGGGTCGGCGTTCAACACCGACTCCGTCTCGCGCAGCAGGTACTCCCGAGGGTCCACCGGCGCCTGCGTGTCCTCGTCCTTCTTCCCGAACCCGAACAGCTTCTTGAAGAAACCCATGCGGGTTTCCTACTACAGCCCCATGTACGTCAGCAGCGCTCCCATGTCCGCATCGGAGAGGGCCTCCAGGCTGTAGGCGGGCATGTTGCCGCCGATGTGGAAGAACTGGCCGTGTCTCACTTTCTCGATGACGACGAGCGAGTGGGGGATACCCGGGAAGAGCTCGTCATAATCCCGCGTCACCTCCGGGAGGATGGAGGCCAGCTCCGTCAGGCGCCCCTCGCCTGTGTGGAGTTCACCGTGGCATTCCTGGCAGGCCGCGCGATACACGGTTTGTCCGCGCTCCAGGCTGCCGCGAGGCACCTCCACGATGTCCTTCACCACGGTGTAGGGCAGGGCGGGCGCCTGGGCATCCGGGCTGATGCTCACCAGGTACTCGTACAGCGCGCGGCTCTGGGGCGAGTCCACCGGCAGCGGCTGCACGCCGCGCATGAAGCTGACGTAGCAGAAGTTCACCGCGTCCAGCAGGTTCGTCTCGTAGCCGCCCCACCAGTCGGGACGCGACACCACGTTGTGCAGCGTGTAGCCGGAGTCCATGCGACCGTTGAGCGGCGTGGGTGTCGTCGCGTGACAGGTGGCGCAGGAGAAGGCGTTGAACTGGCTCTCCGACAGGCGCGCGTCGCGGAACAACAGCTCGCCGTACTCCGCCGCGGTGGGCGGCTCGGCCTCGTCACCACATGCGGAGGTGACGAGCGCGAGCGCCACGCAGGGCCACAGCTTCCAGGACGCACGGCTCATCGTGGACCTCCGAGGATGCTCACCGAGTCCGGGAAGATGCCCACGCGCACGGTATTCACCACCGTGCCGTCGGCCAGGTTCACCGCGTGCAGCGTGCCGGGGCCCACGTGGTCGCCCTCGCAGACGACGAGCGCGTGGCTGCCATCCGGCGTCAGCGTCGCTTGATGCGCGTTGAGACAGCCCTCGGGCGCCAGGTCGATTTCGCGCTGGATGTTTCCTGACGCCGCGTCGATGACGAGCAGCGCCTCCACGCCCTGGTACGGCACGTAGAGCGTCTTCCCGTCCTGGCTGAAGTCCCCGAACATGGGCGCGCCCGCGAGGCGAATCGTGCGCGCGGCGTTCATCGTGTTCGTCGCGGACTCCAGCACCTGGAGCTCGCGGCTCGCCATGGAGCTGACCCAGACATCACCCGTGGTGGGCGACATCGCCAGCGCGTAGGGCTGGTGTCGGGGGGCGATGGCGGTGCCCGCGCCGGGGGCCACCTTCACGCGCCGGGGCTTCTCGGAGAGCGCGGTGAGGTCGACGATGGCCACCTCGTCGGACCAGCAGGCGATGTACGCGGTGCGCTCGTCGGGCGACAGGCGGATGGCGTGCGGCGCCGGGCACACGGAGACCATGCCCTTCCGGGTCATCGTCTCCGCGTCGATGATGGCCAGCCGCGCGTGCATCTCCTCCTCGGTGCCACCGCGCCGCGCCACCTCGACGATCTTCAGCGTGTCGAAGTGTGACTGGTACAGCGTCTTGCCGTCCTTGCTGACGATGACGTCGCCGGGGTTGGGGTCCACGCGCACCGCGCCGACCCGCCGGTTGTCGCGCGCGTCCAGCTTCAGGCAGTAGCCATCATCCGAGCCCGTGCCGTGTGCGCCGTGAGGCCCCGAGCCGCCGCCCGGCACGTAGTTGGAGATGCCCACGTAATAGAAGGCGCCATCCGGTGACACCGCCGTGTGGTGGGGGCCCTCCAGCTCCACCGGGTTGAGCCCCACCGGCACGCGCGCCAGCTCGCGCCAGCCCGGCGTGGTGGCGCCATCCAGTTCCAACAGACTCATGGTGTCATCCAGGCTGTTGGTCACCAGGACGCGGCCGCCCGGACCGGGAGGGGGCACGGTGCTGCCCTCGGTCCACGGCGTCTCGTGCTCGTACTGCAGGCCGTCCGGCGGCTTCACGCCATCGAAGGGGCTCTTCTCCTCGGAGCAGGCGCCCAGCAGCAGTCCCAGCGCGGGCACCCACGCGCGCGCGAGTCGTCTCGTCATGGCGCCTCCGGCTCGATGCGGAAGGTGACGGGCTGGGCCAACAGGTACGGCCCCTCCTGGATGCGGTTCTGGAGCAGGTACGCGCTCATCACCTGCACGGACAGGTCCTTGCCGGCGTTGGCCTTGAGCGTGTCCCACGTCGCGGCGTCGAGCTGCCAGGACAGGTTCGAGGTGAGCATCTCCACCGGGCACTCGCGGCCGGGCACCGTCACCTGCACCCAGTAGATGTCACCGGTGAAGGGCGGCAGGTGCGCGTGCGCGGTGGGCAAGAGCCACTGTCCCACCGTCGCCAGCATCGTGCGCGCGGTGTCCAGGGGGCTCGCGGGCACAGGGCGTGGCAAGGCCTGGGCGAGCGACGAGTCCCACGTCCACATCGGCGCCGCCGCGTCGAAGGCATAGCGCGCGTTGCTCTGGGGCGAGGACAGCTCCGTGGCCTGTGCGTCCGCCTTCGCCAGGTTGCTTGCGTCCACCAGCGCCCGCCAGGCCTCGTCCGTGGCGTCGCCTCCGTAGAGCGGCTCTCCGCACTTCGAATCGGTGGGCTCGTCGTCACCGCAAGCGGAGGTCAGGGCCAGCAGCGCGGCCGCGGAGGTGGTCCAGAGGAGGCTTCGCGAGAGGGGCTTCATGGGAGGGGACCTGTCGTGGAGTGCTCACGCCGCCGACCACGGCGCAGCAGGGTGAAGAGGGACAGCAACATCAACAGCGGCGCCATGTTCCCACCCATCGCCCCGCAACCTCCCGACCCCTTGGGACCAGGCGGGGGTTCAGGAGTGGAGCCTGCATCGGCGGGTCCCGCGTCGGGCGCGCCTGCGTCGGGCGTGCCCGCGTCCTCGGGTGTCGGCTCCTCGACGCCACCATCCGGATACAGCGGCGCGCCGAGCTGCTCGGCCAGCTGGGGCCAGCGGCTGGGGCAGAGGTCTCGCACCGGCGTGCCGCGCGGACAGTGGTGCGTGCCCTGGATTTCGTAGAGGCCGAACAGGTGCTCCCACGTGCTGCCCTGGTCCGTGCTGCGCGCGAGCGCCCAGTCGTGCAACCACGTGGACCCGCAGCCGTAGAGCGTGTCTCCCTGGCGCAGCACGCACGCGTTGCCCGTGGGCAGGGTCAGCATGTCCAGGGGGCCCGTGGAGGGGCCTCGGAAGAAGTGGTTGAGCGTGCCGACCCAGGTCGTCTTGCCGTCGGCGGACAGCTCCATGTTGATGAAGACGTCCTGGATTTCGGAGACGTTGACGAAGGTCTCGCCGCCGTCATCGCTGCGCAGCATGAAGGTGGAGCCCTGCGACGACACGCGCGCCCACACGATGTCCGCCGACACCGGGTCCGCTGCCTCCACCATCAAGTCGTACGGCAACAAGAGCGGCGCCAGCGTGTGCACCACCTCGCGCCACGTCTCCCCCGCGTCGTCGCTGCGCAGGAGGAGCATCCGGCTCTCCTCCTTGCCCGTCGCGTACAGGCGCTGGGGATTCGCCGGGGACACGCGCACCGCGTTGAGCACCAGGCCCTGACGCAGCAGGGGAGACGGGGCCCATGTCTCGCCGCCGTCCTGGGAGCGGTACAGGCCGTTGGGCCTGCCGTGCCGCGAGGTGACGACGTACAGCACGCGGTCATCGGTGGGATGCGCCGCGAGGCCGGAGACCCAGGTGTCCTTGAAGTAGGGGTGCGTGTTCCACGAGCAACCCCCGTCGGGTGAGCGCAGGAGGGCGCTGCCCGTGGCCGCCATGATGTCGCCGGCCTCACGCCACAGGTAGGCCGTGGGGTTCCAGCCGCCGTAGCCCATCGCGTCCGGGCATATCCACCGGAACGTCTTGCCGGCGTCGCGCGAAATCACCGCGCCGAACGTCGCGCCCAGGAAGAAGTCCTCCGGGTGGCCTCGGCGGAGGGTGACGTTGGACGTCTCCGGCAGGCCCGCGTGGGCGCTCGCCGTCGTCCCGGCGCACATGGCCAGCAGGCAGAGGACCTGGCTCCAACGGTGGGGGTGCTGATGCGACATGACGGGGGCTCCCGGGAATGGTGACGGCCCATCCCGGACCTTAACGATTGGGCCTCCCACATATAGCGGAGGGTTTCGTGCGGACGGGTGCGGCGCTTTGCCACCCCACCCCACGTGGCGGCGGTGTGGGCGGAAGGTTTTGCAGCCACCACTTCGCGGGTGCGGGTGACCCGTGGGGGACTCGCCTCGCGGCGGCCGGTCTGCTACGCACGAAGCAGACTTGTGGCAGGGGGGAGCACGACATGGCGGGGGCCGCGGAGAGGTCCGACCTCATTCCGGAGGAGGGCGCCCGGGGGCGACGTCTGCCCATGGGTGGCCCTGCGCGTTCGGTGTGGGAGGCGGTGATGCAGGGAGCGGTGGACGTGGCGGTGCGGGCCTACGAGGACCTGTCCCCAGGGCAGCGCGAGCGCGTGCTGGTGGACTCCGCGAACGTGCCCGCACAGGCGCGCACGGCGCTGGTGGACGTGCTGCGGCGGGCCCGGGACTTCGCGGGCGCGGCGCGCCTCCTGGAGGCCCAGGGCGCGGACTCCGAGGCCGCGGCGCTGCATGAGCAGGCAGGCTCGTTGCTGATGGCGGCGGAGGCGTGGCTGCGCGCGGGAGAGCCCGCGAGAGCGGCGGCGGCCTTCGAGCGCGGCGGCGCGCTGGAGCGGGCGCTGGAGCTGTACCGCTCGCTGGAGGCGCGCGAGTCCATGGCGCACTGCCTGACGCGGCTGCAGCGTCCGCTGGAGGCCGCGGAGGTGTACCACGCGCTGGGCTACGCGCACGCGGAGCTGGAGGCGCTGCGCGGCGTGCCGTCCGAGCATCCCCGCCGACGCGAGGCGGTGCTGCGCATGTGCGCGCTGCTCGACGAGCAGGGTGAGTCCATGCGCGCGCTGGTGCTGCTGGCGGATGCGCGGCAGGAGTCCGCGGCCGCGCGCGAGGACGAGGTGCTCAAGGCGGAGCACCTGCGTCTGCTCAGGCACCTGGGGTTGAGCGATGGCTCGCCCGAGTCCGGGGAGTCCTCCTCGCCGGTGGCCGAGCGGCCGGGCGCGACGCCGGATGGGTACGAGTACCTCAAGGCGATTCCCATCTTCGGGGAGCTGGCGCTGGAGGACCTCAAGGACCTCTACCGTGTGGCGCGGCAGGTGGTCATCCCCGAGGACACCACGGTGCTGGAGAAGGGCGCGCGGGGCACGGGGCTGCTCGTGTTGTTGGAGGGCACGGTGGAGGTGTCGAGCGGCCCGGGGCCGGACGCGCGGCGGCTCAACACGCTGGGGCCCGGCGCGTGGTTGGGGGAAATCTCCCTCATCCAGGACGGGCCCACGTCCGCGCACGTGCGCTCCAGCTCCACGGTGAGGGCCCTGCGCGTGACGCGCGCGGACTTCCAGCACTACCTGGCCACCCACGAGGCGGCGGCCCTGCGCATCTACCGACTGTTCACCCACAACCTGGCGGAGCGGGTGCGGGTGCTCAGCACGTAGGACGCGCGGGGACGGTAGGATGGCGGGATGGCGGACACGCGTGTCGAGGGGAGGGAGCGGGCCGTGCAGCTCGCCCGGCAGGGCCAGCTGGAGGCGGCGCTCGCCGAGTACCAGGCGCTCTTGAAGCACGCCCCCGATGACGCGGAGGTGCGCCAGCAGGTGGCGGAGCTGCTCGAGTGGCTGGGCCGCGCGAGCGACGCCGCGGCCGCGCACGAAGCCGCCGCGCTGGCCTGGGCCAAGGCGTTGCAGCCCCTGCGCGCGGTGGCGGCGTGCGTGGCCCTGGGGCGCCTGGGGGCTCCGGGCGCCGTGAGGGCGCGCACCTCGGCGGCGCTGGCCGAGCGCTTCGCGCTGTGCTCGGAGGCGTGTGAGGACGGCGTCTCGGGGCTCTTCTCCCGACTGGGCCGCGAGGACTTCGTCGCGCTGGTGGACGTGCTCCAGGTGCGCGCCTTCTTCCCCGGACAGCCGGTGGTGCAAGAGGGCGAGGCGGGTGCGTCCATGTTCGTGCTGGTGGAGGGCCGCGCGGAGGTGACGCGCGCGCTGGAGAGCGGGGAGCGCGCCGTGGTGGGCGCGGTGGCGCCCGGCGACGTCTTCGGCGAGCTGGCGCTGGTGTCCGAGGGCCCCCGGCTGGCGAGCGTCGTCGTCACCGAGCGCGCGGTGTTGCTGGAGCTGACGCGCGAGGCGCTCACGTCCGTGTCCGCGCGCCAGCCGCGCGTGGCCCAGGTGGTGGAGGACTTCTACCGGCGCAGGCTGGTGGACAACCTCTTGCGCAGCAACCCGCTGCTCAGCCGGCTGACGCCCGCGCAGAAGGCCGCGCTCAGCCTGGACTTCAGCCTGCGCTCCATCGCCGAAGGCGAGGTGCTGCTGACACAGGGGCAGCCGGGTGACGCCTTCTACGTGCTCTTGCGCGGACGGTGCACGCCGTGGCTGTTGCATCCGGATGGCCGGCGCGTGGCGCTGGCGGAGCTGCACGAGGGGGACGTGTTCGGCGAAATCTCCCTGCTGCTCGACAAGCCGGTGTCCGCCACGGTGCGCGCGGACGGCGTGGGCGTGGTGCTGCGGCTGCCTCGCGCCGCGTTCGAGAAGCACCTGCTCAGCCAGCCGGGCCTGAAGGGACAGCTGATGCGCATGGGCACCGAGCGGCTGCAGCGCTCCGCGCGCGTGCTGGCATCGGGCCGTGTGCTGCACGACGGCGACCTGCGCGTCTGATTCAGAGGGCTTGAAACGACGACGCCCGGGCTCCCCATGAGGGAGACCCGGGCGTGTCACGCTGCGGCCGGCCCGACGGAGCGGACCGGCGCGGCGTCAGCCGACTACATGGAGTAGCCGAGCGTCAGACCGAACACGTGCGCGGAGCCGTTGTAGACGCCGGGGATGCCCGGGGCCGAGCTCTCCTTGTCGGAGAGGCTGACGAACTGGTACGCGAAGTCCGCGCGCAGCCCGTTCCAGTTGTAGCCGAGGCCACCGGACACGCCGAAGCGGTTCGCGTCCGGCAGGTCCGGCGTCAGCGTGCTGCCCGGGCTGGGGGCCGGGTCGTAGATGAAGCCGGCGCGGACCTGGAAGGCCGGCGTCACGCCGTACTCGGCGCCCAGGTGGTAGTTCCACTTCGCGCGCCACTGCTTGGGCAGCGGGTTGTTGATGGCCGGGTTGTCCGGGAACTCGATGGCGAGCTCCTGGAACGAGGACCAGTCCACCCAGTTGGCGTCGAAGGCGATCTTCAAGTTCTCCAGCGGCGTGACGGCGATGCCCGCGGCGATGGTGGCCGGCAGCGTGACGTCACCCTGCACGCGCGTGTCCGGCAGGCGCGTCTGGAACTCCACCGGCACGTTCTGGAAGTCCGCCTGACCCTTGAACGACAGGTCCGCGGCGCTGCGGTAGTGCAGGCCGAACGTCACCACCTTGGGCAGCAGCACGGCCTGGACGCCGATGTTGTAGCCCCAGCCCCAGTCGCTGCCGCCCAGGTGCACCTGGCCCTCGGACTCGACGAAGCCCAGGGCGCGCTTGAGCTCCAGGGTGGAGCGGTAGATGTTGATGCCGCCGCCCACGCGGAAGCGCTCGTGGAGCTGGTACGCCGCCGTCGGGTTGATGTTGTAGACGGACAGCGCGGACTCCTGGGCGCGGAAGCGGCCCACGAACCCATCCTCCCAGCGGCTGCGCGCGCCGAAGGGCGTGTAGATGCCCAGACCCACCGCGGCCCGGTCGAACGGCTTGTAGACCAGGAACAGGTGTGGCGGGGGCGACAGGGTCGTCTTCTGACCCTGCTCGGTGCCGTTGTCCGGCGTGAACTTGATGGCCGGCAGGATGCCGGTGTCACCAATCTGCACGTCCAGCTTGTTCACACCGAGGATGTTCGCGGCGTTCGAGTAGATGGCCGACGAGTCGTCCAGCCACGCGGCCGCCGCGTTGCCCATGCCCGAGGAGCGGGCGCTCTGGGTGTTGATCTGAAAGCCGGCCGCCTGGGAGCTACCCGCGGCCAGGAGCGCGACGAGGGACAGTGTCTTCTTCATGTGAGTCATTCCCCTATTTCCTGTCCGTCAGGACTACTCGTTCGCCGTGCCCGTGTTGAGGAACTGGATGACCTGGGCCTGGGCCGTGTCACGCACGGAGCGGAGCATGGCGTTGCCGGGGTCCTGTGCGTTGATGATGAGCAGGAACGCGTGGCGCGCGGACGTGGGCAGGAAGTCGACCTGCGCCATGTAGCTCTGCACCGTGCGCGGAGCTTCCGGGTCGCGGTTGGCGGAGGCGATGAGGCCCTGCGTCACCGGGTTCGGAATCACCTCGTCACCCTGGATGTACTGGATGAACGCCTCGCGCCCGGCCGGGGCCTTGTCGAAGTTCTCCAGGTACCAGCCGTAGTTGCGAGGACCGGCCGGGTCCAGGATGGTGCGAGCCAGGACGATGAACTCGTCGAAGCCGGGGGTGCCGGAGACGCGGCCCACGGACTCGAGGAAGGACAGGAAGCCCTCGCGGCGCGCGACGAACGTCGGGTTGGTGGACGTCAGGAGCGTGTCCACCAGGTCACCGCCCGGGACGTTGAGGGCGACGCGGCGCATGCGCTCGTTGACGGACGCGGACAGGGTGCCCTGGAAGCCGCCCAGGCTCTGGCCCACGTAGTCCACCGAGCTGGTGTCGAGGAAGCGGCCCTCGGACATCCCGTTGAGCATTCCGCGCAGGCCGTCGCTGGCCAGCACGCGGGTGAACTGGGAGATGTCCAGCACGTGGTGACGGAAGTTGTCACGCGTGGCGAACAGGTTGGTGAGGTTGAGGAAGTTCCAGCTGGAGACGACCGGGGGGCCGCCCGCGGAGGCGCGGCGGAAGTCGCCACCCTCGCACTTGCCATTGTTGAGGCACACGCCCTGGCCGGCGCCGGCGCACACCGCGTCACCACCCGCCAGCGGGTTGCAGGCGATGGCCGTGTCCGGCGCGACGCAGCGGCCGAAGGTGGCGCTGCCCGGCGTCACGTCACAGGTGCCGGTGGCGCAGGCCATGTCCGGCGTGGTGATGGGGCCCGTGCCGGAGGCGGCGGTGATGCCCGCGCAGCTGGTGCGCTCGCCGTGGAACACGGTGTCGATGGCGGCCACCGCGTAGCCGGCCGCGTTGAGCTTGTTGGCGATGGCCAGCACGTCCGTGCGGTTGCCGCCCAGGCCGTGGCCGAAGACGACCGTCCGGTAGCCGGCGGCGTTCGTCGGAGCCGCGGCCGGCAGGATGAGCAGGAACGGGATGTGGTCCAGGTGCTGGGGACGCGCGGGGTTGAGCGCGCCGTTGGTGTCATCCAGGAGGAAGGGCGACAGGAACGTGCCGGCGACGGCGCGGCCCACGGACTCGTGCTCCAGGCTGAGCGCCTCCATGGCGCCGATGATGTTGGCCGTCTGGTCCACCAGGGACACCGGGGAGTCCGGCAGCGGCGCGGCGGGCGCCTTGTGCAGCGACTCCAGCACGGTGCGCGTGCTCTGGGTGGTGAAGGCCCACGCCAGCAGGATGTCCTTGCGCGCGATGCCGTTGGCGGCCAGCGCGTCGAACAGGGGCTTCATGGCGGCGCGGGCGGGCTCCACCGCGGCGGCGGTGGCGTTCGGCACGGCGGCCACCTGGCTCTTGCCGTCCACGAACAGCGGCGCGGAGAGCTTCATCAGGGCCTGGGCGGCGGGGACCGCGACGGCGCGGGCCTTGGCGCCCTCGGCGGCCTGCTCCTTCACGCCGCGCAGCACCACCACGGCGTACTGGCTGGCGGGGTCGAGCGGAATCTCGGGGATGATCTGCAGCTGCTGGGGCGCGGGGTCCGCGGCCGAGCCGTCCCGCTTGGCGCTGGACACGCAGTTGATGCAGACCTTGACCTTGGGCTGGTTGCCGCCCGGGGTCAGCTTGACGAACAGCACCTGCTTGCCGAGCGCGACGGTGGCCGGGTCGACCTTCAGGTCACCCTCGATGATGCCGCGGGTGGCGCCGTTCTCGGAGATGATGGGCGCCGTGGTGGACCAGCCATCCAGGGTGTTCAGGCCCTTGATGAGGTCCTGCACCGTGCCCGTGCCCGGGGGGACCGGCAGGTTCAGGTGCGCGGGGGCGGTGGCCGTGCGCGGCACGCGCAAGAGGTCGTTGGGGAAGGGGATGATGCTGTTCGTGGGGTCGAACGTCATCTCCGGCTGGTTCATGATGCTGAACGTCCAGGCCAGCACCAGGTCGTTGCGGTCCAGGCCGTTCTGCGCGGACACCAGGTCCAGCAGGGGCGCGTAGCCCCGGCGCATCTGCTCCAGGCGCTTGGCGCTGTTGAGCTGGTCCGCCAGGCGCGCGGCCGGGTCACGCTCCGTGGAGGGGATGAGCTCCGTGGCGAGCGTGCAGTTGTCGGAGGCCAGGTTGTTGTCGGGACAGTTGACCAGCGGCAGCGTGGAGCTGGCGAGCGACCAGGTCGCGGTGCCGATGATGGACTTGCCGTCCTTGGTCTTCACGCCCTTGTCGCCGCCCACGATGACGACGGCGTACTTGCCGCCCTTGGGCCAGCCCTGGGGCTGCGGAGGGATGACGGTGATCTGCCCCGTCTCCTCGCGGTAGCCGATGGTCGGCGTGACGGGGCCGGTGACGGCCGCCGACAGGTTGAGGAACTTGACCGTCGACGCGTTCACCGTGTTCACGTCGAGGTTCTTCACCACCGTGGTGGCGATGGCGGACGTGGGGAAGCCGTTGAGCGTGTTGAGGTAGTCCCGCGTGAACTCCTGCTCCGCGGCGGGCGTGTTCGGGTTGACCGGAGCGTTGACGATGGGGTCGCCATTCGCATCCACCCCCACGGCCAGGTCATTCGGAGAGGGGACGACGGCCGGCGAAGCGGAGGGGTCGAACTCCGCGACCTGCACATCGGCCGGGTTGACCGCCGGGTCCTGCGCGATCTCTGGATCACACGCTACCGTGCCCAGGGCCAGAGCCCCGAGGAACAACGCCTTTTTCATGGATACAACCCCCTCCGAGTCCAAGTTTGGACTGCAGGACTAGGTGACAGTCGCGTGGCGTACCACGTAAGTGGGTTGGCCGAAAGCGATGGGACTTGACGCGTCGTGTCAGTCATGCACGGCCGTATGCCCGAGTGGCACCGTCTGTCTTTGACACACTGCGCCGGGCTCGAACACCGCTACGCTAAGCGGATGAACCGACTGCTGAGTGTGCTGGTGACGTGCGTGGCGATGGTGGCGTCGGCCCAGGAGGCCGGAGGGCTGACGTGGACGGCGCCGAAGGAGTGGGAAGCGCAGGGTGAGCGGCCGATGCGCGCGGCGACGTACAAGCTGCCGGCGGCGAAGGGCGACACGGAGGGGGGCGAGCTGGCGGTGTTCTACTTCGGCCAGGGCCAGGGCGGCGCGGTGGACGCCAACGTGAAGCGGTGGCTGGGCCAGTTCCAGACGGCGGATGGCAAGCCGGTGGACAAGGTGGCCAAGACGAAGACGGAGAAGCTCAACGGCATGCCGGTGACGACGGTGGACGTGAAGGGCACGTACGCGGGCGGCGGCCCGATGATGGGCCCGTCCACGCCCAAGCCCGGCTACCGCCTGCTGGGCGCCATCGTCGAGGGGCCCGAGGGCGCGCTGTTCTTCAAGCTCACCGGGCCGGAGAAGAGCGTGGCGGCGTCGGAGAAGGCCTTCCGCAAGCTGCTCGAGTCCGTGAAGAAGAAGTAGCGGCGCTGCCCGCGTGAGACATGTTTCAGGCCCGAGGGCGTGTCACATGTCTCACGCGTGTATCGGCTTTCAGCGCGTGTCGCGCGCCGTCCTCACGCCGGCCTTCTTCGCCGCGAGGTCGGGGATGAGCAGGACTTCGATGCGGCGGTTGCGCGCGCGGCCCTGCGGGGTGGCGTTGGCGGAGATGGGGCGCATCTCGCCATAGCCCGCGGCGAGCATCCGGCGCGCCGGCACGTTGCCGTGCTCCTGGAGGAAGCGCACCACGTTGACGGCGCGCGCCACGGACAGCTCCCAGTTGGTGGGGAAGGTGGTCTGCAGCTTCTGCGACGGCGGCGAGTCGTCCGTGTGGCCCGACACCTGGATGGCCTTGTCATCCACCTTGGCCAAGACGCCGCCCAGCCGCTTGAGGACCTCCTGGCCGCGCTTGCTGATGCTCGCGTCGCCGGAGTCGAAGAGCACCTTGTCCACCAGGTCCACCTGGATGCGGCCCTGGGCCTGCGACAGCTTGATGGCGCCCTCGGCGATTTCCGCCTTCATCTTGTCCTGCAGGTCATCGTAGGTGGCCTTGAGCTTGGCCAGCTCCGCCTCCTGCTCCTGCACCGTCTGGCTGAGCTGCTCCTTCTCCGTGCTGAGCTGCTCCTTCTCCGTCGTCAGCTTCGTGTGCTCGGTCTGCAGCGCCGTGAGCTTCTCCTCGGCCTGCTGACGGGCCGCGTCCGCGTCACGGGCGCGCGCGGTGGCCTCGTCCGCCGCCTTGCGCGCCTCCTCCGCCTGCGCCTGGGCCTGCACCGAGCCGCGATGCGCCAGGTACAGCACGCCGCCCGCGAGCAGCACCACCAGCACCGTCACCAGCCAGGGCACCCAGGCCCGCCCTCGCTCCGCTTGCATTCAGGACCTCCAAGGGGATGTTCCTGAAACACCGTAATGACGACACCCGGGTGCGCAGCAAGGCGCCCCGGGTGGGTCCAGGTATCCGGAGGTTCAAGGTTGCAGTCGGGGCGCAAACCCCGCACCGCGCGTCAGAACGGGAGCCAGGAGGGCCGCACGCTGCGCACGTCGCTGAGGACGTGGGACAGCTGCGCGTCGAAGTCCTTGAACGTCTGTCCATCCAACCAGAGGGCTTCAATCTGTTTCTGACCGAGCCGGACCTCGTGACGTTTGCCATTGGCGGCGGTGGCGACGACGGTGTCCCCGCCGCTGTACGTCACCTGGAACTTCTCGCCCCAGATCTGGACGTCCTCGCTGAACTTCAGGTCCTTGGGGACCTGGGTGACGAGGTTGGTGCCGCGCGAGCCGGGGACCTTCATGTCGTCCATGAACTCGCGCAGGAAGTCGCGCGTCACCTGGCGCGTCTGCTGGTCCAGCTTGGGGTCCACCTTGGCGTCGTAGCCGAAGCCCAGGATGGTGTTCTCCTGCTTGGGGTCGTCCAGGTTCCAGGTGGGCACGGCGAGCATGAACTGGTTGGCGCCGGGCCTGGCCTTGTCGCGCCAGTCCTGGGCCTCGGTGGCGTTGTCCTTGAGCATCGCGTAGCCGTTGAAGCCGTTCCAGATGGCGTCATCGGTGTCGAGCTGGCCGGTGGGCAGCGGCTTGGGCTGCGCGGTGCCGTTGGACGGGTGCGTGCCGCCGCGCGGCTGCAGCGACGCGCCAATCTGCGGCAGGTCATTCTTCGCGTAGCCCATGGGCAGGTTGTCCAGCGTGCCGCCGTCCACCAGGTGCATCTGCCGGCCGGTGACGGGGTCCACCACCTGCACCGGCTCGAACACGCCGGGGATGGCCATGGAGGCGCGCATGGCGAGCGCCACGGGCGTGTCCGGCGTGGTCTCCTGGCTGAAGACGAAGATGCGGTCCTGCGCGCTCTTGAAGCCGCCGTCCGGCACCGCGCTGTCGTAGGCCTTGGCGGCGACCAGCTGCAGGGGAATCTTCAGGTCCGCGAAGGTGACGGGCCGGTCGGTGATTCCGGTCAGCTCGCGCAGCTTCTGGTCGAACATGTCGAACGCGGCCTGGCCATCCAGGAGGCCTCCGTCGTTCAGGTCCAGGTCGAAGTCATACAGCTGGCCCAGGCGCGGGTCCTTGGCCACGTCTTCAATCTGCTGCGGCGTGGCGCCCGTGGCGGCGAACGCGGCGGCGATGGAGCCCGCGGACGTGCCCGTCAGGCTCACCGGCACCACGCCCATGTCCCGCATCTCCGCGAACATGGCCGCGTAGCGCTTGCCCTTGCCACCACCGCCCTCCAGGCTCAGGTGCACGCCCATGGGCTCGCCGCCCTGCACCGGCATCCCCGCCTCGGCGCGGTTCTGCGCGACGGAGGCGGTGTACTCGGCGGCCTTCTTCGCGTCGCCACCCGACACGATGTCCAGCGCGGAGGGCGGCTTCGTCACCGGCGTGCCCGTGGGGAAGCGGCTCGCGTGGACCTGGCCGCCGGGCAGCTCCTTGGCGAGGAACTGGGGGTCCAACCACAGCGAGCCCGGGCGCGGCGCGGTGGCGCGCGTGTAGCCCGTCGTCTGGGTGAGCCGCGCCTCCGCCTGCTCCAGCGCGGCCTTCACTTGCGCATGGCGCGGGTGCGTGGAGGGCAGCATGTCCAGCTGCGCGGCCAGCGAGCGCACCTGGCCGAGCGTGTCGCGGAAGTCCTTCGTCTGGGCGACGAGCTCCTTGCCCTGCTTGTCGTCGATCTTGGGCGGCAGGATGCGCTCGAGCACCTTGCGCAAATCCCCCAGGTCGACCTGCAGCAGCTTGTCGAACGGAATCTGGAGCGGCTTGCCCGTGAGGGTGATGCCCGCCCACGGCGCCTCGCCCGCGCCCGGCAGCTTCGGCAGGCCCAGGCGCGACAGGTCCGGCAGCTTCGCCTCGAAGCCGTCCACCAGCCGGTTGGCCTCGCGCGCGACGTTCTGCAGCCCCTGGCCCATCCGCTCGAGCAGGTTGGGCTTCGGCGCCTCCGCCGGGCGCGCGGCCACGGGCTCGGGTGTACGACGCGCCGCGGCAGACGACGTGGAGGAGGACGGGGGCTTGATGCTCATCGTGGTGACTCCACGGACGCGTCGAGGGGTGGCTGCGGTCGCAGGGGGATTATCGCGCATCCGGCGTCGCGGGTTGTGTGTCGACTGGCGAACCGTCATCTGGGCCCGGCAAGGCACTTGCTACGGGGGTGGATCAGAGGCGCCTGACGCCTGCTTTCTGGAGGCCTTCCGTGACGATGTGCCGCAGCCCTGAGTTCGAGATGCTCGTTTCCCGCGCCGTGACGCTCTTCCCGGAGGACACCGTCCTCTCGGCGCTCCAGGTGATGCACCACCACGCGGTGCACGCGCTGTCCGTGGTGGATGGCCGTGACGGAGCGTGGCTGGGGGAGGTGTCCGAGGACGAGCTGCGCCGGCTGTCCGCCTTCGCGCCGCTGGCGCGGCTGGCTGAAATTCTGACCGCCAAGGCGCTGGCGGGGACGGAAGAAAAGACGGTGGCCCCCACGACGGCGCTGCTGCTCCACGCGCCATCACCCCGGTGGCTGCATTGAAGCGCGCCAGGCCCTCCGGGCCCCGAGCAGGGGAGGCAAGCCTCCGGGGTGGTGCGAACGAGCAGGCGGGCCAGGTGTCTGAAGAGGGCGCACGCTCCAGCTCTCGTCGCTCGGAGGATGCGCGGGAAGTGACTGGGGGCCGGCTGACGGCTCGCACCGAGGGGTGGGCTCAAAATCCCCAAGGGAGGTCACAGCCTGTTCACGGTGGCCCCGGGCCAAGAGGCACTCGATTCCCCGGGGGACGGAGGAGGCTTGGTATGAAGGCAGTGGCGATCATCCTCGCAGCGGGCGAGGCCCGGCGGATGGCCCACCCCAAGGCGCTCATCCTGCACGAAGGCGACAAGAGCTTCCTTCAGTCGCTGGCGTCGACCTTCGTCAAGGCGGGCTGTCTGGTGATGGGTGTGGTGGGGAAGGACGCGGAGGCCATTCGCAAGCAGCATCCAGGGATGGACCTCCGGGAGTCCGAGCAGTGGCGGGACAGCCAGATGGCCTCGGTGAAGACGGGGCTGGACGCGGCGCTGGCGGAGGGGGCGGACGTGGTGGTGCTGCACCCGGTGGACATGCCGGCGCTCAGGACCAACACGGTGAAGTCGATGCTCAAGTTGATGGGGGACTCGGACGAGATGCTGCGTCCGGAGTTCGAGGGCGCGCCGGGCTGGCCGGTGATGATGTCGCGCGGGATGGCGGAAAAGCTGCGCGCGGCGGACGGCGAGCAGCTGGAGGCGGTGCTCAAGGGCATGCGCGTGCGCCGGGTGCCCATGAAGGACCCGGGGGTGCTGGTGAACATCAACGCGCCGGAGACGTACGAGCGGCTGTTCGGCTCGGCGCCGACGCTCGCGCCCCCGCCCGCGCCGCCCAAGCGCAAGGGCAGTGGCAAGCGGGGCTCGGGGCTCACCACGGTGTCGGACGTCGGCGAGGGCTCCTCGGCGCCCATGGCCGCGGCGTCGGACGAGTAGTCGGAGCAGGGGGTCGGAGCCTTCCTCGTGGAAGGTGGCTCCGGCCTGTCGTCGTCGCGCGCTGGGCGGCGAGCGCTCGCCCATCGCGCGCGGGAGGTCAGAAGGTGAGGCCCAGGCCGAAGTAGGGCCCGCCGAAGCCTTCTTCATGCTCGACGCCGTCCACGTGTCCGGCGTCGTTGAGGTACAGCGCGCGCCAGCCGCCGCGCACGTTGAAGCCGCCCAGGTGCGCCGCCAGGCCCGCCTGGATGTCCACCTGTCGATGCGGGAAGGGCGTGGCGTTGAGCCGTGCCTCCACGTCCAGGGGGGACGCGCCGATGCACGCCTCCACGGACGCGCCGAAGCTGGGCCCCACGAAGATGATGCTGGGGGCGTGCGCGCTCGACAGGCCCGCCTCCACGCGCATCCGGCCCCGGGCGCTGGCCCACAGCGCCGCCGTCAGTCGCGCGCTCAACAGGGTGATGCGGTCCTGCGTGTCGGAGCCGTCCTCGGCCTTCAGGGACAGGCCGGTGAGGCGCGTGTCCACGCCCAGCCGCCGTCCCTCCATGGCCATGAACACGCCCATGCCGCTGCCGTCCTTGAGCCACTCCGCCTGCGCGCCCATGCGCACCAGCAGGGGCACCGGCTCGTCGCGCCGGCGCGTGGTGCTCGCGCTGGAGCGCAGCGTGGACGTGCCCGTCGCCGCGGCGCCCACGCCCACGAGCGCGCCCGTCACCGGGGCCCTCGCGCGCCTGCGTCGCCTCCAGGGCGCGTCATCGTCATGGGCGCGCGGGGGCTTCGTGTCGATGGCCGTCGCCGGGTGGGCCGAGGGCGCGTCGTCGCGAGCCTGTCCCCCGGGGGAGGCGGGGTGCTCGCGGCGCGGCGCCTCGCGGCGGGGACGGGAGGGGGCGGGGGACGACGAGGAGGAGCGCTTGCCGAAGCGGGCCTCGGCGAGGGCCGGCTCCAGCAGGACGGTGGCGGCGAGCACACAGCCCAGCACGGCCTTGGATGAGGGCAAGGTGCACTCCTCGGGGACGGGGACGACGGGGAGCGACATTCAAGGGCGCCCGGCCCTCGCCGGCCATGGCCCCCGAGGGTGGACGGCCGTTGGCCATCCGCTGCTGTACGGCCGTGGGCAGCGCACACGGCGCCGAGTGCGCACGACGTGACAGCCGGACCACGCGAGGCTCGCGTACCCGACGCTCACACATGCGGAGCGCCCGCGCGCGGTGCATCTCCTCCCGCGGGCACCGGGCGTATCCGCCTGCTCGCGTCGTGCGGATGCTCACGGTTCGACAGTGAGGCGCGGTGTGGCGGAACGACCCGTGTCAGCCCGGGAAGGAGGCACTAGGGTGGCAATCGTGACCCATGTGGTGATGCAGCCGACCGTGCTCCTGGTGGAGGACGACCCGGACCTCCGGGGCGTGATGGCGGAGGCGCTCCAGGCCGAAGGCTATGACGTGAACATGGCCATCAACGCCCGCGAGGCCGTGCGGGTGCTGGCGGCCACGGAGGTGCCGTGTCTGGTGTTGGTGGACCTGGAGGCGCCGTGTGTCCAGGGGCCATCGCTCCTGGAGACGTTGAGGCAGGACGCGCGCTTCACGGGCTCGCGGGTGGTGGGGATGCGCGCGGAGTCCGGCCCGTGTCCCCAGGGGGCGGTGGCGCTGTTGCGCAAGCCGGTGCGGCTCAAGGACCTGATGGCCGTGGTCCAGGCGCACTGCCCGGACCCGCGGCCGGAGACCGCTCAGCGCGTCAGTAGGTGAGGCCCAGGCCGAAGAAGGGGCCGTGGAAGCCGTCGCGGTGCACCACGCCGTCCACCTGGCCCGCGTCGTCGAGCACCATCCCCCGGTAGCCGCCGCGCAGCACGAGCGCGCCCAGGTGCAGCGCCAGCGCGGCGCTCGCGTCCACCTGCCGGTAGGGGAAGGGCGTCATCTGGGCGCGGGCCTCGAAGTCCAGCGGGCCGGCGAGGCACGCCTCCAGGGACAGGCCCAGGCTGGGGCCCACGAAGGTGATGTCCGGCGCGTTGGCGGTGCTCACGCCCGCCTCCAGGCGCAGCCGCGCGCGCTCCAGGGAGACGAGCGCCCACGTCAGGTGCGCCTCCACCAGGGTGATGCCGTCCGTCTCGTCGGAGCCGTCGTCGGCGGCCACGGCGATGCCGGTGACGCGCGCGTCGAAGCCGAAGCGCCGGCCCTCCAGGCCGATGAAGAAGTCCCCCGCGCCGCCGCTGTTGACGGGGCCGCCCTGCAGGCCCAGGCGGAAGGAGAGGGGCGCGGCGTGGCGCTCCTGGCGCAGCTCCCCGCGCTGCCGGGGCTCGTCCACGACGGTCAGCCGGTGGTTGCCGCTCGAGAGCACGAAGGCGAGGAAGCCCAGGCCCTCCACCACGTCACCCGCGCCCGAGGAGACGTGGCGGCGGTTGTTGCTCCGGCGGCGACGGGGCCGGTCGTCGTCGTCGTCATCCCGCGAGCCCACCGGCGAGGCCTCGTGGGTGTCGTCGTTCTTGTCGTCGTCCTTCTTCGAGTCGCTCTGCGAGGGCCGCGAGCGCTTGCCGAAGCGCGCCTCCGCCGACGTCGTGCCCAGGAGCAGGCCCAGCGCGAGGAAGGCACTCAAGGCGGAACGAAGAGAGAACACGGCGGGGCTCCTGGGGCGGTGGCCGTCGGGCGGCAACACGGGTCAGGACGACCGTCCGCCTGCTTTATTCATACACCCGGGGTGTACGGGCCGTCGCCCACCCCCCAGCGCGGGCCCGGGAGGTGGGTGACGACCCTCCCGGCCCCTTCGGCGCGGCTACTTCTTGCCGCAGAGCTTGGGGTTCTTCACGCAGGCGACCGCCAGGCACTGGGAGGCGGAGCGCTGCTCGCAGCCCTTCTTGCAGCGGGGCGGGGAGTAGCTGAAGTCGCACAGCGCCGGGTCGCACGTGACGCGGTCGCTGGGAGGCAGGGCGTCACAGGGGCTGTTGAGGACGGTGGTGATGGACTCGAGGTGGTAGGCGCCCTCCGTGTCGGCGCAGACCTCGAAGTCGCCGTCGGCGGTGACGACGGGGCCGTCGTTCACGTCGCAGGCCGCCTTGCTGGTGATGGCGTCGGGCTCGCAGGGGCCCACGGTGCGCGCCAGGCAGCCGTACGCGTTGCGCCCGCCCACCACGGCGTTGGCGCAGACGCGCGAGGCCAGGTGCACGTCGCCCGCCACCCAGTCCCGCGAGTAGCAGGCGTGGGCGTTCTGGTACGGGTAGCCGTCGAAGTCGGGCTTGGACAGGAAGGGCGCGTAGGTGTCCATGTTGATGTGCACCTCCACGTTGAGTCCCTTGGGGTCCAGGATGTTTCCGAAGAAGGCGCCCTCGCGGAAGGTGAACGCGCCGAAGGACTCGGTGGGGTAGCGGCCGTGGGTGACGGCGGGGCGCACCCAGGAGCCGGGCGGCGAGGAGCGGTCATACGGCGCGGACATGACGCTGTACCTGCCGCCGCGGGGGCAGGTGAAGGTGGCGCTGGGCGGGGCGGTGCCGCAGTCGTTGCCCTCTCCGAGCGCCAGGGAGTTGGCCGCCTCGCAGCCGCGGGGCTGGGCGCACACGCGCAGCACGCGGTCGCCATCGCCGGAGCCCAGCGTCGTCGTGCACGACGTGTCCAGCCGGGGCGCGCCCGCGGCGATGGTGACCTGCTCGCCCGGCGTGCAGCTGCCCACGCCCTCACCCACCCAGCCACACTCCTCCCACGCGCCGCGGCCCCCCTGCGCACAGGGCAGGAACATGGGGTGCCACTGCTGGGTGACGCCGGTGGGGTTGAAGAGCCGGGAGTCCTTCGGGTGCTCGCCGCGCATCGAAATCTCCACCGTGTGACCGTAGGCGTTGTTGCGCGACAGCAAGCACGCGCTCACGTAGCCCAGGCACTGGGCGCTCGGCGCGCGCACGCCCCACTCCGGGCACAGGCCCACGCCGCCCGAGAAGGAGTAGACCTCCTTCTTGCGGTCCATCCACTCCACCTTGGCGCTGGCGGGCAGGGCGCACTCCACCAGGTAGTGCATGACGTTGCGCGCGGCCGGGTCCTCCAGCTGGTGGCGCAGGCGCGCGTCCGCCTCGAAGGCGTACGTGGTCAGCGGCTGCGAGGTGAGGGCCTCCAGCGAGCGGTAGTTGGTGGTGAGGGCGTTGAAGGCCAGGTCCGCGGTGGACAGCGAGTTGAGGATGCGGATGCCCGGCTCGGCGCTGGCGCGCGAGAGCGGCAGGAGCGCGGTGAGACACAGCGCGGTCAACAGGAGCCTGGAGGGAGCTCGGAGCTTGATGGACGACATGTGGTGAGGACCTCGCGCGGAAGATGACGCGAAGCCCCAGGTAGCACGTGGCGGGCCGTGCACCGCGTCACAGTGCTTCCAGGGGGTTACGCGCGTGGAGGCGACAAGGGCTGTTGCCTCCAGGTCCACACGGGCCGGCGGGTGTGGACCTGGGGTCCACGCGCCAGGGGACTTTCAGCGGCGGTGGGCCTTCTTGCCCTTGGTGGTCCGGCGGGGCTCGGCGCGGCCCTGGGCGGGGGGAGGTTCGGCGGGGGGCGCGGCGCAGGCGGCGGCCGCGCTGAGGGCCTCCTCGCGGGCCGTCTGGTGTTGCTGCTCCAGCACGCGCAGCCGCCGGGCCATGGCTTCGCGCAGGGCCTGGAGCTCCGCCACGCGGGCCTCGGACTCGGCCGCCTCTCGCTCCAACTGGACGCGGCGCTCATGCAGCGCCGACACGGAGCGCGAGCCCGCCCAGGCGCCCGTCGCGCCCAGCACGCACGCCGTTGCCAGCAGGCCCCAGGGCAACCACGCCCGGCGCCACCGCGCCGCCTCGTTTCGCCGTGTCGCTTCCATGCCCCCCGAAGGCTAGCGAGTCCCCCGCTGTAGGCCTCAAGGTGGCGGCCCTGCCACCGATTTACAGGGGGACCTCAAGTTTACAGGGCGGAAACCGGAGTCACGGGCTTGATTCGCGGGCCGTGGCGGGGCGTCATCCGGCCCCTTTCCTCCAACTTCGGGAGTCGGTGGGCTGATGGCGATTGCTTGCGTGGTGCTGGACTTCGACGGGACCTTCACGGACGTGGCGACGGAGAGCGCGCCCTTCCTGACACACTTTCGTGACGGGCTGGCCCACGCGTTGGGGCAGGGCGTGGAGCAGGCGTGGGAGGAAGAAGTCGCGGCGCTGCGCGCGGGTGCGGACATCCTCGGTTGGAACCTGGGCGGCAAGGTGGTGGCGCCCGCCACGGCGGACCCGTACCTGACGGCGACGACGGCCGCGCACCGCATCTTCCAGCGGCTGTCGGTGGGCACGGACGAGGCCACGCGCTCGGAGGCGGTGCAGAAGCTGTATCGCGACTCGTACGTGCACTCGGCCACGGCCTTCAAGCCCGAGGCGAAGGAGGTGCTGGAGGCGCTGCTCGCCACGGGGCTGCCCGTCACGGTGGTGACGAACGCGCACACGGAGCTGGTGGTGAAGAAGCTCGACACCCTGGCCCCCAAGGGCCGCGAGCGGCTCCAGGTGTCCGGCGACGCGCGCAAGTTCATGTTGGACGCGCCGGACGTGGCGGACGCGCGCTTCGACGCGCTGCCGGAGACGCAGACGCTGGACGGGGTGCTGCGCCGGCCGGTGTACCTGCGCCGGGGTCGCTACTTCGAGGCGCTCAAGCGCATCTGGGACACCACCGGCACGAGGCCGGACCAGACGCTGGTGGTGGGCGACATCTACGAGCTGGACCTGGCGCTGCCGGCCGCCCTGGGCGCGCACGTGCAACTGGTCGCGCGCGACAACGTGCTGCCGTACGAGCTGAAGGCCATCGAGCAGCTCGGCGCCCGCGGCGGCGTGGACAAGAGCCTGCACGCGCTGCTGCCCCGGCTGCGCTGAAGCGCGCGCGATATGGTGGGCCCGGAGGCCGCGTTGAGTCAGGAGGCGGGGCCTCGAGTGCCCCGCGTCCTCGCGCTTCGCCAACAGGGGTGTCCATGGGCCCGCGTCGTCCGCTGTCGATGTGCCTCTTCGCCGTGGTGCTCGGGTGCGCGTGCGCGACCTCGCCGCAGACGGTGGTGAGCCGGCCGCAGGCCTCCGTCACGCGTCCCGCGAAGGCGCCCGGCTGCGCGTTCGAGGTCTTCGAGCAGGGCGCGCCGCCCAGGCCCCACGCCGAGGTCGGCACGCTGGCGATGACGACCAACGAGTACCTGGGCGAGGAGGGTCGCAAGGAGCTCCTCCAGGAGACTGTGTGTCTGATGGGCGCGGACGCGGTGGTGCTGCCCCACCCCGTCGAGCGGAAGCTGGCGGGCGGTCAGCGCGTGCGCGAGTTCGAGGCGCGCTTCATCGCCTGGACGGACGTGCCCGCGCCCGAGGCAGAGGACAGGGACCCGCCGCCGCTCGATGACCGCCCCGTCCGGAGCGCCGAGGACGGCTACCTCATCATCCCCGTGGACCCCGAGTGGACGGGCGAATCCATCGGCACCGCGGTGCGCGAGGTGCCGGCGCGCGACGACAAGGCGAAGTAGCAGTTCACCGCAAAGCCGCGCGAGGCACCCCGCTGTCCGCTCCGTCGGCATCGCGGTGCGCGAGGTGCCGGCGCGCGAAGGCAAGGCGAAGTCGCGGACCCAATGCCCCGCGGCCCTCCACGCCGCCCGTGCCGCGCCCGGAAACACGAAGCCCCGCCTCCCGGTGAAGGGAGCGCGGGGCTCGGTGCGTCGGGCCTTGGCGGCCGGAACTCTTAGACCTTCGCGCCCGGGGTGGGCTGGAAGACGTCGTTGAACTCGGTGATGGCCTTGTTCAGCGCCGCCTTGATGTCGTTGGTCAGCTCGCGCTTGGAGGCGATGTCCTTCGCGACGTTCGGGTGCTTGCCGTCCGCGAACTCCAGGAACTCACGCATCCAGCGCACCACGTCGGAGACGGGGACGTCGCGCACCCAGCCGCGCTTCTTGGCGTCGTCGCGGTTGGTGGCGGCGTAGATCTGCATGACCTGACGCTCGACGGAGAGCGGCTCGTACTGGCCCTGCTTGAGCAGCTCCACCATGCGGGCGCCACGGGCCAGGGTCTCCTGGGTGGCCTTGTCGAGGTCCGAGCCGAACTGGGCGAAGGCCGCGAGCTCGCGGTACTGCGCGAGGTCCAGCTTCATGGTGCCGGCGACCTGCTTCATCGCCTTGATCTGCGCGGCGGAACCGACGCGGGACACCGACAGACCGACGTTGATGGCCGGGCGGACGCCGGAGAAGAACAGGTCCGTCTCGAGGAAGATCTGCCCGTCGGTGATGGAGATGACGTTCGTCGGGATGTAGGCGGACACGTCGCCGGCCTGCGTCTCGATGATGGGCAGCGCGGTGAGCGAGCCCGCGCCCTCCTCGTCCGACAGCTTCGCGGCGCGCTCCAGCAGGCGGCTGTGCACGTAGAACACGTCGCCCGGGTACGCCTCACGGCCCGGCGGGCGGCGCAGGAGCAGCGACAGCTGGCGGTACGCCACGGCCTGCTTGGACAGGTCGTCGTAGATGATGAGGGCGTGCATCTTGTTGTCGCGGAAGTACTCGCCCATGGCCACGCCGGCGTACGGCGCGAAGAACTGCATCGGGGCCGGGTCGGAGGCGTTCGCCGCCACCACCGTGGTGAACTCCATGGCGCCGAAGCGGTTGAGCTTCTCCACGACCTGCGCGACCGTCGACTGCTTCTGACCGATGGCCACGTAGATGCAGTAAACGTTCAGGCCCTTCTGGTTGATGATGGTGTCGATGGCGACGGCCGTCTTGCCCGTCTGGCGGTCACCGATGATGAGCTCGCGCTGACCACGACCCACCGGCACCAGCGCGTCCAGCGCCTTGATGCCCGTCTGCAGGGGCTCGTGCACGCTCTTGCGCTTCACGATGCCGGGCGCCTTCACCTCCAGGCGGCGCGTCTCGGTCCCCTGGATGGGGCCCTTGCCGTCCAGGGGCTGGCCGAGCGGGTCCACCACGCGGCCGAGCAGGCCCTTGCCCACGGGCACGGAGGCGATCTGCTGGGTGCGCTTGACGGTGTCGCCCTCGCGGATGCTCTGGAAGTCGCCCATGATGGCGACGCCGACGTTGTCCTCCTCGAGGTTGAGGACCAGGCCCTTCACGCCGTTGGTGAACTCCACCAGCTCACCGGCCAGCACGCCCTCCAGGCCGTAGATGCGCGCGATACCGTCGCCGACGGACAGCACGGTGCCCGTCTCCGCGACGGTGACCTTCTTGCCGTAGTCCTTGATCTGCTCCCGGATGATTCTGCTGATCTCGTCGGCGCGGATTTCCATGGGCGTTTTGCGTCCTCGAACAGGGGGCGGGCCGGGTCGGTTCGGGTCCGCCAAAGCTTAAGAAGTCGGGGCCCCTTACCACGCACCCCCGGCCCCTGCAATGCGCACGACATTCGGGGCTCTCGGGGCATTATCAACCCCTTAAGTCCCGGCGCTCCCACACCGGCCGAGCGAGGGCGCAAAGGCCCTCGCGGCGCCCTCTAGCGGACGAAGGACTCGCGGGGCAGCCAGACGACGAAGCGCGTTCCGCCCTGGGAGGACTCCACGGTGAGCCGACCCCCGTGGGCCACGGCCACCTGCCGGGCGATGAACAGGCCCAGGCCCAGGCCCTCGGCGCTGGCGGGGCGGCCCCGGCGGAAGGGCTCGAAGAGGGTGGCGTGCTCCTCCTGCGGCACCGTCAGCGAGTCATTGCGGATGGACAGCGTCACGCCCCCCACCGCGCCCACCAGCTTGAGCCACACCGGGGTGGGCTCCGGGCTGTGCTGGAGCACGCTGCCGAGCAGCGTGTCCGCCAGCTGGGTGATGCGCCCCGCGTCCCAGTGGCCCCGCAAATCACCCTGCGTCTCCATCAGCAGCGTGCGGCCCGGGTGGCCCTGCCGCCGCTCCTCCAGGACCTTCTCCACCAGCCGGTCCAGCACCAGCGGCTCCGGGCGCACCGGCAGCCCTCCGGACAGCCGGGCCCGGGTGAAGTCGAGCAGCTCGTGGATCATCCGCTCCATGCGCCGCGCGGCCTGGGCCACGTGCCCCACCAGCCGCTGCTGGGGCTCCTCCAGGTTCTCCAGCCGCTGCAGCGCGCTCGTGCCGGACTGGATGCTCTCCAGTGGGGAGCGCAAATCGTGGCCCACCACGCCCAAGAGCTGCTCCCGGAAGTGCTCGGTGCGCTCGGCGCGCTCCTCCGCCGCCTTGCGCCCGCTGATGTCCCAGATGGCGGCCAGCCGCACCTGCCGGCCCTCCCACGTCACGAACTTCCCCAGCACTTCCAGGGGGATGCGCTGGCCGTCGCGCCGCACGCACATGACCTCGTAGGGCGTCTCCACCCCCCGGGCCACCGCGGACATGACGGCGGGCCGGTACTCCGGCGCCACCCATTCGACCAGGTGGTGGCCGATCAACTCCCGGGGCGAGTCGTGGCCCAACAGGTGCGCCAGCGCGCGGTTGGCGTCCAGCACCACGCCGTTCTCGTGCAGGAAGTGCCCGTCACAGGCCACGTCGGCCAGGCTGCGCATGTGCGCCTCGCGCTCGCGCAGCCGGGCCTCCTCGCGCACGCGCTCCGTCTCGTCGCGCACCCACAGCACCACGCCCGCCAGCACCCCGGCCTGGTGCGCCGGGGACAGCCCCACGCGCAGGTGCTTCTCGCCCGAGCCCGCGGCCAGCACCCCCGTCAGCGGCGCCTCCACGACGTTCTCCCCCGAGAGGGCGCGCGCCAGAAGCGGGGCCAGCGAGAAGGCGACCTTGGGCCAGACGTCCACCAGGGGACGCCCCAGATAGGCCCGGGTCTCCATCCCCGACAGCGACGTCAGCGCGCCATTCACCCACACGGGCCTGAGCTCCCTGTCCAGCAGGGCGATGCCACAACCCGTCGCGTTCAGCAGCGCGCCGAGGAAGGGCCAGGCCTCCTCGGGGGCCACGGCGAACATCGGGCCACCAGGGAGGGGGTGAAACAGGGACTGCGGCATGTTGAGGTCGTCCAGAAAACCCGGGGTTGCCCCGTGTTCTCCCGAGTATACCTCTGTCCCAGGGCTACAGGAAATGCCGGTTTGCCCCGGACTACCGGGTGCGTGGACGACCTGGGGCGTTGGCCGCGAGGATGCGGCCGCACGCCCCGGGACAGCGGGTGCTACTTCAGCTCGCGGCGCATCTGGTCCAGCTGGGTGCGCAGGCTGCCGTCGTAGAGGACGCTGCCCACCTGGGCGGACACGCCACCGAGCAGGCTGGGGTCCACGCGGGTCTCCAGGATGACGTCGCGCTGGGTGAGCTGCTGCAGCGTCTGGCGCAGCTGGGCCAGGGTGTCGGCCGGGAGGGCGGCGGCGCTGGTGACGTTGCCGCGGACGCGGCCGGCGCGGGCATCCGCCATGTCGCGGAAGAGGCGGGCGATGTCGTGCGCGTAGACCAGCCGGTTGCGGTCCACCAGCAGACGCAGGGTGTTGGCCAGCACCGGCTCCAGACCGGGGACGAGCTTCATCACCCCTTCCACGACCTGGCTGCGCTGGGCGCGCGAGTAGGCGGGGTTGTGGAGCACGTCCGCCAGCTCGGGGTTCTTCGCGAGGATGTCCGCGAAGGCGGTGAGCTGCTCGGCGACGGCATCGATGCGACCCACCTCCGACGAGACGTCGAGGAGGGCACGGGCGTAGCGGCGGGCGATGGAGACGTTCACCATGACGGGTCGCGCCCTTAGCATGGTGCCCCATGGCCGTCCACCCCCGTGGACCGAGTGCCCGGGCGGGCAGGGAAGCGACGGGCGGAGGGCAGGTCCGACGCGAGGGGGCTTGGCGAGGAGGCGGGAAGACCCGTACCGTGGGGTCCCGACCGCCCCCCATGCACGACCCCGTCATCGGCATCGACCTGGGTACCACCAATAGCGCCGTGGCCACCGTGGAAGATGGCCGGCCGCGCCTCATTCCCTCACGCGCGGGGGGCCGCCTCACGCCCTCCGTGCTCGGCGTCACCAAGAGCGGCGAGCGCGTCGTGGGCCAGCAGGCCCAGGTGCTGGCGGAGGAGCATCCGGACGCGGTGGTCTGGGCCACCAAGCGCTTCCTCGGACGACGCTACACGCCGGAGCTGGTGCAGCAGGCGAAGGCGCTGGTGCCCTATCCGCTCGTCGCGGGCCCCGCTGGTGACGTGCGCGTGAAGCTGGCCGGGCGCGTGATGCCCTGCACGCAGGTCTCCGCGATGATTCTGGGCGAGCTGGCGCTGGATGCGCAGGCGCACTTCGGCCGCCCCGTCAGCAAGTGTGTCATCACGGTCCCCGCCAACTTCGACGACAACCAGCGACAGGCCACGCGCGAGGCGGCCTCCATCGCGGGGCTCGAGGTGGTGCGGCTGGTGAACGAGCCCACCGCGGCGGCGCTCGCGTACGGGCTGTCGCGCGGCTTCGAGGGCAACGCGCTGGTGTTCGACCTGGGCGGCGGCACCTTCGATGTGTCCATCCTCGACGTGAAGTCCGGCGTCTTCGAGGTGCGCGCCACCGGCGGTGACCCCCGGCTGGGCGGCGAGGACTTCGACCAGCGAATCGTCCAGTGGCTCCTGGCCCAGGTGGACGATGAGCTGCGCCACGTGGTGTCGCAGGACGCGCAGAGCCTCAGGCGCCTGAAGGTCGCCGCGGAGGCCGCCAAGCGCGAGCTCACCGAGCACGAGGAGTCCACCATCTCCGTGACGGGGCTGGGCGACCACTCGGGCAAGGGCGGGCGCACGACGGAGCTGGAGACGGTGCTCACGCGCTCGTTCTTCGAGACGCTGTCGGAGCCCTTGTCGCGCCGCTGCCTGGAGGTGTGCGAGGGCGTGATGCGCGAGGCGAAGATGGACCCGCGCTCGGTGGACGTGGTGCTGCTGGTGGGCGGCATGACGCGCGTGCCGCTGGTGCGCCGGCTTGTCGCGGACTTCTTCGGCCGGCAGCCGTCCACGGACGTGCACCCGGACGAGGCCGTGGCGCTGGGCGCCGCGGTGCAGGCGGACGAGCTGCTGCGACAGTCCGGTCAGGCGCTGCTCCTGGACGTGGCCAGCCAGAGCCTGGGCGTGGGCGTGCTGGGCGGGCGCGTGAAGCGGCTCATCGCGAAGAACACGGGCGTGCCCGTCGTCGCGCGCGACATCTTCTTCCCCGGCACCTCCGGCCAGCACGAGGCGCGCATCCCCGTGTACCAGGGCGAGAGCGAGTTCCAGGACGAGAACCACAAGCTGGGCGAGGTGGTGCTCAAGAACCTGCACGTGGCCGCGCGCGGAGACGTGCCGCTGGAGGTCGTCTTCGAGCTGTCGGGTGAGGCGATTCTGTCCGTGAAGGCCACGGACCTGACGACCGGCAACATGGAGACGGTGCGCCTGGAGGCGCGCGCGGGCCTGCCGCACGGCGAGGCGGAGAAGCTGGGCGCGGAGCAGGCGAACTACGCGAAGTCGCAGGGCGTGGTGGACGCGAAGCGCGCGGAGGAGCTGTTCCGCAAGCTGCTGGAGCGCGGCGAGAAGCTGGCGCGGATGCTCCAGAAGAGCGCGCAGGAGAACCCCAGCCCGGAGGCCGAGGCCGCGGTCGGCACGGTGCAGAAGCTGCTCGACGGCGGGCGCACCGCGCTGGACAGCAAGGACGCGGCGAAGTGCGCCGCCATCGCCCGGCAGCTCACGCAGCTGTTGTCCGGCGGCAAGCAGGAGCCGCGGGCCTGATGAACGCGCCCGGCTCCACCACGCGGGAGGCCGTGTTCGTGGTGGACGACTCGCGCACCGCGCGCGAGGTGGTGCGGCTGCACCTGGCCCGGCTGGGCTGCGAGCCGGTGACGCTGGAGGGCGGCGAGGCGTGTCTGGCGGAGCTGGCCCGCCGCGCGCCCATGCTCATCCTGATGGACCTGCGCATGGAGCGCATGCAGGGCGACGAGGTGTGCCGCGCGGTGAAGTCGCACCCCGCGGGCCGCAACGTGCCCGTCATCATGTTCACCTCCGCCGGCGAGCCGCACGAGGTGATGCACTGCTGGCGCGCGGGCGCGGATGACTTCCTGCCCAAGCCCGTGGCGCTCGAGGCGCTGCAGGCCAAGCTGGTGGCGGTGCGCAACGCCCGCGAGCGCGCGAAGGAGGGGCCTCCCAAGGGGCGCCGCGTGCTGCTCGTCGAGGGTGGCCGCTTCCTGCACACGTTCCTGGGCGGCTCGCTGGAGCAGGAGGGCCTGCACGTCCTCTACGCGCGCGACGCGCAGGACGCGGAGGCGCTCGCGGCCGAGCACGGCGCGCAGCTCGACGGCTTCCTCGTCGACGTGTCGCGCGCCCCGCGAGAGACGCTGGCCCTGGCCGCGCGGCTGCGCGACGCGAACCCGAAGAAGCCGCTGGTGCTCCTGTCGCGCGCGGAGGAGTCCGGTGAGGTGCTCGCCAGGGCGCAGGCCTTGTCGGGCGCGCCGCTGCTGGAGAAGCGCCACCTGGGCGCGGACGAGCTGCTGGGGCGCGTGCTGTCGCGGCTGACGCCGGACCGCGTCCCCCTGCGGGCCGCCGAGCGCGTGCCCTTCTTCACCGTGGTGGAGTTCGCGCCGCTGGCCGGAGGCGCCGCGCTGACGGGCTTCAGCCACGACGCCAGCCCCGAGGCCCTCTTCGTGCGCACGCTCACCCCGGCGCGCGAGGGCACCCGGTTGTCGTTGAAGGTGTCGCTCGCCGGACAGCGCGCGCCGTGCTCGGCGGAGGCCACCGTCGTCTGGGCCAACTCGCCGCGCGCCCCCGGCGCCTTCCGTGCACCGGCGGGCATGGGCCTGCGCCTGGAGCGCATGGACCCGGCGCTGACGCAGCAGTTCGTCCGCTTCGTGCCGCGGACTCACGGATTTCCCCTCACGGGGAATCCACGCGCCTCAGGTTTCTGAGAGGCCCTGGCGCCCGCAAGCCCCTGGAAATCCCGGTGTCCCGAGTCAGCGCGGTTGCTGGCATGGGGGTGGCAAGAGCGCGCCCGGGCCGTGCCGTCATCCGGGCATGGCGGGCTGCAAGACGCCAGCTCGCGCCGCGGATGGGGCCAACAGACACGAACCGGGAGGAATCTCATGCGGCGATGGAAGCGCTACGGATGGGTGGGGCTGGTGGCGGTGGCTGCGGTGGGTTGTGACGACGAGAAGACGTATGCGCCGGTGGAGAACGAGCCGGTGGCGCAAGAGGCGCGGCTGGATGCCTTCGAGGGCTGCGAGGCGCTGGAGCAGCACATCGAGGACACGGCGACGAAGCGGATGCGCGCGTCGGTGGAGTCGATGCGGCCCCGCGGCCTGCAGTGGTGGTTCGGCGACGGCGCGGCGCCTCCCACGGGCGTGCCCATGCCGTCCGAGGACAACGGTGGCGCGGGCGCGCCGCGCGGCCCCGACGACTACACGGGCACCAACAACCAGGTGGCCGGCGTGCACGAGGCGGACTTCGTGCAGAACGACGGCAACCACATCTTCGTGCTGTCCGGGTCCAAGCTGTATGTGAATCGCTCCTGGCCCGCGGACCAGCTCACGCGCGTGTCGTCGCTGGCCATCGAAGGCCAGCCGCGCGAGATGCTCTACGACAAGGAGCGCCAGCGGCTGGTCATCGCGTCGCAGGTGTACGAGGAGCGTCCCGGCCGTCCCTCGGTGTGGGGTGACTCTCCGATGATGGGCGCGCCCCTGCCCGACTGCGCGGGCCTGCGCTGCGGCTACATGCAGGGCGGCACGCTGAAGGTGACGGTGGTGGACGTGTCGAACCTGGCGTCGCCCCAGGTGAAGCAGCAGGTGTTCCTGCCGGGCGGCTACCTCACCGCGCGCCGCGTGGACAGCGCCGTGCGGCTGGTGATGACGGACGAGTTCCGCTGGCCCTCGGACGTGCGCTTCTACCCCGAGTACTCCCGAGAGCTGGAGAACCGCGACAAGATGAACGCGGCGCTCGACGCGCTCATCGTCAAGAACGAGAAGCTCATCCGCGACCAGACGCTGGCGGACTGGGTGGAGCCCGGTCGCCGGGTGGCGGCGGATGGCACCACCACCGCGCTGCCGTTCTCCTGCTCGGACTTCTTCCATGCCAACGCGCCCACGGGCCTGGGCTTCGTGACGGTGCTGTCGCTGGACCTGGACACCGTGGAGGGCGCGGCGCCGCTGGGCCGCACCAGCGTGGTGTCCGCGCCGGGCGTGGTGTACGCGTCCACCGAGTCCCTGTACCTGTCCGCCAACCACTGGTGGTGGCAGCAGGTGGCGGAGCAGTCCGACCACTCGTACATCCACAAGTTCGACATCCGTGAGCCGGCGCGCGCCACGTACGTGGGCAGCGGCTCGGTGGCCGGAGTGCTGGTCAACCAGTTCGCCATGGACGAGCACGAGGGCGTGCTGCGCGTGGCCACCACGGTGACGACGTGGCGCACGGAGGGCAATGGTGACGGCGTGTCGACGCCCACCACCAACGGCCCGGACACCGTGAGCCGGCTGGTGACGTTCGCCCCGAAGAACGGGCGGCTGGAGGAGCTGGGGCGCAGCGAGGACCTGGCGCCGACCGAGCGCATCTTCAGCGCGCGCTTCGTGGGCAAGAAGGGCTACATCGTGACCTTCCGCCAGACGGACCCGCTCTTCACCTTCGACCTGAGCGACCCGGCCCATCCGCGCAAGGTGGGCGAGCTGAAGATTCCGGGCTTCTCCACGTACATCCACCCGCTGGGTGACACGCACCTGCTCACCTTCGGCGAGGACCGCGATGAGGACGGTAGCTGGCGCAACCGCGCGCTGAAGCTGTCGCTGTTCGACGTGAGTGATTTGGCCAACCCCCGCGAGGCCTTCACCCACCGGATGGGGACGACCGGCTCCAACAGCGAGGCCCTGCACGACCACAAGGCGTTCAACTACTTCGCGGCCAAGGGCCTGGTGGCGGTGCCCTTCGTGGACTGGGACTACAGCCGCGCCGACTACTGGTCCGGCTTCACCAGCGAGCTGCGTGTGTTTCGCGTGGACACGGCCACGGGCTTCACGCCGGTGGGCGCGGTGTCGGCGCGGGACATGTTCCAGCGCTTCGAGCACCCGCACTGGAGCTGGTACTGGGCGCCGGAGGTGCGACGCAGTGTGATGGCGGATGACTTCGTGTACGCCATCACCGACGCGGGCATCCGCGTGGCCAACGTGGGGGCGCTCCAGACGCCGCTGGCCACCACGTACTTCGACGCGCCGGTGCCCTGAGGCACGCGGACACACGGGTGTGACGGCTCGGGGCCTCGGGACACGATGTGGGTCCCGGGGCCCTGTCGCGTCCACCCGCCAGGTCGGTCAGGTGGGGGCACGGCGAGGCGTCCCTCGCGGTTGGCGCATTCCACGCCGGAAGGCGCTATAGGCCGAGCCCGCCATGTCCACCGCCGTCCTGCCGCCCCAGACCGAGGTCACCCGCTCTCCTTTGCGCACGGAGTTCAAGGCGCTGACGAAGCTGGCGGTGCCCATCGCCATCGCGCAGGGCGGTCAGGCGCTCATGGGCCTGGTGGACACGCTGGTGATGGGGCATGCGGGCACGTCCGCGCTGGCGTCCGCGGGCCTGGGCAACGGCCTGTTCTTCGCGGTCAGCAGCTTCGGCATGGGGCTGATGATGGGCCTGGACCCGCTGCTCTCGCAGGCCATCGGCGCTCGCAACGAGTCCCGTGCCCGCGCGCTGTTGTGGCAGGGCGGCTGGCTGGCGCTGGTGTCGGGCGTGGTGCTGTGGATGCTGTTGCTGTTGACGCCCGCGGTGCTGCCCATGGCGGGCGTGGTGGAGCCGGAGCTCACCCAGACGCGCGACTACCTCATCTGGCGCGCGCCCTGCCTGCCGCTGATGCTGGCCTTCATGACGGTGCGCACGTACCTGACGTCCACCGCGAACATCCGGCCCCTCATCGTGGCGACGCTGGCGGCGAACGTGGTGAACCTGCTCGCGGACCTGCTGCTCGTCTTCGGCGGCGCGGGGCTGCCGGAGTGGACGGGGCCGCTGCGGCTGGTGCCGGCGCTGGGCGTGGTGGGCGCGGCGGTGGACTCGGTGCTGTGCACGGCGCTGCAGTTGGGAATCGTGCTGTGGGCCGTCAAGCGCCTGCCGGCGCCGGAGACGAAGCCGACGCGGCGGCCGGTGTGGGCGGACCTGGCGCAGGCGGCGAAGATTGGGACGCCCGCGGGGCTGCACATCGCCGCGGAGATTGGCGTGTTCGCGCTGGCGGGCGTGCTGGCGGCGGGCCTGGGGCCGGCGAGCATGGGCGCGCACCAGATCGCCATCTCGTTCTCCAGCCTCACCTTCACGGTGGCGGTGGGCATCGGCAACGCGGGCAGCGTGCGTGTGGGCTGGGCGGTGGGAGGACGGGACTCGGCGCAGGCGCGGCTCAGTGGCTTCATGGCCTTCGCGAGCGGCGCGGGCTTCATGGCGCTGGGCGCGCTGGTGTTCGCGCTGTTCCCCACGGCGCTGGCGAAGCTGGGCGGGGCGCCCGCGGACGTGCTGCCCCTGGCGGTGCCGCTCTTGATGGTGAGCGCGGTGTTCCAGGTGTTCGACGGGGTGCAGGGCGTGGGCGCGGGCGTGCTGCGCGGCGCGGGCGACACGCGCTTCACCTTCGTGGCGAACATGGTGGGGCACTACGCCATCGGTCTGCCGCTGACGCTGCTGCTGGGCTTCAAGCTGGGCATGGGCGTGCTGGGCATCTGGTGGGGCCTGTGCGCGGGGCTCATCTTCGTGGCCCTCGCGCTCCTGTGGCGCTTCCACCGCGTCAGCTCCGGCACGCTGCGCCCGATTGAGGCGTGAGCGGGCGGCGGGGCTACCAGGGCAGGTACTGCTGAATCATCTCCCGCCAGACGGGCCAGTCGTGGTTGCCGCCCTGCCAGATGGCGAGCTGGTTGCCGATGTCCTTCTTCCACAACAGGCTGGAGAGGTGCTCGTTGGAGGGGCGGCAGAAGTCGTGCTCGCCCACCGCCAGCACCATCTCCACGCGCTGGAGCGCGGCGAGCTGGCTGTTGTCGTGGACGTTGGGCAGCCACTGCGTGGCGGAGTGGAAGTAGACGTCGTGGTCCTGGTGGCCGTCGAGGAACTCGTCCGTCTCGAACTTGCCGCCCATGGAGATGAGCCGGCGGAAGACGTGCGGGTGGCGCAGGCCCACGTTGTACGTGTGGAAGCCGCCGAAGCTGCACCCGGCCAGGGTGAGGCGCCCACCGGTGCTGCGGCTCATGAGCAGCGGCACGACTTCGTTGAGCAGGTATTGCTCCCACTCCTGGTGCCGGGCGACGCGGTCGTGCGGGTGCACGGACTTGTTGAACCAGGACTCGTCGTCCACGGAGTCCGGGCACACGATGACGTAGCGGCCGGACTGGACGCGGTCGGCGATGGCGCCGATGAGGCCGAAGTCCTCGGCCTGGAAGAAGCGGCCGCGGCTGGTGGGCAGCAGCAGCACGGGCTCCCCGGAGTGGCCGTAGAGCAGGAGCTCCATGTCCCGATGCAAGCGCTCGCTATGCCAGCGGTGGTATTCGCGGTTCATGGGGCGCGAGCTTAACCGCGCCGTGTCAAGGACGGGCAACGTCAGGTGCGTGTGGTCCTGACGGACCTCGCTTTGCCGTCCGGTGATGTCGAGTGCAGGAAGGAAGCCCCTGGGGACCTCAGTCCGGCCAGTTCCCCTCGAGGGCATGGGGCCCCTCGGTGAAGGCGTGCACCAGGTGGGTGCCTCCGACGAAGACGCCGGCCCAGGAGCCACCCTTGCCGCCGAAGGGCTCCTCGCGGTCTCCGCGGGAGCGCAGCTTGTTGATGCCGACCTTGAAGGCCTGCAGCTGGGAGGCGAGGCGCTCGGCGAGCTGTGGGTCATCGGTGGCCACGGAGGCGACGAGCGCGCCCTGGGAGACATTGGCTTCCCGGATGAGCTCCTCCTCGGAGTCCACGGACATGAGGACGTCGACGGGGCCGAAGGGCTCGCGCAGGTAGAGCTCGCTGTCGCGAGGCACGCCGAAGAGCAGGGTGGGCGCGATGTAGCTCCCGCGCGACTGGCTCGGGACGAAGGCGTCATCGGTGAGCGTGCCCTCGTACAGCACCTCGGTGCCGCGCGCGCGGGCGTCGTCGATGAGCGCGCGCAGCTCCTCCACCTTGCTGGCGGAGATGAGCGGGCCGAAGTCCACGTGGCTGCTGAGCAGTGGGTGGCCCACGCGCAGCGAGGACACGGCGTCCACGTAGGCGCGCACGAACCTGGGGACCAGGGACTTCTCGACGACCCAGCGGGTGTAGGCGGTGCAGCGCTGCTTGCCGAAGTCGAAGCCCGCGCGAATCTGGCGGGAGAGGCCGTCCCAGTCGGTGAACCGGGTGATGGCGTAGGCATTCACGCCCTCCATCTCCAGGGCGTAGCGCTTGTTGGTGTCGCGCAGGCGGCGGTGGACCTCGGCGCCGTTGGCGCGGCCGCCGATGAAGGCGACGCCGGCGATGAGCGGGTGGCCCACGAGGGCCTCGGAGAGGTCCTTGCCGCGTCCGCCCGCGAGCGACACGGGGAGGCGCGCGCGGCGCATCAGCGCGAAGGCGAGGGTGAGCGAGACGCCGCCCCCTTGCGTGGGAATCTTCGCGATGACCGAGTTCCCCGCGAGCGTCTGCACGAGCACGTTGAGCAGCAGGACGGAGAAGGGGTAGTTCCAGGAGGCGATGTTCGACACGAGGCCGAGCGGCGCGCGGGACTCGAGCATCGGGCCGATGTTCTCCAGGTACCACTCGAGGCCCGTGAGACAGCGGTCCACGTCGTTGCAGGCCGTGGGCAGCGTCTTGCCGATGTCCCAGGCGAGGACGCGGACGAGCAAATCCCGGTGGTCTTCGAGCAGGTCCAGCGCGTCGAGGACGGCGTGCATGCGCGCATTGAGCGAGCGGGCGGACCAGGGGAGGAACTCGCCGGCGGCCTTCTCCACGGCCTGGACGGCCTGGGCTTGCGAGAGGAGTGGCAGTGACGCGAACACCTGGCCATCGATGGGCGAGCGCGCGTCGAACCAGGCGGGCGGGTGGACCCAGGCGCCCGCGATGGGGGAGAGCAGACGGCCCTGGGCGTCGAAGGCCTCGGGGATGACTCGCCGGGCTTCGGCCAGCAGGCGGGAGCTTTCGAGGTGAAGCAGGGGCTCACCAACGAGTTCAATCTGCGACATGGGTCCACCTCCTCGCGCGTCGGGATTCGCTCCGAAGGATTGAGGCCGCGTCCATGACGGGTTGCGGCATGGGCCAATATCGTCACGCGAGCGCAGGATGTCTGGGCAAGCGGGCGAGGCCCTGGGTGGACGGCTCCGCCGGATGGGCGGGTGATGTCAGGGATTGCGACGCCAGAGCTCTGCGTCGCGGGTGTAGTGCTCGCGGACCCATTGCTCGCTGCTGTCGGAGAGCTGCCACTCGCCTCGGCCGAGGAGGAGCAGGACGTCGCAGCGCGGGAGGAGCTGGAGGGCGGTGCGTTGCGAGTGTGCGCCCTGGAAGGCGGTCTCCGCGTTGGGGAAGCGCGTGGGGGCGGAGAGCGCGTCGTTCAGCATGAGGCCGTACGGGTCGACGAACGCGGGGGTGCCGCGGGGCAGGCCGGGGAGTCTGTCGGCCGCGATGGCCCATGCGGGCTCGAAGGCGCAGAGGGTGGAGTTCGTGGGGACGGTGGACCTGAGCGTGTCACCGAGCGGGAGGAGGAAGCGGTCCTTCTGTTTCGCGGCGCGGAGGACGCCGGGGAGGGTGGTGAGGATGAGGAGGGTGGTGACGGCGAGGGCGATTCGCTGGGTGCGCGCGCCGTGGAGTTTGCGCGCGATGAAGTCCGCGCCGAGTCCCGTGAGGATGGCGGTGGTGGGGGCGAGGTGCGCGTTGTCCTGGGACCAGTAGCTCTTGGAGGCGAGGAAGGTGGCGACGGTGAGGAGCCACGCGGCGCAGAAGAGGCGCTCGGTGCCGGCGTCCTGCTGACGCGTGCGCGCGAGGGCCACGGTGACGCCGACGGCGGTGACGAGGGTGAGGCCCAGGCGTCCGTCGACGAGGATGGAGAGCAGGCGGCTGGTGAGGCTCGAGTCTCCGTCGGGAGGGCGCAGGAGCTGGAAGCGCAGCAGGCCCTGGAGCATCGCGTCCGGGGCGAGGAGGAAGAAGGGGCCGAGCCACAGCAGGCTAACGCCCGCGGCGACGAGGATGACCCGGGCGACGCGCGAGCCTTCGCGTGACATCCCGCGAGCCCATGCGACGGCGAGGACCCAGGCGCCCGCGGTCAGCTTGATGGCGCAGGCGGTGGCGAGCAGGGCTCCGGCGAGCACGTCGCTTCGTCGTGTCTGTCTTTGATTGTCGGTGGGGCGGAGCGAGACCCAGGCGAGGGTGAGACAGGTGAGGTTGAGGAGGGGTTCGAGGAAGGGGCCACGCTCGGTGGACACGGCCTCGGGGTAGACGGCGTAGGCGAGCGCGGCGACGAGGCCCGCGCGAGTGCCCCAGCGCTCCTGGGCGATGCGGCCGCTCAGCAGGGTGCTGAGTGCGCCCGCGAGCGGCATGAGCCAGCGGACGACGGAGAAGGCGAGGGCGGGGCCGAGACCGTGTGAGAGCGCGGCCACGGGGGAGAGCAGCACGGCGATGCCGGGCGGGTGGACGAAGAAGTAGTCGCGATAGGGCAGCAGGCCCTGGGAGAGGAGCGCGGCGGCGCTGAAGTAGACACCCTCGTCGTAGTCCACGGGGTGGCCGAGCGCGCCGCCCCGGTGGAAGAAGCCCGCGATGCGCAGGAGCCATGCGCCGGCCGCGATGAGCAGCAGGGGCCACCAGGGCTGACGATGCGTGGCGCGGGGTGAGGACCGGGGTGCACTGGGGGGCGCGTACCAGATGGCCCCGGGTGTGTCGAGGTGAACCCTGGCTCCCGGGCGCCGTTGACTCGGGGGACGTCTGGGACGGTGACTGTCTTTGTCGCGGGGACGGTCCATACCCCCGGGGAGGTAGGGACGACCCTTCATGAAGCTGTCATAGCTCCCGGCGTGCGATGGAAACGCGCGTTGGATTGTGTCATGGCTATGGCGGTGCCTGCCACGGCAGGTGGTGGGGGGATGATGTCTGATAGTGAGCCTTCGTCCGGGCTGACCGAGGAGCCGCTCGCTCACGTCACACGCGATGGGCGTGCGCATCTCCTTTACGAGCACCTGACGGAAGTGGGGCGACTGGCGGCGCTGTTCGCGGCCCGCGAGGACATGCGCTTGTTCTGCGAGCTGGCAGGACGCTGGCATGACCTGGGCAAGTACCGGCTTCACTTCCAGAAGCGCATCCGCAAGGAGAACGGCTTCGAGTTCCATCTGGAGGTCGAAGGCTCCACGGAGAGGGATCACTCGACGGCGGGTTCTCTGTGGGCATTACGCATGGACCAACGGCTGTGGCCGGTGGCCATGGCCATTGTGGGACATCATGGTGGACTCCGTGACTCGGAGGATTTCGGAGACCGGGTCGGGCGGCCGGAGAAGCGGAAGCTCCTGGAGGAGTCGCTGGCCGCAGGGGCTCCCGAGGACCTGCGCGAGTTGCCTCCATTCTTGGACCTGGGTGTCGCCGAAAAGTTCTCGCTGCACAGGCGCGAGTTCTGGACGCGAATGCTCTTCTCCGCGCTATGCGATGCGGACTTCCTGGACACCGAGCGCTTCTTGAATGCCGCTCGTGCCGCGGATCGTCGCACCAGCGTGACTCTGGAGCGGCTCTCTGCCGCGCTGAGAGCCTTCCTGGACCGCAAGCAGAGCGGTGCTCCGGACACGGAGGTGAATCGTGTCCGGCGAGAAGTGCTCTCGTCCGTCCTGGCATCCTCGTCAAATCCGCCGGGTGTCTTCAGCCTCACCGTCCCCACGGGAGGAGGCAAGACGCTCACCTCCATGGCGTTCGGGTTGGAGCACGCCCTGGCACGTGGACTTCGACGGGTCATCGTCGCCATCCCGTATACGTCCATCATCGAGCAGAGTGCCGCCGTCTATCGGGAGGCCTTCGGCGAGTCAGGGTGTGCGGTCATCGAGCACCACTCATCCGTGGACCCTGACAAGGAGACGGCGCTCAACCGCGTCGCCAGTGAGAACTGGGACGCACCGGTCATTGTCACCACCACAGTGCAACTTCTGGAGAGCCTGTTCGCCTGTCGAACCTCGGCCTGCCGCAAGCTGCACAACATCGCCGGGAGCGTCATCGTGCTGGATGAGGCGCAGACGCTGCCCCCCGCTTTGCTGACGACCATCCTGGATGGATTGACGACGCTGGTGGAGGACTACGGCTGCTCGGTGGTCATCTGCACCGCGACTCAGCCCGCCTTGGGGCAGCGTGCTGGATTCCCCGCGGGATTCCCTTCGATTCGAGAGCTCGTCCCGACGGAGTTGCGTGCCTTCGAGCGACTGCGCCGCGTGACGGTACGCTGGCCCGAGAGTCGGAAGCCCATCTCCTATGAAGAGCTTGCCGATGAGGTGGCTCGAGAGCGTGATGTGCTCGCGGTGGTCCACAGTCGGGATGACGCGCGCAAGCTGTGCGCGCTGGTGGACGCCCGCGTCGGCAGCGGAACGACGCTGCACCTGTCCGCGCTGATGTGCCCGGAGCATCGCTCTCGCGTCCTCGCGGAGATCCAGGCGCGGAAGCGACGCGGAGAGCCAGTGCGACTGGTGGCGACCCAATTGGTCGAAGCCGGAGTGGACGTGGATTTCGCCGTCGTCTACCGGAGCATGGCGGGGCTGGATTCGCTGGCGCAGGCAGGCGGACGTTGCAATCGAGAGGGGCTCTTGGAGGGGCTCGGAGAGCTGCGGGTGTACGAGGCCCCGACGCCGCCGCCACGCGGAGTGCCTCAGATGGCGCTGACCGTGACGCGGACACTCCTGGCACAGGACCCTGACCTGGACCTGTCGCCCGACAACTTCCGACGGTTCTTCGAGCGGCTCTACGCGAACGCGAGCCTGGACGGGAAAGGCATTCAAGACCTCCGTGCGGCGCTCAGGTTCAAGGAGGTCGCCAAGAAGTTCCAGCTCGTGGAGGACGAGTGGAGCGCACCCGTGGTGGTGCCCTACGACGGATGCGAGCCATTGCTCGAGGAACTGCGACGGCTGGGGCCCTCCCGAGAGCGCCTGCGGGCCCTCCAGCGGTTCACGGTGACCGTGCCTCGCAAGCTACGGGATGCCTGGGTGGCGCGGGAGATGGCGCTGATTGCGGCGGACACCGTGGTGTACCTGGGGCCCGAGCGCAAGTCCGCCTACGACGAGACCTACGGTCTGGTGCCCGGCCAAGTGGGCCTCAACGACCCGGCTTTACTCATCCGCGGCTGAAGCACTTCCAGGAGGTGTCGATGAAGACGAGCAAGCGGTTTCGCGTGCGGGCTGGAGGTCCCATGGCCTGCTTCACACGTCCGGAGATGAAGGCTGAGCGGATGAGCTACGAGGTGATGACGCCTTCGGCGGCTCGAGGCGTGCTGGAGGCCATCCTGTGGAAGCCGGCCATTCGCTGGCAGGTCCACGAGATTGCCGTCCTTGCTCCCGTGAAGTGGACGAGCTTCCGCCGCAACGAGGTGAACAGCCGCGCGGTGGTGGGGAAGTTCGACTACGTGGCGGATGAGGACCGCGCGCAGCGCAACACGGTGGCGCTGCGTGACGTGGACTACGCCATCACCGCGTCGTTCTCGCTCGTGCCGGGCAAGGCGGGCTCCGAGGACAACGTCCGCAAGTTCGAGGAGATGTTCGAGCGGCGACTGGAGAAGGGACAGTTCTTCCATGCGCCGTACCTCGGCTGCCGCGAGTTCGCCGCGCGCGTGGAGCCGATGGGGGAGGACCTCCGGCCCGTGGACCTGGAGGTCGAGCGCAGACCGCTGGGGCTCGTGTTCTACGACTTCGAGTTCGGTGAATCGACGCGTCCGCTGTTCTTCGAGGCGTACCTGGACCGGGGCGTGCTCCACGTCCCGGGCCGGGACGAGGTGCTCAAGCAGAATGGAGGCCGGCCATGATGCTCACGGCGCTCAACGACTTCGCGCGGGCGCGAGGATTGATTGACGATCCGCTCTACGAGTTGAAGCCCGTGGACTTCCTCATCCGCCTGGATGTGAAGGGGAAGTTCAAAGGGTTGGAGTACACGCAGGACGAGAATGGACGGGGCATCGCTCGACGGATTCCTCGGCTTCCTGCGCGCTCGATGAATGTCGCCGCCGGGTTCCTGGCGGACAACACCAAGTACGTGTTGGGACATGACCCGGAGGCTCGCGAGGGGAAGGCGGGCAAGGGCGTTGCACGGCTCGCGGCGTTCGTGAAGCTGGTGAAAGAAGCAGTGGCTGAGACGGACGTCCCCGAGCTTCGGGCTGTAGAAAAATTCCTCGAGAGCGATGCCGCACGCGCAGCAGCACTCGCGGATCGGAACCCAGAGGAGACTTGGACGGGCTCGGAGATGCTCGCGTTCGTCGTGGGCGACTCGCTCGACCCCGTGCATCAGCTTCCCGAGGTTCATGCATGGTGGGTGAAGCGCAGAGCGCGGGCTGCAACCCAGGGCAAGGTCGGACTGTGTCTGGTGACTGGAACAATAGGGGTAGTGGAGAGGACGCATCGGAAGTTGATGAATGTTCCGGAGACTCAGGGCTCTGGGGCGTCCTTGGTATCATTCAAGCCAAGCGCTTTTGAGTCACATGGCCTGAAGCAGGGTGACAACGCACCCATCTCCCAACAGGCCGCACTCGGGTATGTGCTTGCACTCAATGAGCTGCTTCGCAGGTCGGACGAGCGCCGCTTCCGGCAAGGGGTTCAGCTCGGAGAGGACTCGGTGATGCTGTTCTGGACGAACAGTACGGCGGCGCAGGAGCGGGAGTTGCAGGATGTGATGGACCCGACCGAAGAGAGTTTGCGCAAGCTCATTGAGTCTCCACTCAAGGGCTTGGAGCGGGCGGAGTTCGATACGAAGCGCTTCTATGCTGTCACTCTCGCCGGTAACTCGGGGCGTGTCGCCGTACGTGATTGGTTCCAGGCGAGCATTGGCGAGGTGAAGCAGAACCTTCGTCGCTACTTCGCGGACTTGAGCCTGGGCGAGGACACGAGACTCAAGCCCACTCCCATCTGGCGTCTCCTCAAAGCCGTGGAGGCACCTTCAGGTCGGGGGCTGCCTTCGAATGTCGCGACGCGGATGATGGGCGCGGCCATCCGAGGACATGCGTTCCCTCGCCAGCTCCTTTCCGCGGCGCTGGACCGGCTGAGGTTGCCGCCTTCGGACGACAAGTTCGAGCGCGAGCAACTCCGCCTCCGTATTGCGCTCATCAAGGCCACCCTCATCCGTCTTTCCCGCAGTGGACCCGCTTCCGTGGAGGTTTCCGTGTCATTGGATAAAGCCAACACTTCCCAGCCCTATGTCCTCGGGCGCCTCTTCGCCGTGCTGGAGCGTCTGCAGGGCGCGGCGTTGGGTGACATCAATGCCTCCATCCGGGACCGCTACTTCGGTGCGGCTTCGCGAAACCCCGCCACCGTCTTCCCCCGGCTGATTCAGCTCTCCGTGCATCACGCTGCGAAGGCGGAGTCGGGCGGATGGCTGGAGAAGAAGAAGGGTGAGGTGATGGCGCTGCTGCCGCCGGAGAAACCCTTCCCGCCAGTGCTCACCTTGGAGAATCAGGGACTCTTCGCTGTGGGCTACTACCACCAGCGCGAGGAGTTCTTCACGAAGCGTCCGCAGGCCGAAGGCAAGGCCGCGAAGGACGCCCCCTCCGAAGCCGACGACTGACGCGCCCTGCCTCCAACCCTATTCACACGAGAGAGAGAACACCATGTCCGAGCTCAAAAACCGCCACGACTTCGTCCTGCTGTTCGACGTCCAGGATGGCAACCCCAATGGAGACCCCGACGCGGGCAACCTGCCACGCATCGATCCGGAGACGGGCGATGGCCTGGTTACCGACGTGAGCCTCAAGCGCAAGGTGCGCAACTTCGTCCTGCTCACCCAGGAGAAGAAGCCGGGGTTCGACATCTTCGTGAAGGAGAAGGCTGTCCTGAACGCCTGCATCGACGCGGCCTATGAGGGCTTGGGCATCGACCTGAAGGCGAAGCCCAAGAGCGGCAAGGATGGGAAGAAGCGCGAGAAGGAGGGCAGGGCCCAGGGCTCTGAGGTCGAGGATGGGCGCAAGTGGATGTGCAAGACCTTCTTCGACGTGCGCACCTTCGGCGCCGTCATGTCCACGGGCGCCAACGCGGGACAGGTACGCGGGCCGGTGCAGCTCACGTTCGCCCGTTCGGTGAGCCCCATCGTCTCGCAGGAGCACTCGATCACCCGCATGGCCGTGGCGACGGAGGCCGAGGCGGAGAAGCAGAAGGGCGACAATCGCACCATGGGGCGCAAGAACACGGTGCCGTACGGGCTCTATCGCGCGCATGGCTTCGTCTCACCGCACCTGGCGAAGCAGACGGGCTTCAGCTCGGGTGACCTGGACCTGTTGTTCAAGGCGCTCCTGAACATGTTCGAACTGGACCGCAGCGCGGCGCGCGGCCTGATGTCCATGCGCAAGGTCATCGTCTTCAAGCACGGGTCTGAGTTGGGCAATGCGCCTGCGCACGCGCTGTTCGACCGGGTGCATGTGGATCGCGTGCAGACGGAGAAGCCGGTGCGCTCCTTCAAGGATTACAAGGTGAAGGTGGACACGGCGGGGATGCCCAAAGGGGTAGAGGTGATGGACTTGGCGGGATGAGGACCGCTGGAGTGGAGAGGGCGTCGCTGTTCGCTTTGCGATGCCTGTTGCTCTGCGCGGGGTAGGGTCGTTCATCCACATGGAGCAGCGTTGGGCGGGGAGGATGCCCGCACCTCAATGGAGGGCTGCTCCATGTGCGAGGGATTCTCCCAGGCATGTCGCTTGGCCCGGGCGGCACGTGGATCGCGAGGCGGCTGAGCTGGGAGAGACTGCGGCTGGTGGAGTATGCGGACCTGATGGGTTACCACTGGGGGGCCACGAGTCTCACTGAATGGCGGCCGTACACTGTACTGGCTAGAGCGTAGAGATTTCATCTCGGTGCATGCTCCACATGATGCTCGCGCTCTTTGACATCCTCATAGTCGTTACGAAGTATGTGGAGCGAGACAGGTGAGAGGCCTCGCCTGCGTAGACCCAAGTTCGTGCGTGCCGGTCTGATTGAGATGCTATCAGTGTGGCATAGCCGGGCTGAGTCGCGCCTCATGACGGCGAGGGGCGTGGGTTGAAACCTCGGCGGATCTGCGCGGTCGCGCTTCGCGACCAGTCGCTCTTCGTGGCCGTGTGGGGGTGGGTTGAAATCCGGACGTGCAGTGGATGCCGTCGCCCAGGTTGGTCGCTCCTGGTGGCCGCGAGGAGCGTGGGTTGAAATGACCGCTACCTGGCGGAGCACAGCGCTCCGAGGTAGTTGCCCCTCGTGGCCGCGAGGAGCGTGGGTTGAAACGTGTGACCGATGAGGCAGCTCTCGCCACCCGTCAGTCGCTCCTCGTGACCGCGAGGCGCGTGGGTTGAAACCACTGCGTCTGGTCGATGACTCGGACGAGTCCCGCCCCTCCTCGTGACCGCGAGGAGCGTGGGTTGCAACCAGGATGAGCTGCGCAGCATGCTGCCCGGCCAGTAGGCCGCTCCTCTCGTGACCGAGAGGAGCGTGGGTTGAAACACGAAGCTGCGGCGGACGCTGGGCCGCCTGACGTCGCTCCTCGCGACCGCGAGGAGCGTGGGTTGGAACGCGGACGGCGCTAAGCGAGTCGTCGCGAAGCGTCGCACCTCGTGACCGCGAGGATCGTGGGTTGACGCCGGTTCGGCGGCTCGCGCATCACGGACGACACGCTCGTCGCTCCTCCTGACCGCGAGGAGCGTGGGTTGAAACCTCGGGGACAGCACCACGAAGCGGGTGCCGTTCAGTCGCACCTCGTGACAGCGAGGATCGTGGGTTGAAACTCGGGTCCATCGCGGAGTGCACGCGCGGCCATGGTCGCACCTCGTGACCACGAGGAGCGTGGGGTGAATCGTCAATAGCCTCAACACCGGCGATGTCGAGATCGTCGTGGCTCCTCGTGACCGCGAGGAGCGTGGATTTAAACCTGGCTGCGTGTCTTATTGCGGAACAATGCTGTCGCTCCTTGTGACCGCAAGGAGCGTGGGTTGAAACCGAAACGGCACCGTCGTGGAGAGCGTCGATTCCAGTCGCTCCTCGTCACCGCGCGGCGCGCGGGCTGAAACCAGTATCTGACCAACCGCAACGCCCGCGTCATGTCGCTCCGCGTGACCGAGAGGAGCGTGGGTTGAAACTGCCACTGGGCTTCGTGGCCGGACTTCCACGACGTCGCTCCGCGTGACCGAGAGGAGCGTGGGTTGAAACTTCAACGACGCCACGCCGGGCGCCCTCATCGCGGTCGCTCCTCGTGACCGAGAGGAGCGTGGGTTGAAACCGGGCGTGGCGGGCGCCGTCACCAAGACGCAGCGTCGCTCCTCGTGACCGCGAGGAGCGTGGGTTGAAACGACGAGCCCGCGGTGGTGCGCGAGCAGGTGGCGCGTCGCTCCTCGTGACCGCGAGGAGCGTGGGTTGAAACACGTACAACCTGGGCGCGCCGCTGCGAGAGGCCCGTCGCTCCTCGTGACCGCGAGGAGTGTGGGTTGAAACACCGACGTGGCTGGCGCGTTCGGCCAGACGGTGTCGCTCCTCGTGACCGCGAGGAGCGGGGGTTGAAACGTGAAACCGAAGCAGGGATTGAAGGTGCGCGACGTCGCTCCTCGTGACCGCGAGGAGCGTGGGTTGAAACTGCGTCTGCTCCGTCACTTCCTTCGCCAACAGCGCCGTCGCTCCTCGTGACCGCGAGGAGCGTGGGTTGAAACCGCTCGCGCGAGGCTTGAGTGTCTCGGCTCAAGCAGTCGCTCCTCGTGACCGCGAGGAGCGTGGGTTGAAACGCGAAGAAAACCCCGTTCGACACCCAGGAGGTCAGTCGCTCCTTGTGACCGCGAGGAGCGTGGGTTGAAACCCGGTGGCGCTGGACGGCCTCGCGGAGTTGCTCGGTCGCTCCTTGTTACCGAGGGGAGAGTGGATTGAAACCAGCACGCTGGTTCAGATGTGTTGTTCCAAGAGGTGGTCCCTCGTAACCGCGAGAGGTGTGGGTTGAAACGTTGATGTCGTAGCGCAACGTCCGCACGTCATCGGCGCTCCTCGTGACCGCGAGGAGCGTGGGTTGAAACCAGGCTGAGGCATGCCGTCTCGTCCCCAGCCTGAAGTCGCTCCTCGTGACCGCGAGGAGCGTGGGTTGAAACGGTCGCTGGGGGGGCCACTCAGGAGTCTATGTCGCTCCTCGTGACCGCGAGGAGCGTGGGTTGAAACCGTGCCCCCAACGACACTTGGCGCGCCAGTCCGGTCGCTCCTCGTGACCGCGAGGAGCGTGGGTTGAAACACGTCACGCTCCCGGTGTAGCCCAGCAGGCGCGGTCGCTCCTCGTGACCGCGAGGAGCGTGGGTTGAAACCGCGTCATGCGAGCCACGGGTCGCTTGCGCTCACAGTCGCTCCTCGTGACCGCGAGGAGCGTGGGTTGAAACACCGCGACGAGGTTGTGGTGGCTGAGGAGCACTGTCGCTCCTCGTGACCGCGAGGAGCGTGGGTTGAAACAGGTGTCGTCGATATAGGCGAACGCCATGGGCGTCGCTCCTCGTGACCGCGAGGAGCGTGGGTTGAAACATCGGTGACTCCGTATGAGGGCCCGCCCCGGAGGTCGCTCCTCGTGACCGCGAGGAGCGTGGGTTGAAACGGTGGGAGCGACATGTACCAGTCGGCGGGTGGCGTCGCTCCTCGTGACCGCGAGGAGCGTGGGTTGAAACCTCATTCCCATGATGACCAGGAGGCCCACCAAGAGTCGCTCCTCGTGACCGCGAGGAGCGTGGGTTGAAACACCAAGGGCCGCCCCGAGGGCTACGAGCTCTACGTCGCTCCTCGTGACAGCGAGGAGCGTGGGTTGAAACCAGGTATGCAGCCCCGCCGCGATGAACAGCACCAGTCGCTCCTCGTGACCGCGAGGAGCGTGGGTTGAAACGACGCCGAGCGCACGAGCCGCGGGCACGCAGAGTTGCTCCTCGTGACCGCGAGGAGCGTGGGTTGAAACGACTGCTCCGGACTCGTCACCTGGGCGCTTCGCGTCGCTCCTCGTGACCGCGAGGAGCGTGGGTTGAAACAACGCAATCATGCAGTACACGTACGAACCCGGCTCGCTCCTCGTGACCGCGAGGAGCGTGGGTTGAAACTCGCTGGACGAACTCTGGGAGACCGCGCCCTCTCGCGTCGCTCCTCGTGACCGCGAGGAGCGTGGGTTGAAACCTTCCGAGAGGGACGTCGCGCGGGCGAAGATGCCCGGTCGCTCCTCGTGACCGCGAGGAGCGTGGGTTGAAACGTGGTCCCGCTCCTCATGCGTCGCCGGATTCTTGGCGTCGCTCCTCGTGACCGCGAGGAGCGAGGGTTGAAACTTGCCGGAGGTGCCGCCCTCCTCCTCCAGCCACAGTCGCTCCTCGTGACCGTGAGGAGCGTGGGTTGAAACACGTGGCCCCAGCACAGCCCCCCGCGCCGCGCTGTCGCTCCTCGTGACCGCGAGGAGCGTGGGTTGAAACCGCCACTTTCGCTCGACATACGCGACTGCCCTGTCGCTCCTCGTGACCGCCAGGAGCGTGGGTTGAAACCAGACGATGCCCTCGGGCGTCTGGACCCTCTCGTCGCTCCTCGTGACCGCGAGGAGCGTGGGTTGAAACAATGCGCCGGACGGTCTGCACAGTGTCCTGCTCCGGTCGCTCCTCGTGACCGCGAGGAGCGTGGGTTGAAACATCAAGGGCTATCAGACGGTCGCTCACGGGTGGGCGTCGCTCCTCGTGACCGCGAGGAGCGTGGGTTGAAACGAGATCCTCACCCCGACGTCAGACCTCACGCACGTCGCTCCTCGTGACCGCGAGGAGCGTGGGTTGAAACCGACGCCGTCGGCGCGTGGCTGACGCTGGCCAGTCGCTCCTCGTGACCGCGAGGAGCGTGGGTTGAAACCGGGTGCTGAACGCGCTGTTCCGCCGCCGCCGCGTCGCTCCTCGTGACCGCGAGGAGCGTGGGTTGAAACGCCAACATGTCCACCTCGGGTACGGAGAGGCGGGTCGCTCCTCGTGACCGCGAGGAGCGTGGGTTGAATCGACATGACTGCCTCCTGCGGTTGGTGTTGCGGTGTCGCTCCTCGTGACCGCGAGGAGCGTGGGTTGAAACAGCCTGGACGCCGCGTGGGACGGGACGGAAGACGACGGTCGCTCCTCGTGACCGCGAGGAGCGTGGGTTGAAACGGCCGACAGCGGTCCGGCAGGGAGCCCCGTGATGGTCGCTCCTCGTGACCGCGAGGAGCGTGGGTTGAAACAGGCGCTTGGCCTCGGCGTCCTTGCGCGCCCTGGTCGCTCCTCGTGACCGCGAGGAGCGTGGGTTGAAACCCGTGGGCGCTCTGTTGCAGGCGGCAGGGCCACGTCGCTCCTCGTGACCGCGAGGAGCGTGGGTTGAAACTCGGCCAGCCGCATGCTGGACGCCGCCAACGTGGTCGCTCCTCGTGACCGCGAGGAGCGTGGGTTGAAACGCCCACGAACCCTCGCGCCGCGCCGTGCAGATGTCGCTCCTCGTGACCGCGAGGAGCGTGGGTTGAAACATGTCCCGGGGGACAGAGGGGATAGGGGTGGACAGTCGCTCCTCGTGACCGCGAGGAGCGTGGGTTGAAACCCTGCAACACCAGCAGGTTGCACGCGCGATTCAGCGTCGCTCCTCGTGACCGCGAGGAGCGTGGGTTGAAACAGCTGGCGCAGGTGGAAGCGGGGGCCGTCCGGCTCGTCGCTCCTCGTGACCGCGAGGAGCGTGGGTTGAAACCTGCGTCGCGCAGTCCTCGCAGAAGTCGGAGTGTCGCTCCTCGTGACCGCGAGGAGCGTGGGTTGAAACGAGGGCACACCCTCGGACCCGCCGCGCGCCCGCCCGTCGCTCCTCGTGACCGCGAGGAGCGTGGGTTGAAACCACTTTCGCGACCTCGATCGTCTCGGCCTCATCGAGTCGCTCCTCGTGACCGCGAGGAGCGTGGGTTGAAACCTCTTCCACGTCTTCCTGGGCCCGAGGCCCGATCGCTCCTCGTGACCGCGAGGAGCGTGGGTTGAAACGCGGGGCTGGGCTCGGTGGCCGGCGCCTGCTCCGTCGCTCCTCGTGACCGCGAGGAGCGTGGGTTGAAACGGGACGACGGACGGCAGGCTGCTCATCAACGACGTGTCGCTCCTGGTGACCGCGAGGAGCATAGGTTGAAACACCGGAGCGCAGGCGGCGGGTGCTGGCAACAGGCGTCGCTCCTCGTGACCGCGAGGAGCGTGGGTTGAAACCAGCACGCTGGTGCAGATTCGTTGTGAAGAACTCACCCCTGATGAACGTGGGGTGCATGGGTAACGCTGGCGGCACTTGTAGGAACTCTGCCGAACCAAGGCTGCTCTCGGTGGCCATCGGGAAGTCGTTTGATGATGAGGCCCTTCGTCTGCGGCCCTGAAGTCCTGTCGATGGAGGCACGCCGTAGAAGTGCAGCAGGTTGAAAACTCTCGCGGCCCGCTGAAGTTGTCAGTCCCCGCCGGCAGGATGGACAGCCCTGCCTCCCAACGAGGCGCCTCCAGGGGACTCCATGAAATGGGCTTCAGTCGCTTCGTTGCTGCTTCTTGCCGTGGGGTGCTCAACTACCCGAGTCGTCCATATCGATGTCGGCAATGGACAGCGGGTTGTCCACGAACCGGTGGAGGTCGCTCCAGTCGAGGTGAGCGAGGAAGAGTTCAAGTCTGCTCTCACCCGAATTATCCTCGATATGCGCATGGACGTTGCCTTCCGGGACGCCGATGAACTGGATGCGCGAGGGTGGGAGCGGTCCAGGACGCTGCTCGCTTCCGCGAAGGGCCTTGCGGACTCCCGCTCGGGGACTTCACCCGAGGCCTTGTACTCGCGCATCTGTCCCGATGTGGACGACTGTCTGACCCTCGTCGATGGAACGGGGCTGACGTTCTCACGAATGGACCGGACGCTCATGGCGCTGTCCTTCGCGCTCGATACCGTGTGGGAGAGTGTCGAAGCGGAAGTCGGCAAGATGCTGAACCCGGCCGCACTCAAGGCCATGGTGACCTCAGCCGCGCTGACCGTGCTGATCACGATGACCCTGCCCGAACCCGTCACCAAGGTCATCGCGGTGGCACTGACGGCGGCGATGGTGGCCTATCTGGGCGTCGTGCCGGTCTGGGAGATTGGACGCGGCTTCGTCCAATTGTGGGATGATGCGGGAACGGCGATGAGCGTCATCGAGTTGCAGGACATTGGTCGTGGCTTCGGAAAGGTTCTTGGCGCGAACGGCACACGTGTCCTGGTGCTCGTCGTCATGGCCGCCCTTGGTGGAAAGAGCGCGATGGCGAGCCAAGGGCCGAAGCTCCCCGGGTTTCCGCAGGCCGCGCTCCGGGTGCAGAGTGAGGCTGGCTTCCAACTCAGTGCGGCGTTGAATGGTGGCGTGTCATCCATTGCGCTGCCCGCCGCTGGCGTGCTGAGCGTGACACTGGCCCCAGGGGCTGCGGCGGCTCTCGCGATGTATTCGGACGGACGGCATCCGGGTGATGCGGAAGGCCCGGTCCATCACATCTGCACGAACAAGAATCTGGTCTCTCCGGCCTCTGGTGGCCCGTGGACGCCGTTGTGCGAAGAAGTCTTCGCCCGCGCAGGGATGTCCCTGGAGGATGTGGCCAACAAGGTGCGCCTGAGCGGGCATCAGGGACCCCATCCGCGCGCATACCATGAGGCCGTGTTACGGAGGCTGAATGATGCGCTCGGAAAGTGCCGGAACAAGGACGCATGCCGGAGCCGATTGCTCGAGGAACTCGCGAAGATCTCCGACGACCTCCTGAGGTCAGATTCCGAGCTTCGACGCCTGATCGTTCCCAGCGAGGGTTAGTGGATGCCTGACGAGAACTTCTACGACATCGGAATTGCGGATCTCCCTCAGTGGGTCCTGGAGCTACCTGTTCCGGCTGTTGGTGGCGAACTGGAAGACCCCTGGATGTTCAGCGATGGGAGACTCTTGCCAGACCCAGGACTTTTGAGAAGCAGCCCGTTCCGTGACGGACCGCAGAGGTCCTTCTCGGTGGCGAATTCGGGGCGAACTCCTATCGCGGATGAACAGGTCGCGAGGGTCTTCCGCAAGCTGGCTCCCGATGACGTCCAGGTCTTCCCCATCGAGGTCGAGGGTGCGAAGACGCCGCTCTACATCATCAATGCAACCCGGTGCTTCCAGTGTGTCGATGAAGAGAACTCGTTGGAGGTGCAGCGCTACCCTCCAGAGGGCGTCGCGCCCGAAAGGGTGGGGACGTACCGTGCAATCCATGGGTTGCGTATAGACCTCGCCAAGACCTCAGGAGCCCGCGTCTTCCGGATACAGGGTTACTCCTCCGCGCTCATCGTCTCCGAGGAACTCAAGCGCGCGCTGGAGGAGGTCGGAAACCTTGGCGTTTCATTCGAGCGTGTCACTGGACCGCGCTGAAGAGGACGAGGACACGTGGGGCGACTTTTCTGGGTGGACGAGGACAATCGGGTCGCGGATGGATATGGCGGGAGGGTCAATGCCTCGCACCGATGGGGGCTGCCCGGCTTGAGGGACTGTCCCGGCTGTGGCGAGACCTGGAGTTCCTCCGGTCACGCCTATCCGAGCGTCGACCTGTCTCTCCTGGAAGAGCACCGCGAGTTCGAGGGCGCCAGGCCCGAGCCATATCCGGAGTTCATGCGGCTGCGAGAGTTGGTTCGTCCCCTGGCACCCTCTGGGGACTCGCTGCCTCCGGGGACGGAGTTCGGTCCCCTCGAAGGAAAAGCGCTCGGGAAGTACCCTTCGTTCGCTTGGCTCGGCTCAAGCCTTCTTGTCCACCACCTGGACCTGGAGTCCCTTCAGGAAGCAGGGCTCAAAGGACTGGTCGGTTGCCCGACCGCGCTGACGGCTCGTCAGAAACCGGTGACAGATTTGCTGGAACTTGAGGTGCTCCCGCGAGGGGCTCTCCACCCCGACTGCTTTCCTCCCGACGAGGCTCCTCCGTGTTCGACCTGCGGTCGACTGGGCCTCAGTCGTCCCGACGAGCCGCTCCTCGACGCGGCCTCCCTGCCCACGGCCTTGGACCTGTTTCGCGTGGGCAACTTCGCCACGATGGTCATTGGCACGGAGCGCTTCAAGGAGGCCGTCGAGCAGTTGGGCCTCGATGGCCTCACCTTCCGTGAGCTCCCAACCCGTTGAGGCCCCACTCTCGATACTTCCTCCTCAAGGAGGACGTGAAGGCCGGGGCTTGGTTTCTGGGGGATCCATTGGACGCACTCGGCCAGAAGGTGGAAGACATCTGGGCCTTCACAGAGGGGCGTCCGGTTCAGGCGCAGGGTCGCCTGAAGATTCCCGTCATCGAGCCCGGCCTTCGCTTGGAGTTCAGCGCGGCAGGCGTCGGCGCGACACCCATCGTCCATGTCCGCGTGGCCACGGTCCTCGCGGAGTTGGCCCCGGAGGACGTGCAGCTCATCCCCGTGGAAGTCGAAGGCTGCCCTGACCAGTTCCTCATGCTCGTGGCCACGAAGTTGGTGCGCTGCATCGATGAGACCGCCTCGCGAGAAGTGCAGCGCTACGGGCCAGACGACGGACGGCCAGAGAAGCTCGGCCAATACCAGAGCGTCGCCGGGATGCGGATCGACCCAGCCCAGGTTGGCGACGCCAAGGTGTTTCGCACCTGGGGTTGGACCATCGCCCTCGTCGTCTCGGAGGACATCAAGAACTCCCTGGAGCGTGCGAAGATCGAGGGGGCCACGTTCGAGGAGGTCTGAACCCCATGGGGCGGTTCTTCTGCATCGGTGAAGACACGGAGGCCGCGGCCGGGTACGGCGGGAGCTTCAATGCCGAGCATCGGTGGTTCCTGCCCGGAGTGAAGGACTGTCCCGGCTGTCGTGCGAGCTGGAGTGACCTCGGTTGCTCCTATCCCAGCGTCGACCTGTCCTCCCTCGCGGAGCACCGCTCGTTCGAGGAGAACAGGTCCGAACCCTTCAAGGAGTTCGTGCGACTGCGGGACCTCGTTCGCCCGCTGCTCCCTCCCGATTCCCCACTGCCTCCTGGGACTCAGCTCGGTCCCCTCACCGGCAAGGCGCTCGGGAAGTTCCCCTCGTTCTCCTGGTTCATCGCTTCGCTCGTCGTGAACCACGGGGACCTGGAATCACTCCAGGAACATGGGCTCACAGGACTCGTCGGTCACCCCACTGCGCTGACAGCTCGGCAGAAACCCGTGACGGACCTGGTGGAACTCGAGGTCCTCTCTCGTGGTTCCCTGCATCCCGCTTGCTTCCCTCGCAACATTCCCGCGCCTTGCTCGACCTGCGGTCGGCTCGCGCTCCGTCGCCCCGACAAGCCCATCCTCGACGCGGCCTCACTGCCCACGGACCTGGACCTGTTCCGCCTGACGAACTTCTCCGCGCTGCTCATCGTCACCGAGCGCTTCAAGGACGCCGTCGAAGCGCTGGGACTCGATGGGCTCACCTTCCTCGACGTGGCCTCACGCTGAACCGCCCCAGGGCCGCAGGAACGCCGTTGTCTGCTCCAGGATGAAGGGCAGGGACGCCGTCAGCTCGTGCCCGTCGTCCACCTCCACCAGCTTCACGTTGCGACGGCCCTGGGCCCACTGACGCGAGTTGGCGATGTCACACGTGTCGTCCGCTCGCCCGTGGATGAGCAGCGTGGGCACCCTCACGTCGGGCCAGTTCCCCAGGCGCTCGTCCAACGCCAGCGCGTCCTCGACGAAACCCCAGTGGACTCGCGACGTGCGCTTCTCCGCGAAGTCCTCCGTCGGAATCCAACCCGACGTCCGCCAGTGCTCCCAGAACGCCTCGCCCATCCGCTTTCGCAGCTGCGTCACGATGTGGAACGCCGGCGCCATCAACACCAGGCCACACACTCGCGCGTCCTCCGCCGCGACTCTCGCCGCCGTCAGCCCTCCCAGGCTCGAACCCAACAACACCACCCGGTCCTGCTCCCCACCCAGCGCCGCTCGCACCGTGTCCGTGATGGCGCTCAGCTTCAGCTCCTCGAAAGAAGGCACCCTCAGGTTCAACCGCTCGATGTGGAGGCCCAACGGCTCGAAGTGGCGGCTCAATGCCAGACCCTTCGTCGAGTCCGGCCCCGAGGCGAAGCCATGCAGATACATGAAGCGAGGAGCCAGGGGCACGGGCGCTGGAGGATGGTCGCTCATGTCCTCCACTGTAACGTCGCCCCGGGCCCCCGGCTCAGGTGATTACCCGGTCACTTCACCTCGCGCGAGAGCCTCGAGTCCCACGGGCACCAGTGGCCACCCGGAAGGAACGCTCCCCCCGCCTCGTCCAGGTGGTCCTCCACGTACACCATGTTCGCGTCGCAGACCTCGATGGCCATCGAGAAGAATCGGATGGTCGATGGGTCCAGGTGGAACGAGAACTTCGGGTTGTACGGCTGGGTCCGCTTGACGATGCGGCCATGCACGTGCACCTCGTTCTTCTCCTCGCCGGAGAGAATCTTCCGGGCATGGGCAATCGTGTTGTCGTCCGTCAGCTCGATGATGAACTCGGTACCAGGGGAGCTCGGCTGTGTGAAGGCGAAGCGGGTGGCGGTGGCCATGGCACAACTCCTGTGAGGGTGAGGAGCGCCCGATGTAAAGGCTTCGCAATTCCCGCACCACGCGCCCGCAGGGCAGATGTGGAGAAGCGGTGAGTTCCGAGGGCGCGCCCGCAGCCTTTTCGACAGCGGGCCAATCACCCTCGCGGCTTGCGTCGCCTCGCGAGACGAGCCGCGTGCTCCGGATTCAACATCTTCACGTACGCCAGCATCCCGTCGATGCGCGCGCGCTGCTTCGCGTCCCCGCCATCCTCCTGGTGAATCATCGCCCGCAGCTTGCGCCGCTCCTCGCGCGACAGCCCGAGCCCCGCGTTCACCGTCACGCCCGTGACGCGCTGCCGCCCACCCCGGCGCTGCACCCGCGTCTTCGCTGCGTTCACCTCGAAGCCCTCGTCCCTCACGTACCTCGCGGCGAGCGCCCGCACCTTCTCCAGCGCCCCCACGTCGTCCCCGGAGAACGTCAGGTCGTCCGCGTAGCGCGTGTACGTATACCCATACCGCCGCGCCAGCCCCGCGAGCCTCCGGTCCAAGCGCATCACCACCGCGTTGCACAGCCCGGGGCTCGTCGGCGCGCCCTGCACGCACGCTCGCGGCCCCACCGGCACGTGGAACACCGTCCCCTCCACCTCCACCGGCTGACGCTCCGCCTCCGTCATCAACACCGCCAGCGTCGCCGCCACCGGATAGCCATACCCCAACGCGAGCAGCAGCCCTCGCACCCGCCCCACCGTGACCGACGGGAAGAAGTCCTTCACGTCCAGCTTCAACACCACCCGGCGCCCCACGTGCGGCGCCGCGCCCGTCTTGATGGAGCGCCCCGACACGAAACCGTGCGCGTGCTCGCTCCGAGGCAGCTTCGCCACCAGCAACGTCAGGAGCCGGCGCTGCAGCGCCTTGAGCTTGCGCTTGGGCGCATGCAACAGCCGCGTGCCCCCCGAGCGCTTCGGCACCGAGAACGTCACGTAGTGCGACACCCGCTCGCGGATCCGGTGCGTCGCGTAGTGCCGGAGCTGACCCACGGTGAGCTCCAGCGCCGCCGCCACGTCCTCCTCCGTCCGCCACACCGGCAGCCCGTAGCGCGTCAGCTGCGCCTCGTCCGTCAGCAGGTCGCGCACGTCACGGTTGCGCGTGCGGAACGTCGTGGAGAAGAAGCGCCGCGCCTCACCCCGGGTCATCAGGGGCTTGCGGCCCGGTGTGTAGACGCGCCTGCCCTTGGGCAAGAGCCGCGCATCCCGGATGATTTCGCGCCGGTGTCCGGGCTTCAGCGGGCCCGAGGTGGCCACCGTCTCCCGCACCACGTCCGCCGCGCGGCCGCTCGCATCACGCGCGGAGCCGTCGAGCCGCGAGACGTCCCGCGTCACCGGCTTGGGGGTGAAGAGCCCCTTGAACCAACCCAGCGTCGAGTCGAACCAGCTCATGGTGCTCCGGGAGGGGCCAGGGGACGACCTGCGAGGCGCTGGACCCGGGGCTCCCTGCGTTCCGTACGCAGGGACCCTGGAGAAGAAGTGGGGACAAAACACCGCCGCGGCGAAACACCACGGCACCGACGGCTCATCTGTGAGCCCCAGCCCTTCCCGTGAGCGTCACCGGTTATCGTCATCACCGTCCTCGCCGTCAAGCGCCTCGCCCCCGTCCTCGTCCTCGCGCTTCGCCGCCTTCTCCATCCGCCGGGCGTCGAGCGCGGCCTCCGAGGGCGCCGCCGAGCTCGCCCGCTCCTGGCGTCGCGTCTTCGCCAGCCGCAGCAGCGCGAGCAGGTGCGCGCACGGCCCGTGGTTCATCAGGTTCTCGCGGAAGAACTCGCACCCACACTTGCCGAACAGCAGCCGGTCCTCGTCGTTCAGCACCAGCTCCACGGCGGTCTGCGGCCCCACGCTCCCGTGCACCACCCAGTCGCGATGCACCACCTCGCGCAGCACCGGGCCCTCGGGCGTCGGCAGCTTGCGCACCTTGCGCGTCTCGCGCACGTCCTCGCTCGTCACGACCACCTGGCCCGCCGCCGTCAGCCGCTCCGCCTCCTCGCGCCTCGGGTCCGGCGGATACATCCGTCCCAGGTCCACCGGCGTCGCGAACAACTCGCGGTGACGCCAGCGCCGCGCCTCGACGTCGAACATCACCCGTCCCGTCGCGCACTGCGCCGCCAGCGCTGCCGCCACTCGCGCCTTGTCCGCGCCCAGGGCCTGCACGACCTCCTCCGTGGAGGCGTGGAAGCGCTCGCGCAAGAGCCCGAGCACGCGTGTCGCCAGCGCCTCGTCCCGCTCGGGCTCCAAGAGCAGGTCCATCCCCGCGGTGCCCGTCCACCGGTTCGCCGTCCACCCGGACAGCCCCAGCACGAAGCGCACGCGCGGCCCCAGGTGCACGCTGTAGAAGTGCGGCAGCGCGCGGCCCTTCAGATACACGTCCACCGAGTCGGCGTACGGCAGCAGCGGCTCCAGCAGGCGCAGCCGACGCCGTCCCCACGTGCGCACCGTGCGCGGCTCCGTGTGGCCATGCACCGCGCCTCGCAGCGGCACCCCCTGCTCCCAGGGCTCCAGTACGAGCCTCGCGTCCTGGTCCGGCGTGAACTCGTACCGCAGCGCCCGCGGTGACACCCGCGCCTTGGTGAAGGTGAGGAAGCGCACCGCCGCGAGCAGGTCCACCGGACGCACCGTCAGCTTCGTGCCCGGCATCGCCATGCCGCCCTGGAGCTGGAGGAAGCCTCGCACCCAGTCGTCCGGCACCTCCACCTTCTGCTCGAAGCGTCCGCCCGCGCCCTCCGTGCGCACCTCGAAGCCCTCGGCGCCCACGCGCAGGTGCGTGTCCCGGCTGGTGCGCAGCTCCCCCAGCGCGGACCACAGCCACGCTGTGAAGTCCACGTTCGTCGTGCCGCAGGCCACCTCGCCCTCGGGCTCGAAGCACTCGCGGTCCACGATGACCATCCCGTACGCGCTCTGGTCCTGGCTGAACGCCTCGAAGAAGACCCGGTCCGGGTGCACGGTGATGATGGGGTCCAGCACTCCCCACCACGTCGAGGTCCACTCGTCCGAGTGCCAGATGAGCTGCCCCAGCGCCTGCAGCGCCAGTCGCAAGGGCAGCACGTCCTTCGCCACCTTCGCGTGGAAGCGCACTGGCCGGTGCTGGTCCACCGACAGGCCCAACAGCGAACGCTCGCGCGTGGACTCGAAGACGGAGGGCGTCGCGTACAACAGGCCGAAGGTCGTCACGGCGAGGCCTCCTTCGTGGACGCGGAGAAGATGCGGGGCGACTCGGCGGGCCCGCGCAGCTCGGGCCAGCGCTGGAGCACCTTCGCCAGCAGCTCCACCAGCTCCTCCTTGGGATAGCGCTGGTCGGGCAGGGCGAAGGCGTCGCGCATCCGGGCGAGCAGCCTTCGCGCCGTGTCCACGTCATGCAGCGCCGCGTTGGACAGCGCGCTGAACGCCATCAGCCGCGTGCGACGGTGCAGGGGACGCAGGAGCGCGGCCTGGAGCACGTCCGTGTTGCTCGCGGCGAGCTCACGCGCGCGCGGGGAGTCGCGACCGAGGAGCCGGAACGCGAGCGCCTGCACGTGAATCTGCGGCGACTCCAGCAGGTCCCTCACCGCGCGCGGGTCCGCGAGGTAGAGCTCATCCGAGCGCATGAGCAACAGCCGCGCGAGCCGATTCTGGGACAGGAGCGTCTTGTCCGCCCAGATGGCGTACGCGGGGATGGCCCCGAGCACGTTGGCGGCGCGGCGCGCGAAGACGCCGTCCTCCTTCGGCAGCTCCTCGTAGTGCGTGGCGAGTGCATCCAACACCCGGACCCACTCGCGCTGACGCTTGTTGCCCGAGTGCGTGGGCGGGGCCTGCGTCGCCGCGCGGCTGGCGAGGAAGTCCAGCAGCTCCTCGTCCCGGCGCTCCAGCGCGCGCCCCACCAGCTCCGGGTACGACGAGTGCCAGCCGGAGGACACATGCATGCGGAACGGGCCGCGGAGCAGCTCCGGGAAGCGCGCGTACAGCATCACCGCCGTGGTGTCCGTCAGCGGCAGCACGCGGGTGATGCCGAAGCCGGGCCGGTTCCACTCGCCGCCCGTGCCCGCCACCTGGAGCAGCCGCCCGCGCGTCACCGTCGGGTCCGCCTTCGCGTCGTGCACCAGCGAGAGCACCTCCTGGTCGAAGGTCTCCGCCGTCGCCGACGTGCGCAGCGCCGTGCCCCACACGTCCTCCCAGCCGCGCACCCGGCACAGCTCCAGCAACTCCGGCAGCCCCTTCGCGTTCTTGCCCCGGGAGCCGTAGCCCGACCAACGCGGGAAGACCGCGGACAGGTGCGCGAGCAGGTAGGGCACCACGTCGCGCCCGCGCTTCTCCGCCAGCTCCACGAAGACCTCCGCCGCTCCCGTCGGCGCGAGGTCCGGGTGGTGCTCCTCCAGCGCGCGCACCAGCGCCTGTGCATCCGTCACCGACTGCGTGAGCGCGAACACGTCCGCGCGCCACGCGTCCTCGGTGACGAGCCGGCGATAGATGGCCCAGGCCAGCTCGGTGTCTCCGCGCGCGAGCAGCCGCTCCCGCAGCGTGGTCCACATCGCGTGCTGCTTCTCCTGGGGAACCCCGGGGCCCCACGCGAAGGGCAGGCGTTGACGGATGAAGGGCCGGGCGAGCTCCGCGTCCACGTCATCCAGCGCGAGCGCCGTCGCCTCGTCGAGGCGCCCCGTCTCCACGTCCAGCTTGGTCAGCACCAGGTGTCGGGCCGCCCGCGTCCTGGCGTCGCCAAAGCGCTTCGTGAGGTCCTCGCGCCAGCGGGCCTCGGCCTTCTTCATGCCCAGGCCCTGCTGTCGCCACTCGTACAGCCGGCGGAAGACCTCCACGTCGTCGTGGCGGTCCGCGTCCGCGAGCCACGTCTCCAGCGCGGCGGCGTTCTCGCCCTGCCAGGGGTCCACCCACGCCCCGGCCGCGGTGAGGTTGCCCACCCTCAACCACGACAGGATGAGCGGACGGAACAGCACGCGGTCCCTCACGTGCAGCGACGGGCCCCACAGCCAGGAGAACTCCCGGAACCAGGGCCGCTGCGCGAGCGCCTCCAGCTCCGCGCGCAGCTCCGCGTTGGATTGCCTGCGCGCGAAGGTGCTCCGGATGGCGGCGTCCATCTCCCGCGCCTCGCGTCGTCTGCGCTGCTCCCAGCTCTCGCTCACACGTGGAGGTCTACACCGTCCCGGCTTGGGCGCGCACGCGGGAAGGTTTCGCTCAGAAGCGGACCACCGGGCCGACAATCACGGACTGGAGGAGCTTGGCGCACTCGTTCACCGACTCGCGCGAGAGCTTCACGTCGCAGAACTGGAACGCGGTGGCGGCGGAGATGCCCCAGCGCGAGCTGAACCAGCCATCCACGCCCACGCGGAAGGCCATGCTCGTGGTGTCCACGTTCTTGCGCAGGAAGGTGCCGAACTCGTCCGGCGCGAAGGTGCTGCCCCAGCTCTTCGACAGCCGCGCGCCCACCCACGGGTTGATGGGCTTGTCCCGGAAGAAGCGCAGCCGCGCCTCGATGCCCACCGCCTTGTAATCCAGTTGCGTCCGCTCCAGGCGGTCCTGCCGGGCCGCGTCCCGCAGCTCGTTGCCCCACGTCTCGGAGACCTCCGCGAGCAGGCCGATGGACAGCCCCGGCGGCGACTCCACGCCCAGGTAGCCGTGCAGCGCGGGGCCCTTCGCGCGCAAGTCGCTCAGGTGGTCCAGGGTGATGCCCGCGCCCAGTGACGCGTAGCCATGCCAGCCGTCCGCCACCGCTTGTGTGCCCACGCCGAGCACACCCACCAGCGCCACCCACTTCGACATCTTTTTCATGGAACGCAGTCTATGTCCGACCCGACGCCGGGGCATGAAGAGGTGTGAGTGCCCTGGGGTCGGCCTGGGTGGGCGACCTGGCCATTCCTGTCGCGCTGGAATCCCGGCACCGCGAGGCAGGCGTGTGTCGACTGGAGGGTGTCCGGGGACTCTTCGCGCCGGCCAAGTCCGGCGGTTAGGCTTTCGTGCATGTCCGTCACCTTCGAAGCCGCGGCCAGCGCCGTCCGCGATGCCCTCTCCGACGCGGGTCGGGGGCTCGTCGAGCGCGAGGCCATGGTGGAGCTCATCGCGCTGTCCGCCGTCGCCGGTGAGCACCTGCTCGTCATCGGGCCCCCCGGCACCGCGAAGAGCGAGGCCGTCCGTCGCACCGCTCGCGCGCTGGGCGGCTCCTACTTCGAGTACCTGCTGGGCCGCTTCACCGAGCCGTCCGAGCTGTTCGGTCCGGTGGACCTGCGCAAGCTGCGCGAGGGCCTGGTGGAGACGCAGACCACGGGCATGTTGCCGGAGGCGGACGTCGCGTTCCTCGACGAGGTCTTCCTCGGCTCCACCGCCATCCTGAACACGCTGCTGGGGTTGCTCAACGAGCGGACGTTCCGACGGGGGCACACGCGGATGAAGTGTCCGCTGCGCGTCTGCGTGGGCGCGGCGAACGCGCTGCCGGAGGACGAGTCGCTCGCGGCGTTCGCGGACCGGTTCCTGGCGCGCATCTTCGTCGAGCCCGTGCCGGACCCGCGGCTGGAGGACCTGCTCGCCGGTGGCGCGATGCCGTGGGACGCGGAGGGCGGGCGGTGGGTGTCGTTGGAGACGCTCGATGTGCTCTCGCGGGCGGCGCGCGAGGCGGACCTCGCGGGCGTCCGGCCGCAGCTGGCGCATGCGCTGCGCTCGCTGCGCGCGGCGGGGCTGGGGTTGTCGGACCGGCGCGCGGTGAAGGCACAGCGCCTGGTGGCCGCCGCGGGAGTGCTGGCGGGGCGCTCGGTGCCCACGGCCTCGGATTTGTGGCCGCTGGTGTACGTGGTGCCGACGAAGGAGGGACAGGCGCTCGCGCGCGATGTGCTGCGGGACGTGCTGGCCTCGTCGGAGAACCCGGCGCTCGCGGCGGCGGCGCTGGAGGCGAGTGCCGGTCCCCGGGCTCGCGCGCAGCGGCTCGCGCAGGCGGGACAGGCGCTGCTCGCGGAGCGGCCCGCGTCGGACTCGGCGGAGGCGCTCGCGGTCTGGCGGCTGAAGCTGGAGGGCGTGGCTCGGGAGATGGACGCGAGCTTCGCTCCGGAGTCGCTGAGTGATGACCTGAAGGTGCTGCGCGCGGGGCTCACCGAGGCGCTCGCCGTGAATGGGGCGGTGAGTTCCGAGACGGTGGCCCGGGTGCAAGGGGTCTGAGGCGCCCCGAGGGGTCTTCAGGCCCCGGTGCTCGGACCTTGGCGAGGACAGGCTGTGGGGAGGCGTGTGTGTCGAGGCATGGACAGGCGCGGCGTGACGCGGGTGCTCGCCGGGAGTGGACGATGGGCGGGTGTGCGGCGGAGCACGGACAGGCTCGGTGGGGCGCAAGATGCCGCGCTGATGCGGCAGGCTTTCGGCTCGGAGCGCCTGGTGCGAGGCGTGTGGTGGAGCATCGACAGGCGCGCGGTGGAGCACGGACATGAGCGGTGAGACACAGGGTGCCCTTCCGGTGCGGTGGGGCCCTCGCGCGCAGCCGCTGGAGCCGCTGGCCGTGGTGGGCGTGGGATATGTGGCCCGTGCGCTCGCCCGGCGCGTGCTCCTGGAGGATGACGCTCGGCTCTCGTCGTGGAATGGCGTCGCGGGACGGGGCGTGCTCGTGCTGCTGGGCGCCGTCGAGTCCCTGCCGTGGGTGGATGGCGTCACGTACCTGGGGCGTGAGGTGTCGGCGCCGTCATTGTTGCTGCCGTGTGCGCTGGCTCCCGAGGTGCTCGTGTCCGTGCTGGAGCGGGCGCTGCTCTCGCGCGTGGAGGTCGGTGGAACGCCGTGGGCCGTGTTGCCCTCGGGGCCGTGGTTGCTGTCCGTCGCGTCGGCCCGGCCGGTGCACCGCGCGACGCTCGCCGCGTGGCTGGCGGACGAGGAGGGCGGGGCTTCATGAGCGCGCTGCCTCCCTCGCTGAGCCCCTGGGCCGAGTCCCTGTCGCTGTTCCCCGAGCCCCTGTCGCTCCACGTGGGCGCGTATGTGGCGCGACTGGCCGCGGCCGTCGGTGGGATGCGCTCGCGCTCCAACAGGGAGGGCGGTGAGCCGGAGGGGTATGACGGGCTGTCCCGACGCGGCTCGTTCGACCGGCTGCTCGTCAGTGAGTGGCTCTGGGCGCTGGAGGCTCCCGAGGAGCTGGTGCGTCGCGCCGCCTTCGGAGAGCTGTCGTACCTGAAGCCCTCGTTCCGACAGCCGCAGGGCGCGCGTCGCACGGTGGTGCTGCTGGACGCGGGGCCGGACCAGCTCGGCAACCCGCGCATCGCGCATCTGGCGTTGCTCATCGTCATGGCCCGCCGTGCCGAGGCCGCGGGGGCGGCGTTCACCTGGGGCGTGCTCCAGGCGCCTCCTCCGAAGCAACGCCCGTACTCCGAGGTGACGCCATCGTTGGTGTTGTCCTGGCTCGGCGCGAGGGACATCGCGCCGCCCTCGGAGGAGCAGCTCGCCGCGTGGCGTGAGGCGCTCGCGCTGGAGGCCACTCCGGAAGATGCGTGGCTCGTGGGCGATGCCCGGCTGGCGCGGCTTCCGAGCGCACGAGGGTTGTCTCGCGTGGAGGTGGGCGAGGTGATGGAGCCTGGTGAACGCAAGCTCCAGGTGGACGTGCGCCCCGCGTCGCGTGAGGCGCGCTCGGTGGTGCTGGAGTTGCCGCCCGCGGACGACTGCGTCCGACTCCTGAGAGACCCGTTCCAGGCGCGCGTCGCGAAGCCCGTGGTGCGCCTGTCCGAGGACCGGCCCACGTCGTTCCACTTCTCCGCGGAGGGCCGCCGACTGGTGACGTTCCACGCGGATGGCAGTGTGTCCGCGATGGCCATCCCCGCCTCGCCGACGGCCACCCTCCCCAAGCCCCGGCGCATCAAGGTGAAGCCGAACCAGACGGTGCTGGCCGCGGGCTGGCGTCCGAACGGCGGGCTGCTCACGTTGATGGAGCGCGAGGACCGCTACGTGCTCCATGGCACGCTCTCGCAGCCGCGCATCAGCCGAGGCGTGGGGTCGGCGGAGATCATCGGCGGGTGGTCGTCCGGCTATGCGCCCACGTTTCCCTCCGCGACTCCGGGGCCGGGGCGACTGTTCTCCTGGAGGGACCGGGGCCGTCAAGAGATGGTGTTGCTGCTGACGCGCACCGGGGGGCTCTTCCTCGTGTATCGCGTCGAGGCCGAGCAGCGCATCGAGATGGTGGCGCTCGACTACCCGGTGACGGCGATGGCGGAGGTGGGCAACAAGCTCGTCTACATCCGTGGCGGCGCGAAGGTGCCTGTCAGCTCGCGACTGGAGCGACTGAGGCGTGAGAAGTGGCAGACGGGGGATGACGGCAAGCCCGTGTTCGTGCTCGCGCCGCAGGAGGATGCGCCCCCACCTCCGCCGCGGACGTCGCTGCACGTCATGGGCACGTGGGACGCCGAGGACGTGGTGCTGAACGTGAAGCAGGGCGAGGCCTGTTTCGGTTGGGCGAGCGATGTCCCGGTGGTTCAGGGCATGGGGCTGCTCGCGGCGCGGCACGCGTCGAACGTGTGGCGCATGTTCCTCGCGGACCACCAGGTGGACATCACCGTGCCGGATGGGGCGCGTGTCGTCGGCGTGGGCGGCTGTCACGTCGCGGAGCACCAGGTGGGACTGTTCGTCCTGGGCGCGGACCAGCGCACGCTCCTGTGGCTGACGGAGAAGCGCGAGACCGTGCTGCGGAAGGCGTCGGAGGTGGTGACACACGCCGAGGTCAGCCACTCCGCGCCGCTCCTGGCGTGGCTGACGCGAAGTGGAGAGTTGGTGGTGATGGACCTGACGATGGGGCGGGTGCTCTACCGCGCGACGACGGGAGGGATGTGATGCGTCCTTCGCCCTCGCCACGTCAGCACCTGCATCGGGGCACGGTGAGCGCCGTGGCGTTCTGGTTCGACCCGGTGCTCCTCTCTGAGGACGAGGCGCGTCGGCGGGTGATGTCGCTGTGGGCGCCGGGCGCTTGCGTGCTGTGGGTGGCCCACGGGTACCTGCTGCGCCTGCCTGTCGCGCGTCGCTGTGACGCGGGGACGAGTCCGGGCCTCGCGCTCACGCTGGAGCGGGGTGTGCTCGTCTCGGCGCCGCTGTCGTCCGTGGAGTGGGAGCGGGTGGAGGCGCGGCCGGGCTCGCTCGTGCTCGTGCGGGGTGGACAGGCCCGTGTGCATCCGGTGACGGGCGCGCCGCCGGTGGATGTGTCCTCGTGGTTGGATGTGTCGGCGTGGACGGTGGTGCCCACGCGGGGGCTGGGCGCGCCGCCGGCTCCCGTGGTGTCCGTGGTGGAGCCGAAGGCGCCGCTCACCCGGGCCTTCTTCGGCTCCGCGGTCCCTGAGCTGTCGACGGAGGCGAAGGAGGTGATGGCGCGCATGCAGGGGCGCGTGGTGGAGGCGCCCGTCACCGTGAGGCCCGTGGGGTGGAGGGAGCGACTGCGCGCGGCGTTCGGGCGGGGGGGCGCGACTGCACGCGTTGGCTTGCTGTCGCGGTTGCGCGCGGCCCTCGGACCTGGGGAAGGCGCGTCGCCACGACGGCGTGGGGCTGATGGTTCGGCGCCCGGTGATGGAGCGCGTCCTGGTGTGTTGGCGCGTCTGCGCGCCGCGTTCGGGCGAGGCGAGGACTCCAAGTCTGGCGAGGGGAAGCGTCCCGGCATCCTGTCGCGACTGAGCGCCGCGTTCGGACGAGACGAGGACTCCAAGTCCGGTGAAGGAACGCGTCCCGGAGTGCTGTCTCGACTGAGCGCTGCGTTCGGACGAGGAGCTGCTTCCGAGGGCTCGCGGCCTGGTGTGTTGTCGCGTCTGCGCGCGGCCTTCGGGCGAGGCGGGGGCGCTCGTCCAGGTTCGATGTCGAACTCATCCGCCGCTGGGCGTGAAGCCCCGGCGGGGTGGTGGAGTCGGCTGCGCGCGGCTTTCGGCGGAGGTGATGGCGGCGCGGAGACACAGGACCCGGCGGCGATGGCCCGGTCCTCTGGCGCGAGCACGGGTGGTTGGCTCGGCCGGTTCGCCGCGTGGCTCGGGAGCGGTGTCACCTCGAGCGAGGGCGCGCACCGTGATGCGCTCACCTCCGGGAATCCGTCCTGGTTGGGTCGGTGGCTGTCATCCCTGTTCTCCACCGTCGAGAATTCACAGCCCTCGGGTGCTCGCGCCCAGGCTCCGGGGCCGCGCCCCGCTCCTCCGAGCCCGGGTGTGTTCTCACGCCTGTCCAGATGGCTCATCCACCAGTCGCCGCTGAGCCACCTGCTCCTGCGTCGCAAGGCGGAGTACCTGCGCCGCCTCTTCGAGATGTTCGAGGACGGAGACCTGAAAGAAGCCCTGCGCCATGCCGTGCCGCTGGGCGGGGGCGCCCCCGATGCGAACACCCGCGAGGCGCTCGGACTGCCGGGCCCTCGCGAGAAGCTCACGCTGCGGCTCGGACCCCGAGGTCCCGCCACCACCTTCGCGGGCGGCGAGGACCTCTACGAGGCGCTGCGCCAACGCTACCGCGCGGCCTTCCAACGCTTCGAGCGCGAGGGCCGCATCGACGAGGCCGTGTTCGTGCTCTCCGAGCTGCTCGGCGCGCACCTGGAGGCCGTCGCCTTCCTGGAGAAGCACGGCCGCTTCCAGCTCGCGGCGGAGCTCGCGGAGGGCCGCGCCCTGGGCCCCGGGCTCGTCGTGCGCCAGTGGTTCCTCGCGAAGGACCCGCGGCGCGCGGTGGCCATCGCCCGACGCAGTGGCTGCTTCGCGGACGCCGTGCTCCGACTGGAGCGCACGCACCCCGAGGAGGCCCGCGCGCTCAGGCTCCTCTGGGCCCAGGACCACGCGGACGCGGGCAACTGGTCGCAGGCCGTGCAGGTCATCTGGCCCGTGGTGGAGAAGCGGGAGCTGGCGCGCGAGTGGCTGGAGCGCGGCGTCGACGTGGGAGGCGTCACCGGCGCGCGACTGCTGGCCCGCTGGGCCTGCGCGCTCCCAGAGGGGCTGTCCTCCACGCGCGCTCGCGCGTCGTCCCTTCTGGATGACGAGACACCCCAGGGCGGCCTGGAGCGGCTCGCGTTCGCCGAGGCCCTGTCACAGGAGTCCGTCTCCGCCACGCGCGCGACGCTGCTCCAGTCCACGGTGCGCGCCCTGCTGAAGGACCGCGCCACGGGCCGCGCGCACGTCACCGTCGACTTCCTCGAGCGACTGCTCAAGGAGCTGCCCGACGGCGCCCTGCGCGCGGACCTGCCCACGCTGCCCGTGCAGACCCTCCCGGCCTGGGGCTCGGACCCGAAGCTGCCTCCCGTCGTCGCGGCCGCCTCGCTCGCCGACGCGGGCACTCACTTCGTCCACGACGCCGCGGCGCTGTCCGGTGGCCGCGTGCTGCTCGCGCTGGGCGAGGCGGGCGCGATGCTGCTCGACGCCGAGGGCCGCGGGCTCGCGCACCTGGATGTCCCCGCCTTCTCGCTGGTGGCCTCGCTGCACCAAGACCGCGTGCTGGCCCTGGCGCCCCGGGGCGAGCTGCACCGCGTGTCCCGCATCGACGTGATGGCGCGCAAGGCCACGCACTGGTGCGACCTCGCCATGGAGAGCTGGGCGCCCACCTACGACGGCGGGAGCTGGTTCGTCGTGTCCGGCCACACGGTGATGATGCTGGATGCCCAGGCCCCCGACGCGCGGGCCCTGTGGCGCGTGGCGGACGTGCCCGGCACCGTGCGCTCCCTGGCCGTGGACGATTCGTGGCTGAGCTTCACCACCAGCCACCTGGAGCGCTGGACGTACGAGCTGCGCAACGGCCCCACGCTGCGCGCCCGCGGACCCCTCGTGTCGGGACCGGCGGAGGCGGTGCTGGGGCTGCGCTCCTGCGCGCTCACGCCGGACGGCGAGGCCCGCGCGGCCGTGCTCATGGTCGGCGAGGACCCCCTGTTCCGCCACGTGGACTGGCTGTGGCTGCCGCCCAACATCCCCCGACAGGCCACGCCGTGGGTCTCCGACGCGGAGCTCGGTGAGCCCGTGCACCAGGTGCTCACTCCGACCTGGCGCGCGGAGGTGGTGCGCTGCGTGGAGGGCTGGGACGCGCGACTGCTCGACGCCCGCGGACTCCTGCGCGCCCGGCTCACCCTCACCTTCGAGGGGGACACGCCGCCTCGCGTCCGGCTGAGCGCCTCGACGCTGCTCGTGTACGACGTGCACGGCCGCGTGCTGCGCCTGGACCTGGAGCACGGCACCGTGCGCCACGTCGTCGCCGCGTGACGACCAGGACTCAGGAGCGGGTGAGCAGGTCCTGCGGCAGGTCGACGGAGGTGGCGCGCAGCACGCGGGCCTCGTCGTCCACGTCCAGCACCACCCGCACGCCCTCGACGGAGACGAGCAGCGCGGGAGGCGTGCCCGGCAGCGCCATCAGCCACGTGGACGCCATGGGCAGCTCGGAGCCCACCAGCTCCGCGGCGCGCAAGAGGTGCATGCGCACCGAGTGCAACACCGGCGCGGGCAACAGGCGCAGCGACAGGGACACGTCCTCGCGCAGCTCCAGCGAGTACGTGCCGGACGGCTCGCGCGCGGGAATCTCCCCCGCGAAGCGCAGCCGCGAGCGCACCGCGCCCATCATCGACTCGGGCGTGGGTGGCTTGTGCAGGTAGCCCACCACGCCGCCCAGCGGCACCTCCTGGCCGTGCAGCGCCTCGGAGAACATCAGCACGTTCAGGTGCCGCAACCGCGCATCCATGCGCAGCTGCCCGTACAGCTCCCAGCCATCCATGCGGGGCAACATCAGGTCCAGCAGGATGAGGTCGGGGTGCCCGGCGCGCGGGTGGGTGCGCAGCCAGTCCAGGGCCTCCACCCCATCCGAGGCGTGGCTCACGGCGACGCCCTCCGCGCGGGCGGCATCGTCCAGCCGCTTCCGCCAGGAAGGGTCGTCCTCGACGAGGAGGAGGTGGCGTACGGAGTGAGACATGAGGGATGGGGGGGAAAAGACCCCTTCTCATTAGCGCGCGCCACTTTTTCGTGCTCGCGGTCGGCGAATCCCGCCGTTGGCTGGAGGACAGCCTGGCACAGGACACGCGGTGGCTCGCGGGGAATCCAGATTCGCGGAAGTTG